>CAVLCS010000037.1:0-22865 GCA_963661675.1 Bulleidia sp.
TACCAAGCGTGGCGTAAAGCCACTGCAAATGCGTTTCTTATTTTCTGCACACCACGAAAAATGAACTCGCATTTTCCGTATTCTCTACCAAAAATGCGATTCTCACTTTTGGTACACGACCATCCCCTACATTATCACACTCTTAGTGGGATGTTTACGTACGGAAACAGGCCGCAAAAATCCGCCTATGCATCAGCACAGGCGGATTTTTGACTGTATTTCGGTTGGATAGGCACGAACCCGTATGATGTCCTGCGGATGCCCGCTGTCCCCATGAGTGCGAAAAAGCCGAGCCACGGCCGGATGGTTTTGACAGACTAAGGCCCCGCCGCAGAATTTCCTGTTCTGCGGCGGGGCCTTGCCGATGGAAAAGAAAGAGCCTACGCCTGTCCTGACGACACGGATAGGGAATGCGCCGTTATTTCCCCATCTGGCGGGGCTTGAGGAGGGTGACGCCTTTGCCCAGGGTGATCCCGCAGTCCTTCAGGCCGCTTTCGACCTGTCCCTTGAATGCGGCGTTCGCCAGGATCTGCCTTGCGACTGTCTGCGGTGCCTTCTGCGCGAGAAGGTTTGAAATGGCGGTGATGGATGCATGTTCTCCCCCCTCACTGAGGTTCTTCACCACCATTTCCTTGAACAACGCCGTTGTTTCTACGGCATGACGCAGGACCTCAAGCGCCTGGGGATCGCGCAGCATACGGTCAAAGCGGTGGGCATCCCCGCTGCCGATGTCATCCAGCTGGATCATGCTGTGAATCACGCAGTCACGCATCAGATGCCAACTGACCGCCATGTCGGTATTTTTAATACCGGAGGCAAGATCCTCGCTCAGCTTATTGATCGGCTTCTCGATATTGTCAGTCGTAAAGCCGCTGATTGCGCCCGTGCCAGCCGTACGAAATGGTTTCGCCGCATTTCGCAGGGCATTGACCGCATCCGTGCGGGCTGCGGCGTTGACACGCTCCCTCAGATCCACGGTCTCAGGCAGTGCATCGGCAAGCGCTTTCGCGTCAAAGCTTTGCAGAAAATCCGTCAGCTGCCGGTCGGTCATGTCCTCGTCGTTCCCGATGTCCACGCCGGTCATGTGCTTGACTGCGGCTTCGCCCAGAGTTCTGATCTCACTGTTACAGGCCATATCGCCGTTTGCACCGCCGAACAGCCGCTCGAGGGGACCGAGGCCGTCCTGCCCATCAACGCGGAGCTGTTCACGCTCACGGTTGACCATTTCCAAGGCGATCAGGGCGCCAACCAGGTCTCTTGCTTTGGCCTGCGTTACCGAAGTGCTGGAGCAAACCATGCCCCCTGGAACGTTGGCGTCATCCCCTTCCGCCTTGCTGTTCCTCTTGAGAGTCAACATGCTGATCTGCAGAGCAGACTTGATATTCTTCGGAGCCCTCTGCACATAGGGGGCATTGATGTGATCCTCCAGCCATTTCTTCAGATCGGCTCTGGATGCGCGCAGCGCGGCGGCACGTTCCTCCTGCTCCCGCTGCGCCCGCGCAGCCTGATTTGCCTGCGCGGCATCGGCGCGGATATGCTCCGCCGACATGTCGCGGTACCGCTCCAGATCGCGGTGCGCACCGGCAACGGCGGTCAACTCCTCAAGCTTGTTTGCGGCGTAGGTACGGATCGCATTCGCCGCATCCATATGGCCCTGCTCCAGCGAGTTCTTGCCCACGCCGTTTTGGGGCTTTGTAGCGAGGTATGTATCGCAGAGGCCCAGCAGCTCGTTATACTTCTGCACGACCTGCTCCCGTTGCTCAGGGGAGCCGTCCAGCCCTTTCACCGAGGCGGTAAGCGCTTCGAAGTTCCGGCGCATATTGCGGAACTGAGGAGAGCGGGTCTTATACCACTTATCCGCTTGAGCCAGCTGCTTGAGCAGCTTGTCATTCTGATATTCCAGAGAATAGTTGAACAGGGTCTCGGGCTTATCCCAGATCATCTCATAGGACAGGGGGGAGCGCAGACTCAGCACCGCCACGCGCCCGTCCTGCCGAAAGACAAGGGGACGGCCGCTTTTCAGCTCCTCCACTCCGGCGTTCTGATTTATGCTGCAGTTTCCAGCCCGGTCGAACTGCTCACAGGTGCAGTTGGCGCTGTTTTCGCCCAGCGTGAAACCGAAATCCTCCACCGTCCGGTCGAAGCGTTCGTCGATCTCTGTATCGCGCTGCACAAAGAGCGTACCGGCGGCGTCATATAGCAGATTGGTAAAGTTGTCCTGTACACCGTCGGCAGCATAGGCTCTGAAATTTCTGTGTTTTGCCTCGCGCCTTTCCTGAAACGGCGTGCCGCGGTCCGCACTCTCGAACAGATTTTCATAGGCGGGCTGCAAGGCGATGCAGTCATAGTCAGCCAGACTGGCGGGGTCAAGGAATTCGCTGATGGGGTTGGCATAGGCGGCGATCCGCTCCAGGGCGAGGCCGAAACAGCTCTGTGCTTTTTGGAACTCTCGCAGCCACTGCGCATCCTCTTCCGAGACCGTAAAGAACGAACCGTTTTTGGCAAGTTGACCGTCAATTTCGTGGGTGACATGGGCTGCCTTCTGGAGTGTGATGTAGTTGGCAACGAGCTGCTCGGTCGGGAGACTCGGGTCGGACATGTCCTCCACATGATCGAGCAACGCGGCGGATTCACGCATCCGCTGCATGAGGATCTGGCCGCGGCGGGCGCGGATATCCGTCTCAATCTGCTCCCGGATCTCTTCGTCGCTTTTTTCCGCGAACGCCGGGTCATGGCTTTCCTTAAGCTCCGCCACCCGCCGCTGATAAAATTCTTTCCAATGGGCGTCGTTTTTGTCGAAGAGGAACGCAATCTCCTGGTTCGCGTTCTCCATCCGCACCTGCTCTTCCAGAGAGGCGGTGGGGGCTATATAGTAGAACAGCCGCTGATCGCCCCGGTCATAGCTGCATGCGTTCTCTTCAATCTCCGCACGCTGCTCAGGGGTGAGACCGGGATCCCGCGGGTCGATCCCGCCGGTCTCCAGACGGTATTTGTATTCATCCAGGTAGCTGTTCTGATACTCGAAGAAGTCATAAATACCGTCTCGGAGCTTTTTCGCTTTCGCCCGGCGCGCCCGGCGTTCCGTGTCGGTATAGCGGGGCAGAGAGCGTGGTGGAACGCCCTCGCGGCGGTACTGGCCGTCTCCGGCATTCTGGTTAGCTTCGATGCCCTGGCCGCGCTCAATGACGGCAAAGATCTCTTGCTCAGAGAGCATCGGCTGCAGCGCGCCGCCGAGATAACGCTCCGCCTCGGCACGGACCTGCGCCGGGGTCATGCCGGGGTGTGTTTTTTTGATGTTGTGATACAGATGCTCAAGAGAACTGAATGAACTCATGAAAAACCCTCCCTATTGTGTTTTCAATTAGAATACACCGCTGGGGTGTGAAATGTCCCACAAAAACGAGAAAATGACCGACACTCCCGCGCGGCAAGGCCTTTTGTCCCCAGCCGCTGCGTACTGCGGGTAGAGCGTCGCCAGCTGGGAGGACAGAAGCGGTCTGCTGCGACCGTCCTGACGGTGGTTGTGCTTGCTCCCAGACCGGGGATCACCTGGCTTCTCCCCGTCTGCTTGACGCGCAGAAAGAAGCTCCATGGGGAAGATTCGGATCATAGCTGTGCTCCACCGATAAATTTTTAAAAAGTCAATTCCTTAACCGCAGGGATCAGACTTGTAAGCCGCTCCTTGTAATACGCAATCAACTCCTCGCGATTCGGTTCGCTGCGGCGGATCGTGCGGCGCAGCAGACGCATATAACCGACGGTCTTTGCCTTCGTCTCCACTTCGTCCAGCCGTGCCGCATCTTCCGTGCCGAGGTATAACCCGCCCGCTGCAGGACAGCCTCTACACTGTCCTGGATGGATTCCACACCGATTCGATCCGACTTAACTTCCTTCGCAAAATTCGCCGTGACCTGCACCGAAAGAAGGTCGATCACATCCGAAGCATAAGAGATTCCCGTGGCATCAAACGCCTTCATAATGGCGTTTGAAATACGGCTGAGACTAAATTCAGCAGCATGTCCGTCCCGCTTGATAACTTTATACATAGTCAGTTCTTCCTCTCTTTCTCTATTGCCCACGAATCTGTGTGCTCGGAATATATGGCAAGACGCTATCTCTCAGAGTCCTGACTTCTTCGCCCGTCAGGGGTTTCATGTCGCTGCCAACCAATGCGCCGGAATCCACAAAAGGCTGAAGAAAATATCGCTTTGCACCGCTTAACCATCTGCCAATCTCCCGCATACATTCCGGCGTATGCAGCGGGGCGCAAACAGTCGTACGGAACTCATAGTCGACTCCGCTATGCACCAGAAGTTCCGCGCTCCTGCGCACGGGTTCCAACACCTCTGCCCCGCCACAGGTCTCTTTGTAGCAGGCAGGACTGTTCTTAATGTCCATAGCCACATAATCCAGCAATTCCTCATAAAGCAGCCGATTCAACATGGAAGGATTCGTTCCGTTGGTATCCAGTTTGACGAGAAAGCCCATGCCCCGAATCCTGTGGATCAGTTCCGGAAGTTCCGGTTGAAGCGTCGGCTCTCCGCCGGTGATGCAGACGCCGTCCAGCTTCCCTCGGCGGAGAGTCAGATATGCCAGAACAGCCTCTGTGGGCAGAGCTGGAGCTTCTTCCACAGGATAAACCAAATCAGGGTTGTGGCAATAAGGGCAGCGAAGATTGCATTCAGAGAGAAACACCGTACAGGCCACTTTACCCGGGTAATCCAGCAGCGTCACCTTCTGCATTCCGCCGATCCGCATTTCCACGCCCTCCCCATTTATATATTGGGATTCCAGTATATCCTGACAGCATGGCTTTGTCAACCTCGAAACGCAATATGTAGTATTACATTTAAATAAGATGTCTTTATTTTGTTAGAGACACTATTCCCATTCTCTGAACTGCCGGTTGCCGACAACCCTGTGCCTAAAGAGAGTATCAATGGTATTGTCGTTCTCTGCCGTTCCCAGTAAGGCCAGGATGCCCTTACCCAGCAGCAGATCGCGCAGAACCAGCTTGCTGGTGTTCTGGTGGTTGGCCACTGTTACGACGGTGTCGCCGTCGCCCCGGTCCATGGACGAAGCCTTCCACCGCGCCGGAATTATAGTTGAAGCCGTAGACGTTTTCCGTCTCCGTGCCCTCCGGCAGTCAGAGAACGATTTTTTTCGCTCCTGTCCATCATCAGCATGGAGAGATCGTTATACTCTTTCGAGGTCGTTTCGTTTTTCAGGCGCAGGCCCGTGATCTTGTACCATACCGCCCCTTGTTCACTGCCGCCCTCTAACTGGTAATGAACGTTCTCGGTGTACGTGCTTGTTTGCATGTCTTCCAGCGTGATCTCCGTCCGGTAGACCGGTGTGCCGTTCGGATCCTCCGCCGCTACCGCTGTATTCAGCGTATGTTGTATCCTGGCGCTGCTGATATTGTCGATCACGAGCTTGTTGAAAACACTGAGAAAGCTGTTTTTCACGGTCAACGTATCGGCCATGGCCTTTCCTTTGTCATTTTCCTCATTGCTGTAGACGGCATACCAGAATATAGCCTTGTTTTCAACGAAAAAGCCACTGCCCCTGAATAATGAATCCAGAGTCAGTGGCTTTTCAATGCTACTTGAACGGTAATTTGTGATGTTGTCCTTATGCGTAGGTAACTTTTGCGTCCTTTTTATTTTTGTCATTGGCACAATGTTTGCATGTCACCGTAGGGCGGGGTGCCCTCACCCCGCCGGATAACGATAACCGACATGTTTTCAACAACGAATTCCATGTAAAACGCAAATTGTGTTCCGACCATCACCCATCTATTCGGTGATTCATTGGGGAACGGCGGGGTGAGGGCACCCCGCCCTACGGTAATTTGTAATTGGTATCCGTGGTTGGTTACGGTTTGTCGATCGTGAAAAAGGACGCGCAATGCGCGCCCCTACAAGAATTTACCGTTTGCAGAAGATGATATCGCCCTGCAAGGGTCAACGAATGTAGGGGCGCGCATTGCGCGTCCGAATATCAAACAATATGCGCCGGAAAATAACAACGGAACCGATTTTCGTAGGGGCGGACCAATGTGTCCGCCCTGTAAATCGGAACGCCAATCGCCAATCTGCGGATACCATACAAACCGTACCGTAATCAATCCTTCGCATGTAATCGGTGGTTTATTGGGGAAGGGCGGACACATTGGTCCGCCCCTACGATGATGGTGCCGTTGTTGAATGGTGGTCATTCACAACGATGAGCAATGGTATATCTGCAAAAAAAGAAAGGCAGAAGAAAACTTCTGCCTTTTTGTACAAAAATATACTTGACATTCTGTGAAAAATCATGGTATAATAAAACGCTTTATAAAATCGGGTACATTATCCGATTCCTAAGTATATGTTAGCACGGTCTGCAAGGAATTGCAAGACCAAGAGCAATATTTTTTCGCAACGCCGCCGGGCGTATCAACCAACACCAACAGCCGAAAGAAACGGAGTGATCAAAGCACATGAAGGTGAAAGACGTACAGCACGGCAAAACCACACGAAAGAGCTTTGCACGAATCGAAGAGATTCTGGAAATGCCGAATCTGATCGAGGTGCAGAAGAAGTCTTACGAATGGTTCCTGGATCAGGGCCTGCGTGAGGTTTTTGACGATACCGCGTCCATCACGGACTACACCGGGAATCTGGAGCTTTCCTTCCTCGATTTTTCGATGGACGAGGAGCCGAAGTACAGCATTGAGGAGTGCAAGGCACGAGATGCAACGTATGCAACTCCGCTCAAGGTCCGCATGCGTCTGCGCAACAAGGAGACCGGCGAGATCAAGGAGCAGGAGATCTTCATGGGTGATTTCCCGAAGATGACGCATGCCGCTACCTTCATCATCAACGGTGCAGAACGCGCCATCGTATCTCAGCTCGTTCGTTCTCCTGGCGTATACTACGGCAAGGAGCTTGACAAGACCGATAAGGTCCTGCTCTCCGCAACCGTAATCCCGTACCGCGGTGCATGGCTCGAGTACGAGACCGATGCGAACGACGTTTTCTACGTTCGTATCGATAAGAACCGCAAGATCCCGATCACCAGCTTCATCCGTGCCATCGGCGTTAAGACCGATGCCGAGATCAAGGAGCTGTTCGGCGAGGACCCGCTTATCGTGGCTACCCTCGATAAGGATCCGGCGCACACCGCTGAGGAAGCTCTCATCGAGATCTACAAGAAGATGCGTCCGGGTGAGCCGCCCTCTGTTGAGTCGGCAACTTCCCTGATGGACGCTATGTTCTTCGATATGCGCCGCTACGACATTTCCGCAGTCGGCCGCTACAAGTACAACAAGAAGCTGAACATTGCACGCCGCATCACCGGCCACAAGCTGGTCAATGCAGTCGCTGACCCGATGACCGGCGAAGTTCTCGCTGAGGACGGCGAGGTTCTCTCCCGCGAGAAGGCAACCATGATCGCTGCACGCGGCATCAACAGCGTTGTCGTTGAGTCCTCCGAGGGCACGGCCGTTAAGGTATTCGGCAACGGCATGGTAGACGTAAACGATTTCTCCGACTACCTCGGTGGCGCCACCGCAGAGGATCTGGGCATCAAGGAGAAGGTTCGCTTCACCGTCCTCAAGGAGATCATCGACTCCGGCGTACAGGGCGATGAGCTGAAGAAGGTCGTTAAGGAGCGTCACTTCGATCTGGTTCCGAAGACCATCATCGTTGACGATATGCTCGCTTCCATCTGCTACCTGCTCAACCTGGGCCACGGCATCGGCACGGTTGACGATATCGACCATCTGGGCAACCGCCGTCTGCGCTGCGTAGGCGAGCTGCTGCAGAACCAGTTCCGCATCGGCTTCTCCCGTATGGAGCGCGTTATCCGCGAGCGCATGACCATTCAGGACCTCGACGTTGTTACGCCGCAGTCCCTGATCAACATCCGTCCGGTAACCGCAGCCATCAAGGAGTTCTTCGGTTCTTCTCCGCTTTCTCAGTTCATGGACCAGAACAACCCTCTGGCTGAGCTGACCCACAAGCGCCGTATGTCTGCCCTCGGTCCCGGCGGTCTGTCCCGTGACCGTGCATCCTTCGAGGTTCGAGACGTACACTACTCTCACTACGGCCGTCTGTGCCCGATCGAGACCCCTGAAGGTCCTAACATCGGTCTGATCTCTTATCTGGCGACCTACGCACGCATCAACGACTTCGGCTTCATCGAGGCACCGTACCGTGTCATCGAGAAGACCAAGGACGAGGCAACCGGCGAGCTGGTTTGCCACGTTACCGACGAGGTTCGCTACATGACCGCTGACGTCGAGGACGAATACATCGTCTGCCAGGCTACCGAGCCGCTCGACGAGAACAATAACCTGATCAACGACCGTGTAACCTGCCGTATGCGCGACGAATTCGTCGAGGTAGACCGCAAGGACGTTGACCTGATGGACGTTTCTCCGCGTATGATGATCTCGGTCGCTACCGCGTTCATCCCGTTCCTCGACCACGACGACGCAAACCGTGCACTGATGGGCGCGAACATGCAGCGTCAGGCTGTACCGCTGCTCCGCACCGAGGCTCCGGTCGTTGCAACCGGCATGGAGTACAAGGCCGCTGTTGACTCTGGTACGATCCCGCTGGCTGAGGGTGACGGCGTTGTTACCCGCGTAACTGCACGCGAGGTTTGCGTACACTACGACAACGGCACCGACAAGACCTATCCGCTGACCAAGTTCATGCGTTCCAACCAGTCCACCTGTATCAACATGCGTCCGATCGTTGATCTGGGCGAGCGCGTTAAGGCTGGCGACGTACTGTCCGACGGCCCGTCTACCGATCAGGGGGAGGTTGCACTGGGCAAGAATGCCCTCATCGGCTTCATGACCTGGGAAGGCTACAACTACGAGGACGCCGTACTGCTGAACGAGCGTCTGGTACGCGATGACGTTTACACCTCCATTCATATCGAGGAGTACGAGTCCGAATCCCGCGATACCAAGCTCGGACCTGAGGAGATCACCCGCGATATCCCGAACGTCGGCGAGGACGCACTGCGCAACCTCGACGAGCGCGGCATCATCCGCGTTGGTGCTGAGGTTCGTGCCGGTGACATTCTGGTCGGCAAGGTTACCCCGAAGGGCGAGACCGAGCTGACCGCAGAGGAGCGCCTGCTCCGTGCGATCTTCGGCGAGAAGGCTCGTGAGGTTCGTGATACCTCTCTGCGTGCACCGCACGGCGAATCCGGTATCGTTGTAGACGTTAAGGTATTTACCCGCGAGAACGGCGACGAGCTGTCTCCCGGTGTCAACATGGTCGTCCGCGTTTATATCGCGCAGAAGCGTAAGATCTCTGTCGGCGATAAGATGGCAGGCCGTCATGGTAACAAGGGTGTCGTTTCCCGCATTCTGCCGCAGGAGGATATGCCGTTCCTGGAGGATGGCCGTCCGCTCGACATCGTACTGAATCCTCTGGGCGTACCGTCCCGAATGAACATCGGTCAGGTGCTCGAGGTTCACCTTGGCTTTGCAGCCAAGAAGCTCGGCTGGAAGGTCGAGACCCCGGTATTCGACGGCGCAACGCTCGAGGATATCAAGGAAACGCTGGTAGCAGCAGGCGTTAACGAGGACGGCAAGAGCGTCGTATACGACGGCCGTACCGGTGAGAAGTTCGATAACCGCGTAACTGTTGGTTATATGTACTACCTCAAGCTGCATCATCTGGTAGACGATAAGATCCACGCCCGTTCGACCGGTCCGTACTCGCTCGTAACCCAGCAGCCTCTGGGCGGCAAGGCACAGTTTGGCGGCCAGCGTTTCGGCGAGATGGAAGTTTGGGCGCTGGAAGCATACGGCGCCGCATATACCCTGCAGGAGATCCTGACCGTCAAGTCCGACGATATCACCGGCCGTGTCAAGACCTACGAGGCGATCGTAAAGGGTCACAACGTACCGCAGCCGGGCGTTCCGGAGTCCTTCAAGGTACTCACCAAGGAGCTGCAGGCTCTGTGTCTGGATATCCAGGTTCTGGACGAGAACATGGAAGTTGTCGAGCTGTCTGAGGACGACGACGATGAAGTTGCAGAGTACAACCGCCCGATGGAGCAGGCTGTCTCCGGTGCGGATGACGAGTTCACCGCAGCAGGCTTCGGCATCAACGATGCCGAGGAAGGCGACACCGACCTCTTTGCACTCGATAACCCCGCCGAGGACGGCGGTGACGATGCCGACGATGGTTTTGACGACGGTCTGGGCGAGTAAGACCTGTGCGAGATCAAAATCATCTGTGAATAGGGAAGGAGCATCTTAAAATATATGGGATATCATACGTTTAACGCCATTAAGATCGGTCTGGCTTCGCCCGAACTGATCCGCCAGTGGTCTTACGGCGAGGTAAAGAAGCCCGAAACCATTAACTACCGTACGCTCAAGCCGGAACGCGATGGCCTGTTCTGCGAGCGTATCTTTGGACCGACCAAGGACTGGGAATGCCACTGCGGCAAGTACAAGAAGGTCCGCTTCAAGGGCAAGATCTGCGACAAGTGCGGCGTTGAGGTCACCAAGGCCAAGGTCCGCCGTGAGCGCATGGGCCACATTGAGCTGGCAGCGCCGGTATCGCACATCTGGTACTTCAAGGGCATCCCGTCCCGCATGGGCCTGATCCTGGATATCAGCCCGCGTGTACTGGAGAAGGTCCTGTACTTCGCTAACTATATTGTCATCGATCCGGGTGACACGCCGCTGATGAAAAAGCAGATCCTGACCGAGGCTGAGTACCGCGACATGCGCGAAAAGTACGACGAGGACTTCCGTGCCGGCATGGGCGCGGAGTCCATCAAGGAGCTGCTCGCAGAGCTGGATCTCGACCAGCTCTCCAAGGAGCTGACCGCAGAGCTGCGTGAGGCTTCCGGCCAGAAGCGCCTGCGCCTGATCAAGCGACTGGAGGTTGTAGAATCCTTCCGTCTGTCGCATAACCGTCCGGAGTGGATGATCATGGACGTTGTTCCGGTCATCCCGCCGGAAATCCGTCCGATGGTACAGCTGGACGGCGGCCGTTTCGCAACGAGCGACCTGAACGACCTGTACCGCCGTGTTATCAACCGTAACAACCGTCTGAAGCGTCTGCTCGAGCTTGGTGCGCCGGATATCATCGTGCGCAACGAGAAGCGTATGCTGCAGGAGGCTGTTGACGCCCTGATCGATAACGGCCGCCGCGGCCGTCCGGTCACCGGCCCGAACAACCGTGCCCTCAAGTCTCTGTCCGACATGCTGAAGGGTAAGCAGGGTCGTTTCCGTCAGAACCTGCTCGGCAAGCGAGTTGACTACTCCGGCCGTTCGGTTATCGTCGTAGGTCCGGATCTGAAGATTTACCAGTGCGGCCTGCCGAAGGAAATGGCGCTCGAGCTGTTCAAGCCGTTCGTTATGAAGAAGCTGGTTGAGGACGGCACCGCACAGAACATCAAGTCCGCCAAGAAGATGGTAGAGCGCGCAAAGCCCGAGGTTTGGGACGTGCTCGAGGGCATCATCAAGGGTCATCCGGTCATGCTGAACCGTGCACCGACCCTGCACCGTCTGGGTATCCAGGCATTCGAGCCGGTCCTCGTAGAAGGCCGTGCGATCCGCCTGCACCCGCTGGTATGTACCGCATTCAACGCCGACTTCGACGGCGACCAGATGGCAGTTCACGTTCCGCTGTCCGCAGAGGCACAGGCTGAGGCCCGTCTGCTCATGCTGTCCGCGAACAACCTGCTCAAGCCGCAGGACGGCAAGCCGGTTACCATTCCGTCTCAGGATATGGTCCTCGGCTCCTACTACCTGACCATCGACCGCGATACCGAGCCGGGTGCCGGCAAGGTATTCCGCAACGTAGATGAGGCTCTGATGGCGTACAACGAGGGCATCGTTGGCATTCATGCGCCGATCAAGGTCCGTCTGACCAAGGAAGTAAACGGCAAGACCGAGTCTGCTATCGTTGATGCAACTCCGGGCCGTCTGATCTTCAACGAGCGCATTCCGCAGGACCTCGGCTTCGTCGATCGTTCCGATCCGTCCAAGAAGCTGGATCTTGAGATCATGTTCACCTGCGGCAAGAAGGAACTCGGCAAGATCATCGACAAGTGCATCCGTGTACACGGTTTCCACATCACCGCTGAGGTGCTCGACGCCATCAAGGCGATGGGTTACAAGTACTCCACCAAGGGTGCTCTGACCGTAGCCGTTGCCGACATGCTCGTGCCGGAAGGCAAGGACGAGATGATCCGCGAGTCCGAGAAGAAGGTTGCCAAGATCGACCGCAAGTACAAGCGCGGCTTTATCACCGATCAGGAGCGCTACCGTCTGACCGTAGCCGAGTGGGAAGAGACCACCAAGAAGGTTACCGCAAAGCTGCAGGCCAACATGAAGGAGCAGCGCTACAACCCGATTCACATGATGGCTGATTCCGGTGCCCGTGGTTCTATCAACCAGATCCGTCAGCTGGCAGGTATGCGAGGCCTGATGGCATCCGCCTCCGGTAAGACCATCGAAATCCCGATCAAGTCCAACTTCCGTGAAGGCCTGACCGTACTCGAATACTTCATCGCTGCCCGTGGTGCTCGAAAGGGCATGGCCGATACCGCACTGCGTACCGCTGACTCGGGTTATCTGACCCGCCGTCTGGTAGACGTTTCTCAGGACGTTATTATCCGTGAGGACGACTGCGGCGCAACCAAGGGTATCTGGGTAGAGGATATCAAGGAAGGCAACCAGATCATCGAGCCGCTGCGTGAGCGTCTGCTCGGCCGTTTCCCGGTTGACGATATTCTGCATCCGGAGACCGGCGAGGTCATCGTACCGAAGAGCAAGATGATGAACGAGGCTGACGCTGATGCAGTTGTCGGCGCCGGCATCACCCGTGTACAGATCCGTTCCGTACTCGAGTGCCGTGCCCGCAAGGGTGTGTGCGCACACTGCTACGGCATCAACCTGGCAATGGGCACGCCGGTCGGCAAGGGCGAGGCTGTTGGTATCATCGCAGCACAGTCCATCGGCGAGCCTGGTACTCAGCTGACCATGCGTACCTTCCATACCGGCGGTGTCGCAGGTTCGGATATTACCCAGGGTCTTCCGCGAGTTGAGGAGCTGTTTGAGGCCCGCAAGCCGAAGAAGGCTGCAACGCTGGCCGAGATCGGCGGTATGGTCACCATCGAGGAGTCCAAGCGCACCACCGTCAAGACGGTCAACATCGTCAACCCGCAGACCGGCGACATGCGTTCCTACCAGCTGCCGTCGTCCTCCGGTATCCGCGTAACCGACGGTCAGGAAGTTCCGCAGGGCTTCCAGCTGAACGAAGGCTCTCTGAACCCGCATGACATTCTGCGAATCCTCGATCCTCGTGCCGTACACGACTACGAGATCAAGGAAGTTCAGAAGGTTTACCGTCAGCAGGGCGTAGATATCAACGATAAGCACATCGAGGTTATCGTTCGTCAGATGATGCGTAAGGTCCGCGTTGAAGACGCAGGCGACGCAGAGGTTCTGCCGGGTTCCGTTATGGACTGGCTCGAGTTCGAGGATTACAACAACGCCGTTCAGGCTCGTATCGATGCCGGCGAAGAAGGTCTTCGCCTGGCTGTTGCAGAGCCGACCCTCATGGGTATCACCAAGGCGTCCCTCGCAACCGATTCGTGGCTGTCCGCAGCATCCTTCCAGGAGACCACTCGCGTCCTGACCGACGCAGCGATCAAGGGTAAGATCGACCCGATGATCGGCCTGAAGGAGAACGTAATCATCGGTAAGCTGATTCCGGCAGGCTCCGGCGTGTCCGATTACTGCACCGGCCACTACGAGCAGACTGTAAATCTCGACTGATTTGCAAAAAGCTGAGAATAGCGTTTAAGATAAGCAAAACAGGGGAACACTGTATGGTGTTCTCCTGTTTTTGCTTGTGCTGAATGGAAAATTGAGAATGGAGAATGAAAAATTACCGTAAGAGTGGAGAGTGAAGATTTTGTGATGGGAAAATGGTGCAATCCAGAGTGAAGGACGGCCAATGGCCGCCCCTACAATAATAAACCGTGAGCAGCAAGATAAATCGACCTGCAATCGTTATCGAATGTAGGGGCGCGCATTGCGCGTCCGCAATCATGCGGTGTGCACCATTTATATTTAGAAGTGCCGTCCGTTATAACGTGTAAACGAGTTGCGCAACACGGGTATGTTGCGCCTGCGTAGATTTAACCGTATGTGTAGTAGAATGCTATCCGACAATGCGGATATGCGGATACATGGGCGCACAAAGTGCGTCCTGCGGAAGAAAAAATCCTCTGTCGTTCCTATATAGTCTCAGCTCTGCAAATTTCGCCGAGCTATCCCAAAGGGAAACGGGAGTCCCAAGAGGGTAGAAACCGTAGGTGTCTACCCTTTTGGTTTCCACGGCGAAACCGCCGTCGTTCCTCGTGCTTCGCAAGCGCCGATTCCCACGAAAACCCTCTGGAAAAGAAAATTTCCGTAAAAAATAAAAATTTTGAAGAAAACACTTGACAAGAAGGGGACAAACCCGTATACTATGGGAGTATGCCGTATAGGAGGGTTATTATGCTTTCAGAACTTCGCACGGCGCACAAGGTGATCGGTGTAAAGCAGTCGAAAAAAGCGATTCGGGACGGCGCAGCCGCACAGGTCTTTGTTGCGCTGGACGCAGAAAAACGAGTCGTTGGTCCGATCTATGAGCTTTGCAGTGAACACGGTATGGAAGTTACCGAGGTCACCACGATGACAGAGCTTGGCGACGCAGTCGGCATTGATGTCGGCGCGGCAGTTGTCGTAACTCTGCACTGATTTTTCTTTGTTGAATCGCGCAAAACGCGCTTTTCATAAATATCTTTGAAAGAAGGAGGAAATAAAATGCCAACTTTTAACCAACTCGTCCGTAAGGGTCGTGAGGCAGTCGTTACCAAGTCTACGGCACCGGCTCTTCAGGTAGGCTACAACTCTCAGAAGAAGAAGGCTACCGATCAGTCCGCTCCGCAGAAGCGCGGCGTTTGCACCACGGTTAAGACCATGACCCCGAAGAAGCCGAACTCTGCTCTTCGTAAGGTAGCTCGTGTAAAGCTGACCAACCAGATGGAAGTTTCCGCTTACATCCCGGGTGAAGGCCACAACCTGCAGGAGCACTCCGTAGTTATGGTTCGCGGCGGTCGTGTAAAGGACCTTCCTGGTGTTCGTTACCACATCATCCGTGGTACTCTGGATACCCAGGGCGTTGCTAACCGTCGTCAGGCTCGTTCCAAGTACGGCGCAAAGCGCCCGAAGGCCGGCAAATAATCTGCGCCTGATGGCGTGATACTGCGTTGCAGACTCCTTTGCGTACCTTTGTACGCGGCAGTCGCCTGCGCCTTGTCTCACACCACCATGCTTGATTATTACGTGCAGCTGATAAAAGCTGTACCGGCTAAGAGCCAACCCACAAGGTTTTGCGAGAAAGTTATTTTTCAGCAAAGCAGCTATGCTTTGTCTGAGGCATTTTAGTTCCGATTATTATAATCGGGTATTTACCTCGGACAGGCATGAACAACGGTGGTCAAAGATCCACCGAAGTACCTATGAAATCAAATATTTTTGAAGGAGGGAAGTAAAGTGCCAAGAAGAGGTAATGTCCCCAAGAGAGACGTTCTGCCCGATCCGCTTTATAATTCCAAGCTCGTCACCAAGCTGGTAAACTCTATCATGCTCGACGGCAAGAAGGGCGTTTCGCAGAAGGTTGTTTATGGTGCTTTCGATATCGTTCGTGAGAAGACCGGTCGTGAACCGCTGGAGGTTTTCACCGAGGCTATGGAAAACATCATGCCGACCCTGGAAGTTAAGGCTCGCCGTGTAGGCGGCGCTACCTACCAGGTGCCGATGGAAGTTCGCCCGGAGCGTCGTCAGACCCTGGGCCTGCGTTGGATCACCAAGTACTCCCGCGCTCGTTCTGAGAAGACTATGCGTGAGCGTCTGGCAGGCGAGATCCTGGACGCTTGCAACAATCTGGGCGGTGCTGTTAAGAAGCGCGAGGATACCCACAAGATGGCAGAGGCGAACAAGGCGTTCGCACACTACCGCTACTAATCTGTCGGTTTCCGCATAACGCTTTGAAAGGAGAGCAATATGCCTAGAGAATATTCCCTGGAAAGAACCAGAAATATCGGCATCATGGCGCACATCGACGCCGGTAAGACCACTACCACCGAGCGTATTCTGTATTACACCGGTGTAAACCATAAGATCGGCGATACCCACGACGGTACCGCTACCATGGACTGGATGGAGCAGGAGCAGGAGCGTGGTATCACCATCACCTCCGCAGCTACCACCTGCCACTGGTCCGGCTCTAACCATCAGTTCCCGGAGCATCGTATCAACATCATCGACACCCCGGGCCACGTTGACTTTACCGTAGAGGTAGAGCGCTCCCTGCGTGTACTGGACGGTTCTGTAACCGTATTCTGTGCAAAGGGCGGCGTAGAGCCGCAGTCTGAGACCGTTTGGCATCAGGCTGACAAGTACAAGGTTCCGCGTATGGCGTTCGTAAACAAGATGGACATCATGGGTGCTGACTTCTACAACGTAGTTGGCATGATGAAGGACCGTCTGAAGTGCAACGCTGTTCCGGTTCAGCTGCCGATCGGCTCTGAGGATACCTTCAAGGGTATCATCGACCTGATCACCATGCGCGCTGAGGTTTACTACGACGACCTCGGCAAGGATATCCGCGATGAGGATATTCCGGCTGACATGATGGAGAAGGCTCAGCAGTACCACGACGAACTGTGGGAGCATGTTGCTGAGCTCGACGAGGACCTCATGATGAAGTACCTCGAAGGCGAAGAGCTGACCATTCCGGAAGTTAAGGCTGCAATCCGCAAGGGCTGTATCGCCAACGAGATCGTTCCGGTACTGTGCGGCACCGCATACCGCAACAAGGGCGTACAGCCGCTGCTGGACGCTGTTATCGAATACATGCCGGCTCCGACCGACATCCCGGACATCAAGGGTGTAAACCCGCAGACCGACGAAGAGGACTCCCGTCCGTCTTCCGATGATGCGCCGTTCTCCGCACTGGCGTTCAAGATCGCTACCGACCCGTTCGTTGGCCGTCTGACGTTCTTCCGCGTATACTCCGGCACCATCACCGCAGGTTCTTCCGTGCTGAATGCTACCAAGGATCAGCGCGAGCGTCTGGGCCGTATTCTGCAGATGCACGCTAACCACCGTCAGGATATCGATTGCGTATATTCCGGCGATATCGCCGCGGGCATCGGCTTTAAGAACACCACCACCGGCGATACGCTGTGTGATGAGAAGCACCCGATCATCCTCGAGTCTATGGAGTTCCCGGACCCGGTTATCCGTGTTGCGATCGAGCCGAAGACCAAGGCTGGTCAGGAGAAGATGGGTATCGCGCTGGCTAAGCTGGCTGAAGAGGACCCGACCTTCAAGACCTACACCGATGAAGAGACCGGCCAGACCATTATCGCTGGTATGGGCGAGCTTCATCTGGAGATCATCGTTGACCGTCTGCTGCGCGAGTTCAAGGTAGAGGCTAACGTAGGTTCTCCTCAGGTTGCTTACAAGGAGACCATCCGCCGCTCCGCTGACGTTGACCAGAAGTACGCTCGTCAGTCCGGTGGTAAGGGCCAGTACGGCCACGTTAAGATCATCGTTGAGCCGAACGAGTCCGGCAAGGGCTACGAGTTCATCAACAAGATCGTTGGCGGTGCTATCCCGAAGGAATATATCGAGCCTGTTAACCAGGGTATCCAGGGCGCTATGCAGGCTGGTATCCTCGCAGGCTACCCGGTTGTTGACGTTAAGGTAACCCTGTATGATGGTTCTTACCACGAAGTCGACTCCTCTGAGATGGCGTTCAAGATCGCTGGTTCTATGGCGTTCAAGGAAGCTATGAAGAAGGCTGATCCGGTTCTGATGGAGCCGATCATGCAGGTTGACGTAATGGTACCGGAAGAGTACATGGGCGACGTTATCGGCGACCTGAACTCTCGTCGTGGCCAGATCCAGGGCATGGAGCCGCGCGGCGGCGTACAGGCTATCTCTGCAGGCGTTCCGCTGAGCGAGATGTTCGGTTACGCTACTGCTCTGCGTTCCCGCACCCAGGGCCGCGGCCAGTACACCATGCAGCCGAGCCATTACACTGAAGTGCCGAAGAGCATTCAGGAAAAGATTATGGACAGCCGCAACAAAAACAACGACTAAAATCTGCTGCACCCTATTGCATTTTTTCTCGAAATGCAGTAAAATAAATGCAACATGACTTTTAATTCATTTTACGAGGAGGATATCCACAATGGCAAAGGAAAAATTTGACCGTTCTCTGCCGCACGTTAACATTGGCACCATCGGCCACGTTGACCACGGCAAGACCACTCTGACCGCTGCAATCACCAAGGTTCTGGCTCTCGAGGGCGACGCTGAGTATCAGGCATACGACGCAATCGACAAGGCTCCGGAGGAGAAGGAGCGCGGCATTACCATCAACACTGCACACGTTGAGTATCACACCGCTAACCGTCACTACGCACACGTTGACTGCCCGGGCCATGCCGACTACGTTAAGAACATGATCACCGGCGCTGCTCAGATGGACGGTGCTATCCTGGTTGTATCCGCTGCTGACGGCCCGATGCCGCAGACCCGCGAGCACATCCTGCTGTCCCGTCAGGTAGGCGTTCCGTATATCGTTGTCTTCATGAACAAGGCTGATCAGGTAGACGACGAGGAGCTGCTCGACCTGGTTGAGATGGAGATCCGTGAGCTGCTGTCCTCTTACGATTTCCCGGGCGACGACGTTCCGGTAATCCGTGGTTCCGCTCTGAACGTTCTGACCTCTGACTCCACCGATCCGAACGCTCCGGAGTACGCTTGCATCCGCGAGCTGATGGAGGCTGTTGACACCTATATCCCGACCCCGGATCGTGCTGCTGACAAGCCGTTCATCATGCCGGTCGAGGACGTATTCTCCATCACCGGTCGTGGTACCGTAGCTACCGGCCGTGTAGAGCGTGGCCAGCTGAAGATGGGCGAGGAAGTTGAGATCGTTGGTCTGATGGACGCTCCGCGCAAGACCGTTGTAACCGGTATCGAGATGTTCCGCAAGCTGCTCGACTACGCTGAAGCAGGCGACAACATCGGTGCTCTGCTCCGTGGTATCCAGAAGAACGAGGTTGAGCGTGGCCAGGTACTGGCTAAGCCGGGCTCTATCCACCCGCACACCAAGTTCCACGGTCAGGTATACGTTCTGAAGAAGGAAGAGGGCGGCCGTCATACTCCGTTCTTCAATAACTACCGTCCGCAGTTCTACTTCCGTACCACCGACGTAACTGGCGTTATCACTCTGCCGGAAGGCACTGAGATGTGCATGCCGGGCGATAACGTTGAGATGGACGTTGAGCTGATCACCCCGATCGCTATCGAGGAAGGCCTGCGTTTCGCTATCCGTGAGGGTGGCCGCACCGTAGGTTCCGGCGTCGTAACCGCTATCAACGCTTAATTTTAAGTTAGGCAATAGCATAACGCAATTACAAGCTCCCATGCTTCGGCATGGGAGCTTTTTTGCGCGTAAAATCACCTTTTCTGCGCATACTGTGAGCAGAAGGAGTGAGATTATGACGAAAAAGAACGAGCATCGGTATCAGATGCAGGCCGCCGAGAAGGCGTTCGAGTGGCTGCGCCGCAGTAAGCCGTCCGTGGCCGCAAGGGAAGAGGAAAAGGAGAACGAAGGGATCGCGCTGCCGCCCAATGAACGCCATTGCGGCACCGCCTATTCCATGCAGGGAACCGATCGGGAAACGCTGAACGAATGGTGCAAAGAACACGAAACCTGAAAAAGAGACGCGAAAGCGTCTCTTGTTCGGGAATGGAGAATTGAGAATGGAAAATGGAGAATGCAATGTGTCGGTGTTTCCGGTGCAGATCGATTTTATTTTTTGCACACGGTAAATGATTGTAGGGGCGCGCATTGCGCGTCCAAATCAAACGATGTGCACGGATTATAATCCACGGAATATGTTACCGTAGGGGCGGACCAATGTGTCCGCCCATTTCCCCAATAAACCACCGATTTACATTGCCGTTTTATCGGGTAACGATTGCAATGTTATCCGTTGTCTGTAAATTGGCGTTCCGATTTACAGGGCGGACACATTGGTCCGCCCCTACGATGGTCTGTGCAGGTGAATGAAATCGGTGCAATGCAGAGAAACGGCGGCACAGATTTAATGTTACGTTCATTTTCCATTCTCCATCCTCCATTCTCAATTACTCACCGATTTCGCGTTCGGTTTACTTATCTGCCCGATTGTGCTATACTATATACTAACAAAGTGTTCCCTCCGTGCATAGGCTGATGGCAGGAGGGAACGCTCATGTCTGTTTTTCTGCAATCGGTTCTGGCGGTATTTGCCGCGGTGGGATTCTACACGGTGCTGCACACGATATACGAGATCGTGTCCGCGCGCATGCTGCGGCTGCACGGCTCGGCGGAGCTGACGCTGTACGGCGACGGCTGCGATGCCGTCAGCGAACACCTGATCCGTGCGGCGCTGCATGTACGGAGACAGTATTTTTCCGGTCTGCTCATTACATTTGTCGAAATCGGCAGCGGACAGGGACAGAACATCGCCAAGCACATGGCGGCACGGCAGGACATTACGTATTTGGAATGACAAGTTGGGACGGTGGGACGTTGGACGAGAGAGAATATTTGATCGTGCGCGGCACGGTGCAGCAGATCGTTTACTACAACGACGAGAATGGCTACGCCGTGCTGCGCCTTGCTGCGGAAAACGGAGCCGAAGTTACGGCGACCGGCACATTTCCCAACATTGGACTGGGTGAGGAGGTCATCCTGACTGGGTACTGGGTGACGCACCCGACCTACGGCGAGCAGTTCACGACCGAGGCATTTGAGCGTCGGCTGCCGACCTCGGTCCGCGGCATTGCGGAGTACCTTGGCTCGGGTCTGATTCGGGGTATCGGTCCGCGACTGGCGGCAAAAATTGCGGAGACGTTCGGCGAGGACACGTTCGACATTCTCATGCACGAGCCGGAACGCCTGTCGGAATTACGCGGCATTACCGATCGAAAAGCCAAGGAAATCGGCCGTCAGTTCACCGAACAGAGTGAAATGCGCCTGCTGATGGACTTTCTGAGCGAACACGGTCTGCCGGTGGCGCTCACGCCGCTGCTGTACAAGCGCCTGCACGACAGTGCCATCGACGCTCTGTGCGAGAACCCGTATCTGCTGTGCGATCCGTACTACGACGTGGATTTCAAGCTCGCGGACGGTCTGGCGATGGAGCTTGGGCTGTCGCTGCTGAGTGACGAGCGTGTAGACGCAGGCATCCTGTACACGCTGACGTTCAACCTGAACAACGGCCACACCTTCATCCCGGTGGAGAAGCTGTTGTACGCGGTTTGTGCGCTGCTGAGCGACGACGATGTGGTCGTGGATGAGGATAGAGCGCTTAACGGCATTTCCCGTCTGGAGGAGAAGGGACGGCTGGTGCGCGAGCACATTGCGGGCCGTGATGCGGTTTATCTGCGTGACATGCACGATGCGGAAGCCTATCTTGCCGAGATGCTCGGCTACATGGCGGAACGCAATTATGAGTACGATTTTGACGTGGATGAGCTGCTTTCCGCGCTTTTGGAGAGCAGTGAGTTCACTTTTTCCGAGAAACAGCAGCTTGCCATATCGACCGCGGCACGCAACGGTCTGGTTATTCTGGCCGGCGGCCCGGGCACCGGCAAAACGACCACGGTCCGCGGTATCCTGCAGGTGTTCGAGGCTCTGGGACTGGATACGCTGCTGGCGGCGCCGACCGGCCGAGCCGCAAAACGCCTGTCCGATTTGACCGGCATGGAAGCGAAAACCATTCACCGGCTGCTCGAGGCCGGCTTCGCAGGTGGCGGACGCACGGTGTTTGCCCGCAGCGTGACCAATCCGCTCGAGTGCGACGCGGTCATTCTGGATGAGGTTTCCATGGTGGATATCACGCTCATGCAGGCGCTCATTAACGCACTGCCGCACGGAGCACGTCTGGTGCTCGTCGGTGACGCCGATCAGTTGCCGCCGGTCGGCCCGGGCAACTTCCTGCGCGACCTCATCACCTCGCATCGGGTGCCGACCATTCAGCTGACCGAGATTTTCCGGCAGGCGCAGCAGTCGGATATCGTCATGAACGCCCATGCGGTCAACGCAGGCGAAATGCCCAAGCCATCCGGCGCGGACGGCGACTTTTTCATGATGAAACGTGCGGACGCGGCCTCTGTCATCGAGACCGTGGCGCAGCTGTGCGCTCAGCGGCTGCCCAAGCACTACGGCTTCACACCGGCACAGATTCAGGTGCTTTCGCCCGCGAAGCGGCACGGCAGCGGCACGATCCCGCTCAACCGCCGGCTGCAGGAGGCGCTCAATCCGCCGAGCGAAAGCAAGCTGGAAAAGCGCTTCGGCGACACCATTTTCCGTGAGGGCGACCGCGTGATGCAGGTGCGCAACAATTACGACATCGTGTGGGAGAAGCAGGGTGACGATGAGCAGGGAACCGGTGTGTTCAACGGCGACGTCGGCGAGATCATCCGCATTTTCCCGCAGCAGGAGTGCATGGTGATCCGGTTTGACGACCGCATTGCGACCTACACCTTCGATATGCTCAACGAACTGGAGCTGGCGTACGCCGTCACGGTACATAAATCGCAGGGCAGCGAGTTCGATGCAGTGGTGCTCGCCCTGTCGGATGGATTGCCGCGCAAGCTCTTGACCCGCAACATTCTGTACACGGCCATCACGCGAGCCAAGCGGCTGCTCGTCATCGTGGGCAGCCAGGATGTGGTAGCGTATATGGTAAATAATAACCAGAAGGGC
>CAVLCS010000038.1:0-22505 GCA_963661675.1 Bulleidia sp.
CTACGCCCGGAAAACGCTTGGTCGCGTTTTTCAGTTCTACTACGTATTCACTCATCTTTTCACTCTTTTCTTTCACAAAATGAAGAGGCGGGCACACGCCTGCACATATGCCCGCCTGCTCTTACTGATCTGTGGTGACAGAATTCGGTTTAGCCGTTCTGCTTCTTCTCAACGATCGCCTTCTGCTCTTCTGCGTTGTCGGCAGTTACGATGGAAGCGGTAGAAGCAATAAACTTGTCAAGGGTCTTGCCGTTCAGTGCATCGACTGCAGCCTGTACGCCGCGGTAGCCTACGTCGTAACCGTCAACAGCAACGGTCATGGTCTCCTGACCTGCAAGGATCGCATCCAGTGCAGCAACGTTGCCGCCGCAGCCAACGAAGACGGTGTTCTTGTACGCCGGATAGGAAGCTGCTGCGCGTGCAGCGCCAACTGCCATGTCGTCATTGTTGCAGACAACGATCGCAATACCTTCCGGATGGCTCTGGATGATAGCTTCCATCGCAGTTACAGCCTTGTCGGATACGCCGTCAGCATACTGGGTCTCAGCGTCCAGATAGGTGCCACCTGCCTTCTCAATGCCTTCCTTGTAGCCGCCCATGCGTGCTTCCGAAGTGGAGTCGCCCTGTACACCGGCAATACCGATTGCGGTGATGGTATCCCAACCGGCTTCCTTGGCTGCTTCTACGGCAGCTTCGCCGCCCATGGAGGCCATGGCCTCATTATCGAAGCCTACAAAGCTCAGAACCTTGTCGGATTCAACATTGGTGTCGATCGCAATGATCGGAATATCTGCGTTTGCAATCTGGGTTGCAACCGTCTCGGACTGCAGCGGAGCAACAACCATTGCATCCGTGCCGCTTGCGTTCAGTACGGTTTCGATCATGGAGAGCTGCTCGTCATACGCGGTCTCCGAGGTCGCACCCTGTACATCAACCTCAGCGCCGAGGTCCTTGCCGGCCTGCTCGCAACCCTTGGCTACATAAGCCCAGTACTCGGAAGCCAGCGTTTTCAGAACAACGGTGATGTGGGGATTTTCGGTAGAAGCGCTTGCAGCGTTATCACCGTCAGCTGCCGGAGCGGAAGAGCCGCCGCTGCCGCCGCAGCCGGTCAGAGCACCCAGAAGCAGAGCCGTGCTAATCATTGCTGCACCAATTCTTTTCGTCATCTTAGTCATTTTCATTTCCTCCCATAAATCAGCGACTATGCTGTTTTTCTTCTCTTTTCTCTGTAATATACTATTGTTTATGATTAAATACCTGCGGTTTTGCGAATGTATTCGCGTGCCATCTTGGCATACTCGAGCGGATTTGCCTTTGCCGGATCCTGCTCAGCTTCTACGATGAACCAGCCTTCGTAGTGAGCGTCGTGCAGTGCCTTGAATACGCCCGGATAGTCTACACAGCCGTCACCCGGAATGGTGAAGCAGCCTTCCAGAACCGCCTTGCGGAACTTGAAGCCTTCTGCGTAAGCCTTTTCCATCATCTCCGGACGAATGTCCTTGAGGTGTACATGACCGATACGCGGACCGAACTCCTTGGCAGCCTTTACTGCATCTTCCTTGGAGAAGGTGAAGTGGCCGGTGTCGAAGCAGAGGTAAACGTAACGCGGATCGGTGTTGTCCATCAGGCGCTTGGTTTCCTCAA
Source organism: Bulleidia sp. (assembly GCA_963661675.1). Taxonomy (GTDB): domain Bacteria; phylum Bacillota; class Clostridia; order Oscillospirales; family Butyricicoccaceae; genus Agathobaculum. Next base: position 1,645 of record CAVLCS010000038.1, read on the forward strand.
AAGTCTGGACAACCGTTGCCATATGGTGGTGGAAGCACAGCTTAAAGCCGCGGTCGGTTGCGATTTTGCCCAGCTTGTTCAGGCCGTCGCACAGCTTGTCCCACTCTTCATCGGTTGCGATCGGCTTGTTGTCGCCGAACATCGAGCACTCCTCAGCGAACAGGCAGCGGGTCAGCTCGCATACGTTGATGCGGCTTGCGCCGACAGCTTCCAGAAAATCAAGCTGCTCGATGAATGCCTTTTCGTTCTCCTCATACGGGGTCGAGCACAGGAAGCTGGAGAACCACTGGGATGCGATCTTGATGCCGCGCAGGTCGAGTGCCTTGTTCAGTACGGCCGGGTCAGTCGGGAACTTGCCGCCAACCTCGGTGCCCTGGAAACCTGCCAGGGCAGCCTCGGAAACCATCTGCTCGAAGGTCAGCTCACCGCCGAGCTGCGGCATATCGTCGTTGGTCCAGCCGATCGGCGCAATGCCGAGTTTTACGTTGTTAAACATGGTCTGGAACCTCCCTTAGCACTTTTCCCAGGTGCCAGACTTTACGGACTTCAGAACTGCGTTGATGATGCCGTCTACCTTAGCGCCCATCTCGAAGTTGCAGATGTACTCGCCGCCGTGCATAGCCTGCATGAGTGCGTGTGCCTGCAGGGTCTTCATGTCATCAAATGCGATCGCGATACCGCCTGCCGGCTGGAACCACTTGAAGCCCTCGTGTTGCGGGTTGAGCAGTACGGTGCGGAAACCACAGTCACGGCCGTTGTCCTTGTCAGCGTCAGCCTTGAAGTAAACCTGAACCTCGCACATGCGCTCCAGATCGTATACTACCGAACCCTCGGTGCCCTGAATCTCGTAATAGAAGTAGTTCTTGCGGCCGGTTGCAACACGGGAGGACGAGAAGTCGCCGATTGCACCGTTCTCATACTTAACCAGGAAGGTGATCAGGTCGTCGTTCTCAACCTTGCCCATCTCGGTGCTGCCAGCCTTTACAGGACGCTCCGGAATTACGATGGACTGAACACCAAGTACCTCGCTCATGTCGCCCATGATCATCTGGGAAACGCTCAGCAGGTGGCTGCACAGGTCGCCGAGTGCACCGGAACCGGCCAGCTTGTTGATGTGGCGCCATGCGATCGGAATGGACGGATCGAGCAGCATGTCCTGGTCGTAGGTTGCGTGAACGCGCATGATCTTGCCCAGCTTGCCGGACTTAACGAGTTCTGCAACATACTGGTTTGCCGGGTTCATGATGTTGGAGAAACCGCAGTAGTTAACAACGCCCTTTTCCTTAGCCAGATCAGCCAGTTCGCGGGACTGCTCAGCGGACAGCGACAGCGGCTTCTCGCAGAAAACATGCTTGCCGTGCTCCAGAGCAGCCTTGGCCATCTCGTAGTGCATGCAGTTCGGGGTAGCAACGTCAACCAGATCGATTTCCGGATCGGTAACAACGTCCATCCAGTTGGTGGTGTAGCGGTTGTAGCCCATGTTCTTTGCGAACTTTGCTACTGCATCTTCGCTTACGTCGCTTACCAGTTCAAATACCGGCATATCATCGCCGAAAATCATGCGTGCATTGTGGAATGCGGTAGTGTGGGCCTTGCCCATCCAGCCAGCGCCGATCAGGCCGATTTTAATTTCCTTGCTCATAAGTCTCTTCTCCTTTGAACTATCGGAAGGTTTCTTGCCTTTCTGTTGTACCTATGGTATCATAGGAAGCACAAGCTGTCACGTGCAAGGCGTGCACAAAATATGCAATTTTTGCTCTAAATTTAGAGGTGCTGTTATGGACATTCGTCAGCAGGGTGTTATTCGTTTTGAACCCGGAATTATTGAAAAAGAAGGCATTCACTTTCATACTGCTTCGGCTTTTGCACAGCAGCACCTGTTTTATGGTCTCTGGGGTGCACGCTATCTCTGCAGTGCGCCGTACAGCGTACGTCGAAAACATTTGAACGCATTTCTGATGTTTTACATTCATTCCGGTGAAATGCAGTTTACATATCGGGATCGGACATTCACCGCCGGCACCGATGATATTGTACTCATCGACTGTAATTTTCCACACCACTACTATGCAAAAAAAGAGGTCCGCTTCAGCTGGTTTCATTTTCACGGCAATGCTTCGCAGGCATACTGCGATCTGCTGTGGAAAACCAATGGTGCCCTGTTCAGCAAGCAGTACGGCTTGGAAAAGGATTTTCAGAATATTATGCAGATGCTGCCGCGTGACTGTAATGTCGATGATCGGATGTCGGTCACCATCCACCATTTGCTTTCTTCGCTAAATACACAGGGCCATGCTGCTCACAATGTTTCACCGCAGATACAAATCGCTAAAAGCTGGATGGACGAGCATTTTCATGAAAATATTCAAATCGACGAAGTGGCCGCACAGGTGTCGCTCAGCCGGTTCTACTTTTCCCGCCGATTCCGCGAGGAAACCGGTTTGTCGCCGCATGAATATCTGCTCAATCTGCGGCTGTCTTATGCGAAGCTGCAGCTTTCCGAATCGGACGACAGCGTGGAAGAGATCGCCTATGACTGTGCGTTCTGCTCTGCGTCTAATTTGATACGAGCATTTAAGAAAAGTACCGGCCTTACGCCATATCAGTTTCGGAAAACGGTATTTATTACAACACACTAATCCTATTTATATAAAAATACCCTCCCTGCCGGATTATCCGATAGGGAGGGTATTTCTCTTTTTCAATGTCTTACTGTTTAATCCGCCCAGACTTCCTGCGCGATCTCCTTGACAAGCGTCAGCTTTTTCCACTGATCCTCATCGGTGACAAGATTGCCTTCCTCGGTGGAGGCGAAGCCGCACTGCGGGCTGAGCGCCAGCTGCTCGAGCGGCACATACTTGGACGCCTCACGGATGCGCGCGATCACGTCCGTCTTGTTCTCCAGCTTGGCGTCCTTGGAGGTGACAAGACCCAGAACGACCTTCTGCTTGCCGATATAGCGCAGCGGCTCAAAACCGCCTGCACGGTCGCTGTCGTACTCGAGGAAGAAGCCGTCCACGTTGCAGTGACCGAACAGGATCTCCGCTACCGGCTCATAGCCGCCGGTGGACGACCAGGTCGAGCGGAAGTTGCCGCGGCAGATGTGCATGGTGATGGTCATGTCCTCCGGCTTGGCTTCGAGCACCTTGTTGAGCACATAAACGTACTTGCGGCCGACTTCATCCACATCGATGCCGCGCTCTGCATACGCCTTGCGCTTCTCTGCGGAGCAGAACTCACCCCAAGAAGTATCATCCAGCTGCAGATAACGGCAGCCAACAGCGTAGAACGCCTTTACCGCCTTCTGGTAAGCCGCTGCCAGATCGTCCAGCAGAACCTGCTCATCCTTGTAGCGCTCGATCGGCTGATAATCGGTCGAACGAACACAGCAGATCAGGTGCAGCATGGACGGAGACGGAATGCACTGCTTGGGCTGCACGAGGTCGGATGCGACGCTCTGCAGGAAAGCAAAATGCTTGAGGAACGGATGATCGTCCGGAAAATCCAGCTTGTCCACGATCTTTACAGTCTCCGCCTTAGGCTGGAAACCCTTGAAAGCCACGGAGAAGTGCTCGGACTTGACCTTCTGCGTGCCGGTCAGACCCCAGAGGAAGTCCATGTGCCAGAAGGAACGGCGGTACTCACCGTCGGTAACAGCATGCAGACCGACAGTTTCTTCCTTCTTCACCAGACCGGTGATCTCGGTATCTTCAATCTTTGCGAGTTCCTCGGCGGAGATTTCTCCGGCTTCAAACTGATTGCGTGCTTCGTGGATGGCATTTGTGCGCAGGAAGCTGCCAACAATGTCATAACGATACGGTGCAGGATTCTTCATTGGGATATCGTCCTTTCTATCTATGCGATGAGCGATTGCTCGTTTTTTCGTATGGTCCTAGTATAAAATGGACACGCGCTATTGTAAAATATGAAAAATCCGCAGTTCTCCATAGATTAAAACTATGGCAGAAAACAAAAACAAAGACGTTCCCTCTCGAGAACGCCCTTGTTTTTTATCAGCTTTTTCAGTTTTTCTTTGCCTTGCTGCCGATCAGATAGCACACCGCAGCAACGATCATGCCGTTGATGGAAGCGATACCCCACGGGAGCACATTTGCAACCACAGCACCCAGTACAACACCGAGAACCGCAAACCAGTTGACGTTTTCGGTCACTTCCACGTCCTTGTACTTCTCACGATCCATGAAGAAGCTCATCACGAGAATGATGCCAACCGGCGGCAGCGTGCAGTTGAGGATGTTCAGCCAGCCGGTGAAATTCCAGTACAGCCAAACTGCGAGCACGGTGCCGATAATACCGGAAACCAGCACCATCGGCTTCTTTTTCTGGCCGAAAATGTTCGCCAGACCCAGACCGGCGGAGTACAGCGCGTTATCGTTGGTGGTCCAGATATTGAGGCCCAGAACCAGAATCGCCAGATAGAACAGACCGAGGTTGATCATAACCTCAAAAATGTCATTGCCGCCGACGTAGACCGACGAAATACCGCCGAAGAAGAACATCAGCGAGTTGCCGATGAAGAACGCGATAACCGTCGTGATAGCGCCAACCTTGCCGTTGCGGGCAAAGCGGGAGAAGTTCGGGGTCGCCGTGCCGCCCGAGACGAACGAGCCGATAACCAGACCGGCACCGCCGACAACGGTCAGCGTACCGCTGGACTTGGCAAACTGATCGAGCAGCGTGCCGTTGCCCTGCTTAACCGCCATCACCATAGCGACCGTACCCAGAATCGCAACCAGCGGAACCGCAATGTAGCTGATGAGCGTCAGCGACTTGATGCCGAAATACGCCGAAGCCGTCATGCACGCGCCCGCGATGATAACGAGCACCCATTCAGCCGCCGTGCTGCCGCCGAGCAGCTCATTGGCGACCGGAATGGCAAACATGGCGATGCCAACGCCGAACCAGCCAATCTGCGTGAACGAGATCATTGCGCTCGGCAGGTACGAGCCTTTTGCGCCGAATGCCTTGCGCGCCAGCAGGTCAAGACTCATGCCGGTTTCCGCACCGACGTAGCCAAGCAGGCCGGTATACAGGCTGAGAATCAGACCGCCGATGATCATGGAGACGATAAAGCCGCCGAAATCCAGTCCGTCGGCCAGCTCCTTGCCGACCCACATGCTGGCCGAGAAGAAGGTAAAGCCGAGCATGATCATGAACATGGTCACGATGCCGCGGCGCGCATAATGCGGCACGGCCGCTTCCGCAAAGTCGATATCGACCGGTGTGTTGTCATTTTTCATCAATTTTATTCCCCTTTTTTGTTTATTACAGAATGTACTTCTTGAGCGTCGTGGTGAACTCGTCGATACGCTGACGCGCAATTTCCTCGAGCGATACGTCCTTCAAACTCTCAACGAAGCCGCGCTCCTGCTGATACAGCCAGCGCGTCATCTTCGGGTCGAGTTTTTCGTAATGGCAGTCCTTCAGCCAGTCCTCGTAGGAAATCGGCAGAGCATGACCCAGCTTTTCCTCAATCAGCGCCTGCTTGTCAATTTTGTCCGCCCGCTCGAGAATGCCGTTCCAGAACTCCAGAACCTCTTCGATGTGCTCGTGGATCTCGTAGCGGCGTGCACCGCCATCGTAAATCGTGCACTTCTCAAACAGCGGGTTCTGCATGGAAAGCGTCTGACGGCGGAACTCCGGCGCCACAATGCCGCCCTTCCAGTAGAAGTCGATGAGCGCACGGTTGATGCCGGAAACACCCTTGTCGCCTTCCTCGTAGCAGCTGAAAACGCCCTCGTAGTACACGGTAATGAAGCCCTCGAAATCCGGCCAGTAGGTACGGATCTCCTTGGTCAGCTTTTCGAGAATCTCGATGCCCTGCGTACCGCCGATGGTGAACAGCAGGATATTGCGCAGCTTGGCACCCTGCTTGCGGTAATAATCGGTAACGTAGCGCAGGCACTGCACAAGCGTCTCGCCGGACGCGATGATATCGCCGATCATCAGCGTGCTGTTGGGCACCATGGTCAGCTTGCAGTACTTGATATCGAGCGACATCTCGTCATTCTCGCCGAACACGCGCTCACTGGACATAAAGCTGATATCATGCACACGAATGTGCTCCTTGTAGCAGCTTTCCTCGAGCGGATAGTTGAGTGCGCCGCGCAGAATGGACAGAATATTCGCCGAAGTGATCTTTTTCTGCTCCTTGAGGTAGTACATCATCTGCGAGGTCGCCGTCACGAGCGACGCATACACCTCATAGCCGACAACCTCCGGGTGGTTCATCAGCTTGCGCGTCTCAGCCTCCGAAACGATGTAATACTCGTTGACAAAGCTGCCGCCGGCCAGACGGTAGCAGTCCACACCCTGGTCGCTGAATTCCGGTACGATATGGACGTCATTCCAATTTTCGATCATATCAGTTTCCTCCCCAAAAAAAGGGACCGACTGCCGTTTTTGCGGGCAGAAGGTCCTTGGTTTTCATAGCTTTCCTATTTGATTCGACGGAACGCCGCATGTTCTGTTTTTACACAGCATATCCGCCCATCTCCTCTTTTTTCGACTGATTTTATTATACGGGAGAATGTATGTGCTTGTCAACAGCTTTACAGGCTGCAGACCGGATTTCTTACTTATAATCCGCGTTCAGAAACATCGGCTTGATCGCAGAAATCTCGGCGTACTCCTCCTGCGATACCTGCATATCCGCGTTCAGCGTCTGCAGATCGGCCTTGACGACCTCGAGTGCCTCCATCACGTTCAGCGCATGTCCTTCCGCGATGGCCTGCTGCATGCGGCGCAGCACGATCGGGTGCGCGTACCGTGCGGGCAGCGGAAACGCCGGAAACCGGTCGATATACTGCTGCATCTGCTCGCGTGCATGCTTGTCACCGCGCAGAACAGCGGCATTGTTGTTGCGTGCTGTCGGCAGCATGCGCCATCCGGCGAACAGAAAAACAGCCGCCAGCAGGCACAAAATCAGGTGTCCCGAGGAGAAACCGCGGCACACGAGCGACACCACGCCGTAGATCAGCGCCGCTGCACTGAGCACCATGACTGCCAGTGCTGCCCAGCGGTAGCCTGCGCTCCTGCTCTGGTAGTTGCGCCGACGTTTGGCCGCACGGCTGAGACGCTTGTACAGTTCAGGCTTGCGCTCGAGGTACGCGATCGCGTTCTCCAGCTCCTCAATCTCCCGCTCGGCCCGGATGCTGAGCGGCGGACGGCGGCGTTCTTCCGCTCTCCGGCGCTGATACTCTACCTCGAGTTCGGCCTGCTCTTCCTCGCTGACGCACGGAATCTCAGGGTGTTCGCGGTGCAGCACGCGCAGCAGCTCGTCGATCCGGTCCTCGTACTTGAAATTGCACACCTGCTGCAGGCCGTTGTCGTACTCCACAAGCAGACAGGCCCGTCCTGCCAGCACACCGCGGACACCGCCGGTGCCCTCTTCTATAAACTTAAATACCCGCGTAATGGCGGAAAACGGCACATAATAATGCCGATCGATAAAATAACTGTTCAAATATAATGCCCGGCGGCCGACACCGCACGGACCGATCCGGCGGCAGCGTTCCTTATCGCGGACAAGAGAAGCGTCATCGAGCATAGTCCTGCTGAGCGGACGCGGCTTAAAAAGCATATCCATCACCTGTAAATATTGTAACACAAAAGCGCGGATTCAGCCACCCGATCGCATAAGAAATCCTGCTGCGGCAGTTCTTTATGAAAACTGACAAATTCTCTCTTTCAGACAAACCGTTTTTGGCACACTTTCCAAAATCATAGTATTCCTATTGACAATCAGGTTTATAGGGTCTATACTTGCAATCACTGAAACCCCATAGGATTTATATGAATTGAAAGGAGAACCCGTCATGAGCCGAATGTACTGTATGAATCGCTGCTGTATGTGTATGCACCGCTGCTCGTGTATGCGTTCCCTTGTGACCTGGCGAATGTGCGAATAACGCGCATCATCCAGTTTGGCGGGAGGCGTACACCTCCCGCCATTTTTTGTCGAAAGGAGTTTCCTATTGTGAAGCATTTCATCAAATCACTGCCGGTTCTCTCTATCGTGCTGGCGCTCGCCTGCGATATCCTGCTGCCGGATTCGTCCCAGCATCCTGCCGCAGAGCATCCTTATTTTACATGGGCGCTGCTCATCGGACTGGCCGTGTATGTGATCGCCCTGCTGGTATCGCTCGGCCGCACCAAGGTACGCGACAAGCTGTCGTACAGTGCCCTGTTCTACGCCGGAGCGGTTCTGGTACTCAATATCCTCAACCTGCTGACCGCCAAGTTCGCGATCCTGCCGGTGCTGTACTTTCCCTCGCTCGACCGCGTGTTCGGCGTCCTCGTTGAGGACAGCGCGTTCCTCGCCAAGTGCCTGGCGTACTCCGCTCGCCTGCTCATCTTCGGCTGGCTCGGCGGTGCGATCGTCGGCATGCTGACCGGCATCGCCATCGGCTTCAACAAGACCTTTGCCTACTGGGTGCAGCCGCTCGTTCGCGTGCTCGGCCCGATCCCGTCCACCGCATGGATCCCGCTGGTGCTCATCGCTTTCCCGACGGCTGTCTCCGCCAGTGCCTTCCTCATCGCGCTGGCTGTGTGGTTCCCGACCACCGTGCTCACCAGCAGCGGCATTGCTTCCATCCCCAATTCGTACTTTGAGGTCTCCTCGACGCTCGGCGCAGGCAGCTTCTACCGCATTGCCAAGGTCGGCATTCCGGCGGCTATGCCTCACATGTTCCTCGGCCTGTTCAACGGCACCTGCTCGTCGTTCATCACGCTCGTGACCGCCGAAATGCTCGGCGCCAAGTACGGCATCGGCTGGTACATCAACTGGCAGAAGGAAATGATGGCGTACGCCAACGTATACGCCGGACTGATCATCATCGCAGTCACCTTCTTCATTCTCATCACCCTGCTGTTCAAACTGCGCGACCACGTTCTCGCATGGCAGAAAGGAGTTATCAAATGGTAGGAAGTATCTCGATTTCGGGCGTCTCCAAGCACTTTGTCAATCCCACCGGCGAGCGTATTACCGCTCTCGACAATGTTTCGCTCGATATTCCCGCCGGCTCGTTCGTTTCGCTCATCGGACCGTCCGGCTGCGGCAAGTCCACGCTGCTGCGTCTGATCTCCGGTCTCATCCCGATGGACGACGGCAGCCTGACCCTGGACGATGCACCCATCAAGGCACCCGGTGCCGACCGCGGCTTCATGTTCCAGGAGCACACGCTGTTCCCGTGGCTGTCGATTTACGATAATATCGCGTTCGGTCTGCGCGCCCGCGGCATCTACAAGCAGGAAAAAGACCGCGTAGACGAATTTATCGAGATGGTCGGCCTGAAAGGCTTTGAGCACTCGTATCCGCACCAGCTTTCCGGCGGCATGTGCCAGAGAGCGTCGCTCGCCAGAGCACTGGTCGGCAAGCCCAAGGTGCTGCTGCTCGATGAGCCGCTCGGTGCACTCGATGCCTTCACCCGCATGAACATGCAGGACGAGATCCTGCGTATCTGGAAGGAGACCGGCATGACCGCCATCATGGTAACGCATGATGTGGACGAGGCCGTGTACCTGTCGGATAAAGTCGTCGTTATGACACCGCGTCCGGGCCGTATCACCGGTACGCTGGATATCCAGCTGTCCCGCCCGAGAGCACGCAGCTCGGAGGATTTCCTGCACTATCGTGCTGAGATTCTGCGCCGCCTGCATTACGGCGGAACGATTAAAGAACCCAGCTACTACATCTAAAAAGTATAGGGGAATTCAAAATTCCCCTATATACGAACAGTGGTTCCGTAGAAACCACTGTTCGATACCCCAATGACGCCATCCAAGATGGCTGAGTCGAGGTGTAAAAAGTCAGGTACACGCCCCGACTTTTTACAGAGTACCTCCGGTACTCTTGATTACATACCGCGCAATGCGCGGAAGAACATATTTCACGTTCAGCATTAAAGAACGCACGTTCATTATTAACAATTTCATTTCACATTACCCCTTGAAAGGACGGAAAATCATGAAAAAGAACGGTATTTTATTTCGTGCAGCCAGCGGCATTCTGGCGGCTGCACTGACGCTTTCGCTCTCCGCCTGCGGCGGCTCGAACAGCAATGCGGACGCTTCTGCGGCAGCAGATTCCGCTTCGGACAGCGGCGCAACCCATCTGCGTCTCGCTTACCACGGCTCGCTGTGCGGCGCTCCGCTGTACATTGCACAGGAAAACGGCTTCTTCGCTGATGAGAACCTTGAAGTCGAGCAGGTAACGGTTGACGCGGCACACGTTGCCGAGGCTGTCGGCTCGGATCAGGTGGATGTCGGCATGGGCCTGATCGGCAAAATGCTCCAGCCGCTCGAGAACGGCCTGCCGATCAAGTTCACCACCGGCGTGCACACCGGCTGCATCAAGCTGCTGGTTCCGGCGGATTCCGTCATCAAGACCGTGACCGATCTCAAGGGCAAGAACATCGGCGTTCCCGGTCTGGCTGACGCAGGCACGGTCGTAACCAAGCGTTCGCTGCACGCAGCAGGCATTGACGCATCCGAGAGCAGCAGTGAAGTCACCTTCACCGTGTTCTCCCGCAACGATCTGGCACAGGCGCTGCAGAACAAGGCCGTTGACGCTATCGTGCTCGGCGACCCGCAGGCTTCCATCACGCAGGAGCAGTACGGTCTGACCGCTCTCATCGACACCGCAACCGACCCGGATTACAAGGATGAGTACTGCTGCGCAGCATTCGTCACCAACAAGCTCGCTGAGGAGAATCCGGCAGCAGCTGCCGCCTTCACCCGTGCGGTACAGAAGGCATCTCAGTGGGTGCAGGAGAATCCGGACGAGGCCGCAAAGATCATTGTTGACAAGAAATACGTTTCCGGTGACGCAGATTTCTGCGCACAGGTACTCAAGAGCTATAACTACAAGCCTTCGGTTCAGGGCGGCTATGACGCACTCAAGCTGAGCGCAGAGCAGCTGACCGAGATCGGCATCCTGAAGGAAGGCACCGACGCAACCCAGTTTGCAGACAACGCGTATATCTTCTTCGATGATGTTCCGGATGCACCGGAGAGCGACGCATCTGCCGACACCACCGCTGAGTCCGCAAAGGCTTCCTCTGTCAGCTTCCAGCCGGCAGCGGCAGCCGAGGCTGAGGACGACTGCTGCAGCGGCAAGGTGACCAAGCCCGCACAGGACACGAACGCAAAGGCATAACAACGGTTTTACAGGGAGGAAAGGATCATGTCGGAACTGAAATGCACACACAGCTGCTCGGACTGCAGCAGACTCGGCTGCCGCTCGGCCAGTGAGGAGCAGTACCCGCCGTTCTGCCTGACGACGAACGTGGATAAGGAACTGCTCGAGGAAACGCTCGAAATTTACCGCAATGACCCGGAACAGGGCCTGATCGCCCGCACGTCCGCGTGCATCGAAGGCGAGTTTTACGGCCGCCTGACCCGTGTCGAGGAGACCATCGAGTTCATCAAGCGCATGGGCTACAAGAAGATCGGTATTGCGTCCTGCGTCGGCCTGATGCGCGAGGCATCCATCTTCGCCCGCATTCTCAAGGCGAAAAGCATCGAGTATTTCACAGTCGGCTGTAAGGTCGGCGCACAGGACAAGACCGAGATCGGCGTACCGAACGAGAAAAAGCTCAACGGCGGCTGCGGCCACGAGTCCATGTGCAACCCGATCATGCAGGCCAAGACGCTTGCCGCACACGGCTGCGATTTCAACATCGTGATCGGCCTGTGCGTCGGACATGATACCCTGTTCCTGCGCCACAGCAAGGTTCCGACGACGGTTATGATCGTTAAGGACCGCGTGCTGCAGCATAATCCGGTTGCGGCATTGTACGGTGCACAGTCCATGTATTCTCGTTTTAAGGATTTGGGATTGTAAATTCAGAAACAGCCTTTCCCAAAGTATTTTACATTTTTCATCTGAATACGCAATCGCAAGGGCGGCCAATGGCCGCCCTTTTGCTATCTTGGCGTGCCGATTGAAATAGGACGCGCAATGCGCGCCCCTACATTCGTTAACAAATGCAGGTCGATAAACCATATTGCAAAGCGGTAAATCATTGTAGGGGCGGCCATTGGCCGTCCATGCAGTTATGCGTCTGCAATGAATACAATTCGCAGGTACCGTCCGTAATAGCACGCAAACGAGTTGCGCGACACTGTTATCCCCCAGGGGACCTTCTCTTGCCCTTCGGGCAATTCACCTTGTGTCGCGCCTGCGGAGATGAAACCGTATGTGTAGCAGTCAGAAAACAGCTTGAGCATCTGCGGTTGAGAAATGGGCGGACACATTGGTCCGCCCCTACGGAAGATGAGCGATACGGCCGTTCCCCTTTTCGAAGCGGTCGCCGGTCTCTGGTCTGCGCCGGACTAACAAGCAAAGGGAAACGGGAGTCCCAAGAGGGTAGAAACCGTAGGTGTCTACCCTTTTGGTTTCCGCGGCGAAACCGCCGCCGTTTCCTCATACTTTAGTATGATTTACAATCCCGAAATTTAGGGTATAATGAAAGCAGAAGTATGATACAGGAGGTGCTGCATGTCCCAGATCATCATCAACCCCGCTATCGCCGAGCAGTTCCGGCTGTTCTTGGACCACGGCCGCGTCTTTTTCCTGAGCGCACCCTGCGGCTTCGGCAAAACCGTGCTCGCGGAAGCGCTGCTCGAGGGCCGCTCCTACCTGCGGCTGAGCGCAGACGATCCCGCGTTTACCCTGCCTTCGGCGGAAGATAAATGGAATATCCTGCTGCTCGACGACCTGCAGCAGCTCCATGAGGACGCAGAATGGCAGGCGCTGTGCACGCTCATCCGCGATAATCCGCAGCGCCGGTTCGTGCTGCTCTCGCGCGGTGCTCCGGCCGGCTGCCTGATGGCCTTCCAGTACGCCGGACTGATGACCGTGCTCACGCCGGACAAGCTGCTGTTCGACCGTGACGACATCCGCCGCCTGTTTGAAGCCGCCGGCACGCCGGTCACCGAATCCGAACTGACCGGTATCCTCAAGGAATCCATCGGGCATCCGCTCGGTGTGGCGATCACTGCCCGCAACATGCGTGATCGTCCGTTCAGTCCGGAGGTCGTCACCGACTCGTTCCGCGAGGTCTTTCTCTACTTTGAGACCGCGATCTTCCTGCGGTTCGACCTGCCTATCCGCCGTTTTCTGCTCGAACTAGCGCTGTTTGACAGCTTCGACCTGGAAATGGCCCGTGTGGTCAGCGGCGACGCACATGCCGCCGAACTGCTCGACTGGCTGCAGCGCAACACGACCATGCTGCGCTACGACGGCGTACAGCGTTTCCATTTCTGGCCGCAGTTCCGCTGGTTTCTGCTGTGGGAGATGGACCGCGAGTACACCGACGAGAAAAAACGGGCGCTGTTCAGCCGCGGCGGCCTGTATTACGAACTCAAAGAGGACTATCCGCACGCGCTCGAGTGCTACACACGCGGCGGCGACCACTCCAAGGTGTCCGAGCTGCTCATCCGCAACGCCGAACTGCACCCAGGCATGGGGCATTACAATGAAACGGCAAAATATTACTGTTCCCTGCCCGAGCAGGAGATTCTGGCATCGCCCTCTCTCATGCAGGGCATGAGCATGCTGTGTGCGCTTTCGGCGGATTATGACGGCTCGGAACGCTGGTACACGGCGCTCAAGCAGTTCGCTGAACGCTGCGACCGGCAGGATGCCGCCGGAAAGGAAGCGCGCAGCCGTCTCGCGTGGCTGGACATTTCGCTGCCGCAACGCAAGGTCGAAAACCTCATCCAAACCTTCCCGGCCATATTTCGTCTGCTGACCAACAAGGAAATTACGCTTCCGCCGTTCTCGGTGACGAGCACGCTGCCGAGCATCATGAATGGCGGCAAGGACTTCTCCGCATGGAGCAAAACGGACGATCTGCTGTACAAAACCCTGCGGGTACCGGTCGAAACCGTGCTCGGACGCGACGGTGTCGGTCTGGCGGACTGCGCCCTTGCCGAAAGCAAGTTTGAATAGGGCGAGGACATTTCCGCGCGCATGCTCGCGCTGCTCTCGAACATTGGAAACATCCAGCAGAACGGCACGCCGGATATCGAGTTCGCGCTCGGCGGTCTGCTGGCGCGAAGCCAGCTGGCAAGCGGCCACGCCGATGAAGCACGCCGCACGATCGAAGCCTTGCGTACCCGTTTTGTCGAACACAGACTGACCCGTTTTCTGCCCAATATGGACGCGCTGCTGTGCCGCATCGACCTGCACCTCGGCGATCTGGACAGTGCGGACGCGTGGTACCGCGAAAAAGCACCGAGAGACCCGATGCACACGGATGTGATGAAGCGCTACCAGTATCTAACGCAGGCCATGACCGAACTTGCCGCCGGCAAGCCGGATGCGGCGCTGATGACGCTCTCACCGCTGCAGCCGTATGTCAAAACCTGTTCGCGGCATATCGCCGGAGCGCATCTGCACATCGTCTGCGCGATCGCGCTGTACCGCAAGAAGGATGCTGCGTGGCAGGAGCACCTGTCGGACGCGCTGCACGAAATCGAGGAATTCCGCTTTGTCCGCACGGTCAGCGTGTACGGCAGTGCAGTCCTGCCGCTGCTCGAAGCCTTCGAGTGGGACGGCAATAAGGACTGGCTCCGCGCCGTAATGGCCGAAACACGCATGCAGGCGGCGTATTATCCGGCGTTCCTGCAGCCGCGGCTTGCACCCGCAGAGGCGCTCACCTCGACCGAGCTGCAGGTGCTGCACCTGCTCTGCGCCGACAAGAGCAACGCCGAGATTGGCAAGGTGCTGGACATCAAGCTGCCAACCGTCAAGACGCACGTCAGCCATATCCTCGACAAGCTGGGCGTCAGCCGCCGCAGCGAGGCGAAAACGGCCGCGAAAAAGCTGTGGCTCATCTCGAACGACAAGTAAAACCGCATAACAAAAGGGACTTCCGATCGGAAGTCCCTTTTTCTCACTTCGTTTTCTCTTTGCCGAGCGTCGAGTACAGCACGCCGAACACGATGAGCACCGCACCGGCGATAAAGCCGAGCGTCATGTGCTCATGCAGCAGCAGAACGCCGAGCACCATCGAGGTAAGCGGCTGAATCGGGTAGAACAGCGAGCAGGTACTGGCCTCTGCGCGGGACAGGCAGTAGTTCCACAGCGAATGCGGAATGGTCGTGCAGAAAATCGCCACATAGAGCAGCACAAGGATGTATTTCGCGTGCAGGAAATCCATCTCCGGGTGGGTGATGATCTCTCGAATCATCAGCGGCAGCGTACCGATGGCGGCAACGTAGATGCCGTAGGTGGTGACGGTCAGCGCGTCGTACTTCTGCGAGAACGAGCGCATGAACACGCTCAGCGCGCTCCACGTCAGCACCGAACCGAGCGAAAGCGCAATGCCAAGGACGTGTCCGCCGCCTGCGTCTCCGCCGACGATGCACACCGCACCGGCAACTGCACTGGCAATGCAGACGACCTTCTTCATCGTCATGCGCTCATGCAGCAGCAGGACCGCAAAGAAGCAGATGGCGATCGGGTTCATGCAGTTGATGAGCGACGCCAGCGACGCACCCGCCAGCTTGGTGCCGTACTGCTGCAGACCAATGGACAGCACATAGCCGCCCAAGCCGAACATGATGACAAATTTCCAGTCGCTGCCTTTAATCTTGCGCGGCTTGCCGTTCGGGTCGGGCTTGCGCAGGCGCTGTAAAATCGTCATCGCGATGGCCGCAATGATGTAGCGCAGACACAACAGCGTGAACGGCTGGATCACATCGAGCAGTACCTTGCTCGCCGTGTACAGGCTGCCCCAGAAAATGGTCGTCAGCGCGAGTAATATATAGGTTGTTTTATCGTTCTTTTGCGATTGCACAGTTTGTCAGCTCCCCTTTTGTGCATTATGAGATAATTATAGCACCATTTCAGCGAGTTGAACATAGGACGATATAATTTTTTAGTGATGTTGCATTATGCTACTCCCACTACGTTCTCTTCCCTCTCAACTCTTCACTCTTCACTCTGTAGGTACGGATAAAAAAAGAGGACCCAAAGGTCCTCTTTCTCGCGTTTTATTAGTAGACGTACTCGAACTCAAACTCTCCGATCACGACCGGAGCGCCTTCCTCGATGCCCATTTCCTCCAGCTTGGCGTAAATGCCTGCGGACTGGAGCATGCGATCCATATACTGGCGCGACTCGTAGTCGTCGATGTTGACCGAACCCATAACCTTGTCCACCCATGCACCGGTGACAACGTAAGCGTCGCCGTCGCGCTCGATGGTCCAGTCGTTCTCGGTTGCGGCCTTCTCCTCGACCTCGACGAACTCCGGCTCGTAGATGAATACCGGCGGCAGCTGCTGCAGCTCGTGCCACGTGAGGTTCATCAGCTCCTTGACGCCCTGATTGGTCGCTGCAGATAGCTCGGCAAACAGGAAGCCGTGTTCCTCGGCGTACTTGCGAATCTTCTCGACCGGCTCACGGTCGTCGCCCAGCAGGTCGGTCTTGTTGGCCACAATGATCTGCGGACGCGCTGCCAGAAACTCGCTGTAACCTGCCAGCTCGGCGTTGATCTTCTCAATGTCGTCGATCGGGTCGCGGCCCTCACTGCCTGCCGCGTCAACCAGATGCAGCAACAGACGGCAGCGGTCGATGTGGCGCAGGAAGTCGTGTCCCAGACCGGTACCTTCGCTTGCGCCCTCGATAATGCCCGGAATATCGGCCATGACGAAGTTCTGCTCCTCGCCGACCGAAACCACGCCGAGGTTCGGCACCAACGTCGTAAAGTGGTAGTTTGCGATCTTCGGACGTGCCGCCGAAACCATGCTCAGCAGCGTGGACTTGCCGACGTTCGGGAAGCCGACCAGACCGACATCGGCCAGCAGCTTCAGCTCGAGGATAATGTCGCGCTCCACGCCCGGCAGACCCGGCTTTGCAAATCGCGGTGCCTGACGGGTCGGCGTTGCGAAATGGGTGTTGCCCCAGCCGCCGTTGCCGCCCTTGGCCGCTACAAACGGCTCACTGTCGGACATATCCTTCATCACCTGGCCGGTCTTCTGGTCACGGATGATCGTGCCGCGCGGTACGCGAATGATAAGGTCCGCACCGTCCTTGCCCTTGCAGCGCTTGCCGCCGCCCGGCTCACCGGGAGCCGCAACGTACTTTTTCTTGTAGCGGAAATCCAAAAGCGTTGACAGATTGTCGTCTACCTTGAAGATGACCGAGCCGCCGCGGCCGCCGTCACCGCCGTCCGGACCGCCGGCCGCAACATACTTCTCGCGGTGGAAACCGACCTTGCCGTCACCACCCTTGCCGGATACGATCTTGATTCTTGCAATATCAATAAACATGGTAGTCCTCCTTTCTACACATGATGAAAACAGTGCCCATGAAACCTTTCCGGCACCATTTTCCCCTCTATAACCAATAAAATCCCAGACGAAGTCTGGGACAATAAAATACCAGTTTGCTTGCAAACTGCAACCACATGGCAGATTTTCCGGACGGAAAATCGAGCCATTGGCCCGTCCGCAGGCGAATTGCGCCTCCGGCGCAATCATCCAATCGCGGCACTCCGTGCCGCACAAAAAGTACGAGCTTCGCCCGTGCTTTTTGTACCCCGACCCAGTCACCTTGGGTGACGTCGTTCGGGTATCAAATTTCGGTTTCGTAAGGAACCGGAATTTGAATATAGGGGGCTTTTGAAGCCCCCTATACGCATGTTCGAATTTACTGCGGGTAAACGGAAACCTGCTTGCGGTCCTTACCCAGACGCTCGAAGCGAACAACGCCCTCAACCTTTGCGAACAGGGTGTCGTCCTTACCGCGGCCAACATTCACACCCGGGTGGATCTTGGTGCCGCGCTGGCGAACCAGGATGTTGCCTGCCGGTACGGTCTGGCCGTCTGCACGCTTTACACCCAGTCGCTTGGACTCGGAATCACGACCGTTCTTGGTCGAACCAACGCCCTTTTTATGAGCGAAAAACTGTAAGCTAATCTTCAGCATCTGCTTGCACCTCCATTACGTTCAAGAAATCAGAATAGTTTTGTTCCAGTTCGGAAAAATGCAGTTTTAGAGCACAAAGTGCATCCTGTCCGCGTTCTACGTCACCTTCCGGCAATGTAAAGCGGATATGCGCTCCGTCGTCCTCGATAAGAGTATCGACCGGAATATGCTGTACATCATACAGCAGCGCATGCGTCAGCATGACCGCACTGGAGATCGCTGCGCAAACGATGTCTTCCCCTTCCTCCGCATAGCCTGCGTGGCCGAGGATATCCACCGAGAGGATTTTGTCCTCTTGCAGCGAAAAAGTGACTTTGGTCACGGTCTTACGCCTTGATGGACGCGATGGT
Organism: Bulleidia sp.; assembly: GCA_963661675.1. GTDB lineage: Bacteria > Bacillota > Clostridia > Oscillospirales > Butyricicoccaceae > Agathobaculum. Next base: position 19,957 of record CAVLCS010000038.1, read on the forward strand.
CACCTTGGTGTACGGCTGACGATGACCCTGACGACGGCGGTAACCCTTCTTCGGCTTCATCTTGAAGATGTTGATCTTCTTGCCCTTGCCGGTCTTCTCAACCGTGCCGGTTACAACCGCACCAGAAACGTAAGGAGCGCCTACGGTGATGGAATCACCCTCGCCTACTACCAGAACCTCGTCAAAGGATACGGTAGCACCGTCCTCTACGCCGAGCTTCTCAACGTAGATTACGTCGCCCTCAGATACCTTGTACTGCTTGCCGCCAGTTTTTAGAATGGCATACATGTGTTTTCCCTCTCTTTCGTTGTAGAGTCACGCTTGGCACGGCGGTGCATCGTTTGATACACACTTACAAAAGCCTATGCACAATGCGGCTTTTAATAGCATAGCACAAGAGGCACAGACTGTCAAGTCCATGCCTCTGTTTTTCTGAAATTTTTCGCAGATTTTTTACGCGTTTGCATCCGCAGATGCAGAGGACGCGCTGCTGTCCGAGGAATTGTCGGAAGCACTGCTGTCGGAGCTGTTGTCCGAGCTGTCAGAGCTGCTGCTGTCGCTGGAGCTGCTGTCCGAATTGCTGCCGGAAGCCGTGGTGCTGCCGCTGTTATTGAAGAACGAAGCGACAAAATCATAGAAACCGGACGGGATCGTGCTCGTCGAGCCGGTCGCACTGCGGTCCGTGCTGACAAAGCCGGTATCGCCTTCAGCCAGACCGATAACACGGTCGGTGAACAGCACATAGTACTGGCAGATCGGTGCATCGCCGGTCGATGCGGCATAGCCGGAGGCATCGTCGCGGTACTCGCCCAGCTTGTCCTGCAGGTAGCCCTGCGGAACGCTGATGTAGCGCAGCTGCGAGCCGGTGCTCTGTACGACATAAACGCCGTCGTTCAGGATCGGGATCAAATCCACGATGCTGTTGGTCTCGGCGGTCTTAGCCGCAGGCAGCGTTGCGGTGATGCTGCTCTGCAGGGTCTGATTTTCCTGCGTCAGCGCACCGATCTGTGCGGACAGGTTGTCCTTATCCTTATTCAGCGTCTCGATCTGGGAATTCAGGTCGGCGATCTTCGTACCGCGGGACTTGAACAGTCCGCCGAAGATGATCGTCAGCAGAAGCAGAACCAGCACGGCAATGCAGAGCACCATGCGGTAGTTCAGCTTGACAGACGCGCGGCGCATCGGCTTTCCTTTGCCCATGCGCATACCGGAACGCACCGGACGTGTCGGCTGGCGGCTGCTGCCGCGTGCGGGACGCTCACTGCGGTCACGGCTGGTCGAACGCTCCTGGCGGTCCGAACCACTCTCGAACCGGCTGAAATCCGGCTCAAAGCGGTCGAATCTGTCGAAGCGGTCGTTCTGATCGTTCTGATCCATCATTATCTCTCCTGCCTTTCAGCTGTGCTTACTTGGACGGGTTCTCGATGACCTGGACCTCACCGTTGGAATGGCCGACGATCATGCGCTTGCACATGTTGAGGAACAGACCATGCTCCAGCACGCCGAGCATGCCGGTCAGCTTGGAGTAAACGTCCTGAATGTCAAAGCCTGCGCCGAGGTGCAGATCAGCGATAAAGTTGCCGTTATCGGTAACAAAGGTCTTGCCGTCGCGTACGCGCAGGACCGGATTCCAGCCGTAAGCGGCCATACGCTCCATGGCCTGCTTAGAGCCGTACTGTGCGATCTCGACCGGCAGGTGGAATGCGCCGATCTTGTCAACCAGCTTGGACTCGTCCATGATCCAGATAACTTCCTTCGCCATGGATGCAACGACCTTCTCACGGTACAGTGCACCGCCGCCGCCCTTGATGGCGTTGAACTGCGGGTCGATCTCGTCTACGCCGTCGATCGCCAGATCAACGTGATCCAGCTCGTCGATGGTCAGCAGCGGAATGCCCAGCTCACGCGCCTGGGCCTCGGTAGCCTTCGAGGTCGGGATCGCCTGGATCTTCAGGCCGTTCTTTACCATTTCGCCTACTGCATTGACCATGTGGTACGCGGTGGAACCGGTGCCCAGACCAACGACCATGCCGTCCTTGACGTACTCGGCTGCCTTGTCGCCGGCAAGTTTCTTCATATCCATTGTTATTCGTCCTCCCCTGACGTAATAAACCGTATGTTGCGGTTAACTCATTAGCTTTATTATAGAATGAATCCGGACAAAGGTCAATCTTTTCTAATTTACAAAATAAAAACAATCCCGCCGAAATTTGGCGGGATTGCAAAGGCAGTCGATTTCTGTTATACTGTCTTTCAGAAAGGTGCTGCCGCGCCAGCGGTAGGCGGTTAAGTCTTGCCCCTGTAAGGGGGTGGTTTTATGGAATATCTCGTAATTCTTGTAGTGATACTTGTACTTATTGAGCGTATTTTAGGACCAAAGAAGAAATAACCGCCACTCACTCCCAATGATTGCGGTTATTGCTTCCGTTTATTCTTAGGGGCTAACCGTCTACCGGCAGCACCTTTCGTTACTTTCAGTATACCTGTCCGTACCCGGATTGTCAACCCGGATACGGACGTTTTTTATTTACTGGATGCCGTTCTGCAGC
>CAVLCS010000039.1:0-22312 GCA_963661675.1 Bulleidia sp.
TTATCTTGTTACAAAGACGGCCTCGAATTACAATGCCGCCTTGTGAATATTTTACTCTGTTTTACAGCCAATGCGGAGTTTACACAGAATTCGGGATAGAGCCGATGTCGCTGAAAGTCCGTGCAGACGCCGCTATATGGGCGGTTTATGCAAATTCTTCATTACGCGCTATGCACTGCCGCAATGCATCGATCATAGATTTCTCATCCAGCGGCTTAGACAAATGGATATCCATGCCCGCCAGTCTGCTGCCTATTTTATCCTCTACAAAGGCGTTGGCGGACATTGCAATAATTCCAATCCTCTTTGCATCCGTTCTCGGCAGAGCGCGGATGGCCCTTGTCGCGTCCAGACCATTCATTCTCGGCATCATAATATCCATATAGATAACACCGAAATAACCGGGTGCAGACTTTTCAAAAATCTCCACTGCCTCCTGTCCGTCCGCTACGCAAGTAACCTCCAAACCGTTGTTCTCAAGCAGTGCCCTGGCAATCTCCATATTCAGCTCATTATCTTCCACAACAAGCGCGCGAATGCCCTTGATCGGAATATTTTCCAGATCTCTTGTAACCGAAATCGTATTCGGTTTGCCAATCTTGAACGGCAGCTTTGTGATTGCTGTTGTTCCAACGCCCAGTTCGCTTTGCAGTTCAATATCGCCGCCCATTCTCTCAGCAAGCTGTTTTGCAATCGCAAGGCCGAGCCCGCTGCCCGCGTAGGTTGTCCGGCTTGAATCCGTACTACCCTGCGTGAACATATCAAAGGCAGACTTTACCGTTTCCTCGCTCATGCCAATGCCCTCATCCTTACAGTAAAAGCGTAGCATCAGCTGATCCTCTGCCGTTTGTTCCTCGTTCATCCATACAGTGACGGTACTTCCCGGAGTGCTGAACTTCACGGCATTATCCGCTACATTTCCCAGAATCCGCTCCAGACAAACAGGACTTCCCAGCAGATACGGATGCAGAATGGTATCCGTATCCCAGATAACCTTATATTGAATCCCTTTTTCCGCTGCTTTCTCAATATACTTCTGATTTGTTTTCTGAAGGCTTTCTACGAGGTCAAAGTTTACCTCCTGCATTTTCAGCTCTCCGCTTTGAATCTTGTTCATATCCAGCACATCGTTTACAAGCGATACCAGATACTGTGCCGATTCCATTGCCCTGCTCCGAAGCTTTTTCTGCATTTCAAGATCGTCTGCGTACTGCTCTTCCATATTGAGCATACCGATGATACCATTCAGCGGTGTTCGAATGTCATGGCTCATGGTGGAAAGGAATCTTGTCTTCATCTCCGCTTCGCGCTTTGCCGCCTCCGCTGCAAAGTGGAGATCCAATTCACGCCGTTTTACATCTGTGGTGCTGCGTATCGTACACAATACATGCGTGACCTTACCGGTTTCATCGCGCTTTTTTACAATATAACGCATTCTATGCCATCTGCCGTCACACATCTTGTATTCAGCAGTAACATAGTCATCATTCTTTAATCGCTCCGGCAATGTGGATATATTCATAAATTCCCGAAGTGTAGGGCGGTACTCCGGCTCAACCTTTGTGTCGCAGACATTGTGTCCCATCTCCTGCGCATTGCCGGAGCGCCCTGTCAAACTATGCGTTTCATCATCGTTGGATATTTCCTCAAAAAAGTTCTTCTCTATATCAATACGGAAAATCGCATGGTAGCTTTTACTGATGGAGGAAATGATCTCATTGCGCAGGTTTGCTGCATCCAGTGCTTTCTGCAGTCTGTTCTGCTCAGCTTTTTCCTTTTCCAGAATCTCATCGATATGACGAAATCCCAGCAGAATATCGAAATGCTTTTCGTCCCAACGCACCCTGATTGCCTGTACATCATAAAATTCATGCTGATCCGGATTCGGTTTACTTTTGTAACAATAGGAAACACGTTCGCTCTGCGAAAGCAGTTTTTTCAGATTTTCCGCAGAAAGCCAATCTTCGAATTCATGTCTGTCCTCATCGTACAGATAGCGTGCCGCATAGCTTTTTATGAAATCCGGATACTTTGGGTAGCGTTCCCAATTTATCTTGCGTATAACCGCAACAGGATTCATATGGAGCATCTCATAAAAGCCGGATTCCAAATCGATATAATAGGTTGCCACAAAATCCATACACAGCTTTTCGAGAATTTCTCTGTCCTTCTTTTCTGCTTTTAGCGCCTGCTCCAGCTCCTGATTCCGTCTATTTCTCTCAAATACCTCTTCCTTGATATTGCGCAAAATACAGAAACAGAATCCCTTTTTATCCGTCGGAACTGCCTCAATATGAAGATACAACCCAACTTCCTCGGATATATCCTCAAACTCCTGATAAATACCATCGTACGCTGCGGCATAGTAATGTTCCAGCCATTTGCGATTTCCGTCAGGGAAAATCTCATAAAAACGTTTCCCTATCAGCTCTTCTCTGGTGCAGCCTTCTATTTCGGCAAGGGTCTGATTGCAGTCTATAAACGTCCAATCTGTCGGCTTTCCCTTACTATCGAATTCCAGACGAATCAGGCAGAAACCATGAGAACCGTTATCGTTCATCTGTATTTTCCAGTTAAATTCGTTCGCCGTCATATTTATGCTCCTAAGCGATGTTTCATAACTCCTTTAGGAGAAGAACAAATCCAATGCCTGACGCACCAGTTCGGACATATCGCACTCACGGTGGAAGGCTGCAGCCTTCAGTTGCTTGTGCTGCTCCGGACGCAGACGAACCGTGACTTGCACTGTGGACGATTTCTTTTTCACCGCTGCCGGCTGTACCATCTGGATCTTCTCGACGGTCTGCTCTGCTTCCGTTTCTTCATGTGTCTGACGACCGATCATATTTTTGAACATCTGCTCAGCACTGGGTCTTGCCATTACTGTTCCCTCTCCTTCTCAACAAATTCCTTTATAAAGCTCAAGCAGTCATTGATAAAGCTCTTGCTCGATTCCGAAACGCGCTCACCCGGCGTATGAGATTTATGCTCGATATAATCAAACACATTCTCCTGCACGGCCTGCGCCTCTTTCACGACCACGTTATTACGGATGGTAGTGCGATAAACCTCCGCGCCCATATATTCCGCGATCCGTTCGGTCAGTTCCTGAATGGTTCGGGTCACTTTGGTGCGTTCGGTGCGCGTCAGCAACACGCCGTCGATCGCAAGCGCCGGATTGGTGTATTTCTTTACGGATTTGTAGGTATCATAAAGCTGTGTGATACCCGATGCCGCAAAAGTTTCTGCCATAGTGGGAATGAGCAGATAGTCCGCAGCCGTCAGTGCGTTCACCGTAAGCAGTCCCAGCGATGGCGGGCAGTCAATCAGTATATAGTCGTATTCCTCTGCTACACCATTCGCTGCATCGCGCAGCTTTTCACGCAACGTCAGCTCCTTGCCGACATTATGCAGCTCCTGTTCAATACCTGCAAGGATCGTATTCGCCGGAATAATATCGCAGCTGTCCACATGCTGAATCGCCTCGCGTGCAGAGGCTGTGCCCTTCATAACCTCGTACATGGTTGCGCTATCCTCATTATCGGCCGCCAGTGACATCGACAGATTACCCTGCGGGTCGCAGTCAATCGTCAGCACGCTGAAGCCCTGCTTCTTCAGTCCGGCTGCAAGCGTGCCGGTTGTCGTTGTCTTTGCAACACCGCCCTTTTGATTGGCCAATGCAAAAATCGCAGACATGCTTTCCACCCCTTTTTAACTTTGTAAAGTTTGAACTTTTTAACGCTCTCACAGTATACACCTTTGACGCTGAAACGTCAAGACTGTACAATGTTTAGAAGTTGTAACGTTTCGAAGTTTCCGCATCCTTCTGCGCCGCATGAGTTCAACCTTGCAATGCGGTACGGCAGCGTCTATAATAAAATTAATATATGGATGCACACAAGCGCAAATAAACCCGAGAATTTGGGACATTCCAAGTCCCTGCCGTGTATTTATATAAAACCCAAAGCACACACCACAGAGAGAGGAGTGCCGTATATGCCACTTTACGACAGTTATGTAAAGCTTTATCATGGAATCCAGCAGGCTCACCCCAAGATGTCCCGCGCGGAAATTATGAAGCAAATGGTACATTATGTCGAACAGATCCTAAAGCCGAAATTCTCGGAAAAGCAGACGCTTGCCCTGTTTAACCATATGCTCTTCCAACAGGGCAAGCCGATGATCAGAACCAACACCAATACCCAATGGGAGCGCGAGTCAAAATTCGCAGATGAACCGGGAAAATGCGCAAATGGTAAGTATCTGCCCGGCTTTATCGAGCCGATCCCCGATGAGAAGAAGACTCTGCGCAGAGCGCAGTCCACCGCAGTGCGTCGGGCTGCTATCGAAGTTATAGACAGCTCCGAGAACCTCGAGGATGAAATCCGCATGACCATGGGTTCTGCCGTCAATAGCCTTTCCCGCTGGTATTACCCTCTTCTCATGCTGCCCAGTTCAGCTAATACACCGGAAGAAAAAAAGCGCATCGAAAAGTATAACGCAGAGATAGTTGCTCTCTTCGGTGGCAAAGCTGCAGAGGATGAACGCCAGAAATGGCGCGATGCACTGAAGCGCAAAAATCCCCAAATGACCGATGACAATGTAGAAAAGGCGCTTCGCACCCGCCGTGCACAGCTCGTAATAACCAACCTGCGGCAGAAAACAGCGGATTCAGAGCAGCTGGACGCAATGCTTGACCCTGAGCTTCCGCCGGAAATAGTGGCAGAACAGGTCAAAAAAATCTATACTATACAAAAAACCGTGGCCGAGATCCAGAATTACCTGTCGGATGATCCGAAGCTTTTCGATCTTTCCGCAGAGGATCGGGCGTTGCTAAAAAAACTGAAAAACCTGCAGCCCATAACTACCTTCAAGCTGCAGATGATTTGGGAGATCGCCAACCCGGCATATGAGTTTCTGGACCATACCATGCTGCATGGTCTTAACTACATCGAAAACAAATATTTGATTCAGCTATCCCAAAACAAAACGCAGTTTCATGTCGATCCGTGGGATGAAAACGAACCCGGACTTGATCCCAATCAGATCATCGGTGAAGCTCTGCAGAGTAATGAGAATGCACAGAACTGGGTGGTAGTGGAGCACCCGCAGGCACTCGAAAATGAGAAAACTCTCCCACAGAAAGTGCAGAATAATATCACATCGACGCTCTACGTTGATTTTCTCCATGATGCATTCTCGGCTTTCAACACCGGCCAGATAGCCTCACAACAGAGAGAGCTGGAAAGCTATGGTTTTCTGAATGAAAAGGGCGACCAGGCCTGCTATGTGGTGAATGGCAAATTTAATCTGGAGAGATCCAACAACGCTCTTGCTGTGACCGTTACAGCTCCTGTCGTATTTAAGCGGCACGGTCGTTACGGTATGTTCCAGCGACAGCCGGACGGTTCCTTTAAGGCGGTCGATGCATCAGCACAGTTCAACCACAAGCTGAGTGAAAATATGGCGATGCTGCGTGCGCAGATGGAAGAGGCCGACCCGCCGGGACATCACGGCAAAAGCGCATTTCGTCAGATGCGCGATACATTCGATGTAATTACCTCTTATATTGATACCTATCAGGCCCCCATTCCCCTTCAGCTGGCTGAAGCAAATATGAAGGAGGATCTCAACAAACTGATCCAAAAAGCCGATGCATACATTCGAACCAAACAGACATCGCTCGATTACATCAAAGGCAGACAGGCAAACGCTCACACACACAGACGAAAATATAATCTGACTCGAAACGAAAAATGGGATGTACGCCGCACCGATATGGCCAGAGCGCTAAAAGCCTTTGCACAGACCAAGCTACATGAACTTGAGCTGGCTGCAAATGTAAACAAAACGGTTTCTGCCGCGTCTCCAGAGCCCGAGAAGCGTATTGCTGAAATTGCATCGAAAGACAGCGAGTGGCTGGAAAACGAGCGGAAACAGCATCTGGGCATATGGCTACATCAGCAACTCGATGAAGTATATACCGGAAAAAACGCTGTCCGATCCGGTATCCCCGAAAACATTATCAATGGCCTGAAGCCACTTACCGATTACACGGCGAACGATCTGCGTAATCTACCTCAGAATAAGGTATTCGACGGCACGATAGGCCGCATGATTGCCGCAGAGCAGATCATGCTTGAGAATACCCTGACGCAGGATTCATCCGGCGGCAAGCTACGGAAATTCTATGCTGATGCCAAGGATGATGACTTCGTTCAGCTTGGTCGGGAAGCAATATGCAGAAAATATGACACAAGTCCGGAGGAGCTGTACAATCAGCAATTATTAAGAAATGGCTTTTTCAGCAGTGCCAAACTCAAAGAAATCGCCGCAGAGCTGCTGGATTACAGCTATCTCAAAATCGGTGAATCTGCTATGGCTGTGCGTCTACGCGGACAGTACATTGACCCGATCCATCCGATGCGCGGTCCGGAGCCTGACAAGTATGATGTGGCTGTAATCCGGTTCGTGCAGAACAATATTACTTCCTTTGATGTTGCGAAGCAGGTCAAAGCAGCAGAAGGCAGTAACAGCAACGGATTCGTAGAAAAGGACGTTGCCCGCACTATGCTGGCTAACTGTGTTATCACCAGCATAGTGCAGAAGGAGCGCGAACGGAGAGGCGCACAGGAAGGCCCCGGCATTCTGGAGAACATGCTTTTCGATGACCCGAAGGGTATCCAGAAGCTGCATGAGGAAATGCTGCACTCCGAGTTGTTCCGCAGCATGATCGAAGACAAATATATGCAGCATGACCCTATGAAATATGAGGATCTGGCGAAGATTCTCGATCAGCGTCTGCCGCAGCAGATTGCCGACAGGGAGTACCTGCATATCATGCAGACCCAGAACAAGAAACTCTATGATACCGTTTGTACCGAACTATCCAACAAGGGTATTGATCTCGCCTATGTGCAGTTCCGAACGCTGGGCGGTATCGTACTCGACCCCTCCAAGTCGGAGGATCTGGCACGCATCGTGGGCGGCAGACCGCTTTACGCCGCACAGATCCATGCAGGAGGCGATAAGACAGCGGAGTTTATCCTCTGCGGCGGTCTGAAGCCGCAGATCGTTTCTACCGCAGTACGCAATGTGCTGAGCGCTGCACTGAAGAACTATATCGGCAACCTGAATGCCGACCTTTCCATGGTCATATTCAGCAAGGCCGTCGGCTCACCGTTCGATACAAGCCCGGATAAACAGCTCGACCTCAACACCCCTGACGGTGTAAGCTATGTTCTTGCCGGTAACCCTGTGATTGTCGGCTTCAGCCATGAACGTCAGGCGCAGTTCTACTATGACGCGCAGAAGAGTACCTTCACAGCACAGCCGATCGAGTATCAGGCGATCAATCATCTGCTGCAGAATGCACACATTTCCGCCGACGGAGATACAACAGTATTCCACAAACCGGACGGCTCAAAATTTGCTGTCGAAAAGCTGTACGATCAGCAAAGTGATGAATACAAGTACCTCATGAATGGCAGCCCGATCATTGCTACCGCAGAGGACGGTCATCAGCTCAGCTTCAAACGCCTCGAGGACGGAACCTTTGCCTCTGAGTCTACGGCGCACGACCACCTCATCAGCTTCCTTAATGGAGAGCAGGTGAAAAAGGTTCAGGGTCTTATTACAAATGCGCAAAGCCAGCCTGTTCCGCAGTCGAACCTGTATGACGATGTGTCTGCAAGTGTGCTTACTTTCGTGCAGAATATGCCGAATTTCAATTCGGATCCGTTCCTTTCGGACGATATGCGTTTCACGCTTATCGGTGCTGCGAACAATATGACAGTAAGTGCAAAGCACTTACTGTCCGACATGGCACATGAGACCGAACTGGCACCGCGCCGCAGCATCGCTGAGGCTGTGCTGAAGCTTGCAGACACCCTGCGCAGCCACCTGACCAACGAGGAAAATCAGCGCAATGCAGGCAAACAGCAAGCTCCCGCTGTACAGCCGCCGAAGAAGAATCCTGTTGAAGTCTCGATTGCCGAAAACAAGTCTGCCGCCAGCCGCGAGAATATCACGGCATGGCTGTACCGTTACCAGAATTATCTGAATAACGGCAATAAAAACAACCACACTGCACTTGTCGAATATATTTCGCAGCTCCAAAAGAATGGTATCCGCGAAGTCGATTCCATGGAACTGAAAAAGCGTTTGCCGTATAAGGCAAACGAATATACCGTCGAGCAGCTAAGGACTGTGGGTATCGACCCTGACGTTCTTACGGGTCGCACAGCACTGGATAACTTCCTGAACGCATTGGAGCCTGAGAAAGCCGAAGAGTCTCCGAAGGCTACGGAATCCTCAAAGACAGAAGATCCTTCGAAGGTTGAGAAAGTCCCGAAGGTCGAAGATCCTCCGAAGGCTGAGAAACCCGAAAAGATCGAAGAAGCTCCAAAGCTTGAGGCGCCTGCCAACAGCACACTGGAAAACAAGTGGTATCTGGAAACAGCAAAACAGCTGTATGAAGAGCAGAAGAAATTTCGCCAGACATTGTCCAATAGCTATATGCGCTCTCTCTATACTAATATGGATCCGTATATGCAGGAGCTCATCAGGCTGTTGGAAAAGCCACTCGACAAGTCGGCGCTTGATACGCTGTACACTTATAACGCACGGATTTGGGTTTCTATGAACACCGTACAGTTTAACAGCGCAGAATCTGCCATGTCGAGTATACTCGATTTTACCTCTGCCCTTGAGACAGCGCTCAAAAAGACCACGCCGCTCCAGACGGCAGCACCTCAGACAACAAACATCATTGATGACGATGAGGAAATCGTAATAGGCAGCTCAAGCCAGTCCAAGAATACCGTGAAACCGCAGGTTGCTCCGCCGAAGACCAGTCCTGCTAAATCCGGACAGGAGCAGGATGAGCTCTTTAAGACGTGGAGAAACGGCTATCTGGCATGGGCAAAGGAACTGGCTGCGGCACAGAGAAAGTATTACGGCGGCTTGAATCTTTCGCTCAAAGGTCTGGAATTCGCACGGACCGAGCTTGAACCTGCAATGCACAATATCATTGAGATCCTGGAACGCCCAATCTATGCAGAGGATGTCCGCAGGCTGCGCCGTTCCATCGATGATATACAGCGCGTTACGAATACGCTTAAAGAAGATTTTCATCGTGACTTCCCGACAACATACGAGTTTCTCAACGCACTCTCCTATGTACTTCCTGATGCCGCGTCGTCCAAAAACAAGCCGACACCAGGAGAGAACGCCGAAAAACAGAGAAAGCACTATCTGAATGAAATAACCAAACTGCGCAGTGAGCAGAAGACGGCATATCAAAAGGTAAGAGCGGATCTCGGCAGTGAGCGCGAGGAGATCCTGGCATACAGCGTGTCTTCTGATAGCGTTAGGAATCATCTGAAAAATATCACCCGCTATTTGAGCAGGCCTATCAAAGCAGACGATCTCAGCAGCATCCATTCCTCTATTACGGATGCGCAGCTCAATTTGAACAAGCTGAAGAAACTGAACAAGCCGAATCCAGCAGCAGAAAAATTCCTCGCGAAGCTGTTGGAAGCACTCCCCGAGCCTTTGCCGAAGCTGCCCAATCCGCAGCAGCTGAAGCAGATAGAAGCCTTTGAAAAACAGAAAAACACCTACCTATCTGCATCCCAAAATCTTGTTAGCGAGCACGAATTCCAGCACCGGGAATACAAAAAGGCATTAACCACGAGAGCCTATAAAATTCAGGAAGACACAGAGCTTCTGGACGATCTTGAAATGCACTTGGATAATATCATTAAAAATCTGAACTATCCAATCACAGCAAAGCACCTCGGCAGTATCCGTCACTCTATCTCTCAAGCGCTAAGCGATTTGTACAAGCTCCATGCCCATAACATGGGTATGCCCGAGGCACGCCTGCTCCTTGAAAATCTTGAAAACGCACTTCCTGAATCTATGCAGAAGCAGACATCTAAAACACAAATTCCAACGGAAAAGGCACGCATCCGCACGGTTACGGAAAATGTGCGTATCCACACAATTGCAGCGCCGGAACCGTTCAGCGAAAAAACAAGAGCTGGCTATCTGAAGGAAGCGCAGATCTTGGCCGAGGATTTAGATGAGCTTTCCTTAGAGATAGGAAGCAGCACCTATGTGCATGAACGTCTGGATGCTGTTAGCAAAGATATAAAGCATATCCGGAACATACTGAACACCTCGCTCAATGATAAAACGTGCCTCGAACTTTATGAAGCTATCTCCCTTGCGAATGACAGCATAGCGAAATGTAAAGATTTCATGCAAACTGATTCTATAATCGATTTCGTCAATGGGCTCAAGGCTGCGCTCCCCAAGCCGACATCGGAGGAGCTGAAAACCTTGAATACTAACGCGGCCAAGCAGTCTGCATCGACATTTAAGAAAGAAATCTTACAGATCATTTCCACACTCCCTAAAACGAGCAGATTCGGTTCGCGCATATCCGATGTATTGCTTGAAATGATGCCTTTTGTCGAGCAAATGAGCACAACCCCGACCAGAGAAGCTCAAAACGCCTTGTATAAGCTGAGCAATGAGCAGCTAAGTCCGCTGGAGCTACAGTTTAACGAAGCTGTGTATTATGACGGCATCATGCAAACCTGGGCGTTTAATCGTAAGCTGCGCAGTTGGCTGGGTAATCTTGACCTCTCGGCCAAGTGGAATAAGCTGGAGAGAAACTTAATTGACCTTGATGTGCCTTATCGGATAACCGAAAGTAATGTTGTTACACAGCTACTCTACGATCAGAGCACGGAGTTAATTGCCTTGAAGCTCCGCACCAGCAATATATCCATCGTACAACAGCTTGATAAGGAGCTTTCCAACTGTCTTACTGACACGGCGATCCGGAAAAATCTGATTAAACAGGAGCCGGATAAGCCGCTTGCGGAATCTGAAGTACTGCATAATCTTGTGCAATGCGCGACCATCAAAGCGCTTCTCGCCAACGAGGAGAGTACCTCGTCCTCTTATGGTGTACTTGAACAGACGATCCGCAGCGGCAAGTTTAAGAATCTTGATAGCCTTAAGACTCTTATGGACAAAAATTCAACGTTCCAAGCATGCTGTTGCCGCCTTAAAACCGGTGGTGACTTGACAGAATTTATATCCTGCGGCGGATATAAAAAGCTGGCCAACGCCATTGTTCCGGATCTGTATAAGCAGCTGTTGGAAACAAAGCGGACCATGCCCGGAAGCAAAACGAACGGACAAACAAAGCCGAAGATTGGCAAAGCGTCTGCTGCGCCAAACCCCAAAAACGATGTAAAAAAAGCACAAAGCAAACCTCAAAGCCATAATCTCATTAAGTAAGGCTGTGAAAAATGCGGACAGAAGGTGGCCTCCGCTGACGGAGACCGCCTTTTGCTTTCACGACAGGATGAGCAGAGAAATTACCGCCTTATTCTTGCAATATACCGATGCAGCGAATATAATAATTATAAAAATATATCTCGGGATTTGGGGGACATTTTACGCTCTTGCCGTGTATTTATTATAAAGGCCAACTAACCGCCCGAACGAAAGGAAAGGAGCACACATATGGGATTGATGTACAGCTACCAAACGATATATGCTAATATTCAAAACGCACATCCCGAGATGACCTTTGCAGAATGCAAGCAGCTGATGACGGAGCTGCTCGATAAGCAGATGAAGCCAAGCTTCTCCGAGGAGCAGATGATTGCCATTTTTAACCATGTGCTTTTCGAACAGGGTAAAAAGCTGATCAAGACTGACAAAATCAGCAAACACAGCTTTACGAAAGAACAGAACGGCGATCTAAACGGCAGATACACACCCGGATTCATCGAGCAGTTCACTCCGCAACAGCGAGAGGAGCGCCGAAAGAAATCTCAGGCAGTACGCCATGCCATGATCGATATAGCCGAAAACCTGATTATCAACGCAAGCGAGCTGAAGCGAACCACCGGTCGCTCCGCCGAAGGAGTAGCGCGTCAGGTATTCGAAGCACTCCTTTATCCTGTGGATCCCGCCGCCACCCCGGAAGAGCAGGAGCGGGTTCGGATATATAACGAAGAAGTGCTTGATCTGTTCGGCGGCTCCAAGCTTGAGGCCAACCTTCGGAAGCGGCGTGAAGCGCTGATGCAGCGCAACCCCGGCATGACGCAGGAGCAGGCAGATCAGGTGATCCGCGCCCGCCGTGCCCAGATCGTCATGGATCGTTATCATGAATTCACCGCAGTAATGGACAACATAGATGCCCTGATCGATAGCGATCTGCCTGCTGAAACACTGGCTGCGAACACAAAAAAAATCTTCCGTATGGAGCGCGCTATTGTTGCGCTCGACGATGTCCTTGGCAAGATTCCAGCTGAATTCACCTTGCCCGAGGAAGATATGCAAATGCTGAAAAGGCTGCAGCTTGCTCAAAATATCTGCGCCGTTGCACAGGAACGGTCGCGCCAAATCGCCAGCCCTGTGTTCGAGTATCTGGATTACAGCATGGTGCAGAACGCGAATGTTTCCGACTTTTATGAAGCGATAAATGATGGTCAAGAGGATTTCCCCGACAATGAGCCGTGGGACAAGTCTGCGGAAAAGCGCCGCCTTGAAGCGGAGAAGAACGCACCGCAGCAGGCTGCGCCCAAGCAGGAGAAACAGCCTGAACAACCTGGGAAACCGGCAGAAGAAAACCCGGAGCTTTGTGAGGGAGTACCCAAGCAGTACATGCACGGTGTCCGTGATCTCATCAACGCAAGTTTTATTGATGAAATTAAACATATTGACTCAGATTATCTCATTAGCAATCAGGAAACTGTACTTGCAAACTATGGCTTCACCAGTGTCATAGATCAGCATACGCACTACATGGAGTCGGACCAAAATAATCGGTTCACACTTTCACCGGAAAACGGTGCTATTCTGAAGCGCATTGACCAACCATTTGCAATAGAAAGCCACGGTCGTTACGGCGTTTTCACGCAGACTTACACCGGTCTTAAGGTGGCTAAACCGGAAGATCTGTTCAACTATCACTGCTCGGATAAGGTCAAGGCGCTTTCCAAAATGATGAATGAAGCTGATCCGCCGAGGCATCGTGGCAAGCAGGCCTTCAGCGAGATGCGCCTTACCTTCGAGATCATCCTGCAAGCCAGCCAGGCGAACATGTTCCGTCTGGACGATGATGTCAACAAAGCTCTTCCGCGTGAGGCAATAGAAGCGCACCTGAATAATTTGATTAAAAACGCTAAGGAGTATAAGGCCACCAAGCGTGCTACTTTGGATTACATCAAAAGCAGACAGGAAAACGCACTAAAGCATGGCAGAGACTATAAGCTCACCACCAACGAAAACTGGGATGTGCGCCGCACCGATATGGCAGATGCGCTTATCGCCTTTGCCCAAACCAAGCTGACGGAGCTGGATCTGATTGATAAAGCAAATGCCACGATGCAGCAGTATAAGGATATGTCGTCCGAGGAGCGCCTTGAAAGAATTGCTCAGATGGACGCCGAGTGGCTGCAGAAGCGCCGTGATGCCGAGCCGATCAAGTGGATTCAGAACAAAATCAGCAGCACCTACTGCGATAACGGCGGTCTGCTCAATGCAATCCCCGATCCGCTCAAGACTGCGCTGAAGCGTGCAGGCAACGATCTGGGAAATACCTCCGTAAATGATCTGTCTCAGCGTTATGCGCTTAAGTATCAGGCTCTGATAGGCCGTATGATCGCGGCGGAGCAGATCATGCAGGAGGATGTCCTCATGCACGGTATGCCCGGCGGCACACTGAGAGACTTCTATGTTAACGCCGCAACGCCTGATGACTATATCAAGCTGGGCGCATATGCGCTGAAAAAGCACCTGGGGCGCGACCCGGAGGATGTTCTGACCCCTGCCAATCTGCTCAGCACAGTATCGCACTTTAATCCCAAGCAGCTTGCAGCGGATACCCTGGAGTTCAGCTATAAGGAGCGCAAGCAGTCCGGCTTGGAAATAAAGCTGAACGGTCTGTATGTCAGCTCCATCCACCAGACGTTCAGCAGCGTTCTCGATGAGTACGATACTGCCGTGGTAAAGTTCGCGAAGGACAATATTCAGTCGTTCCGTGTTGCCGAGCATCTTCGCCAGGATAACACGATTTCCCGCGAGGATGCTGACAAGCTGCTGACCGACTGCATTATCAGTAGCATGGTCCAGAAGGCGCGTCAGGACCGTGGTTCCGCTATGGGTCACAGCGAGCTAGAGTATATGCTACAGCAATATCCGGAAGATGCCGAGCCGTTGCGCCGTCAGATCATGAACTCTGACTCGTATAAGCGGCTGATCGATGATTATTTCAATGCGAATAAATCTGCCATCACATACGAAAATCTGGTGAAGATTATCGACCAAAAGCTGCCGCAGCAGGCAGCAGTGACAGAGTACACGCAAGCAGTTCATCTTCGTAATACCCTGCTGTTTGACCGACTGAACAATCTTTTGCAGCAGCACGATCTGAAAAACCCCCAGTTTCGCACACCGGACGGCGTAGAACTTGATCCCCGCAATAATCCGAACGATCTGGCTCGTGTTGTGAGTGGGGAGCCGCTTTGCGCCATCTCGAATGACCCGCAGGCCGAATTTATCTGCCGCTGCGGTTCGATGCCGCCGCAGGCTATCAATGTTTCTCCTGCAAATGCAATAAGAAATGCCGCGAATATGGATAACCCGACCTTCAGCAAGGCTGTCGGCTCGCCGTTTGATATTACATTGGACAAGCAGCTCGATCTGAACACGTTGGAGGGTATCCAGTATGTGCTGGCCGGCAATCCCGTTATTCTTTCCGGCGGGGAAACCCAGTTTCTGCTCCGGTATAACAGTGCGACAGGCGAGGTTGCCCGTGAGGTTGCACCGTACCGTCAGATCGGCGATATCCTCAGTGAGATCGGCTTTGGCCACGATGTGGAGAAGCTGACCTTCTATATGCCGAACGGTACACCGGTCGGCTTGGATAAGCTGTATGACGCGAACAGTCAGGAATATCAGCATATAATCAGCGGCCGCCCGTTTGATGTTACCTCCGCAAACGGCCACCAGTATCGTATTACCTTTGATCGAGATAAAGGCACTGCCACCCACGAGCGCACCGCCCATGATGAGCTTGTGTCGTTCCTTGAGGGCACCACACTGGAGCAGCTGAAAGCAGATGTTAACAAGCTGAAAGAACGGAATATCCCCGCATCTCCCCAGTATGAGAAGATGGTGGAAAGTCTTGAGCTCCTTGATAATATGCACGCACCATTCTACGAGAAACAGTTCCTCGCTCCTGATTCCAATGCCATGCTCACACAGGTAGCAGACGAGCTGATGAAGAGCGCAGATGCGTTCCTGAACGGTGAGGGAACGGCGCTTGAACAGAGTTCCCGTGCGAATATTGCGAAGCGCATTTCCTATACGGCAAGTCTGCTTCATACATTCCTGCGCCGCGAGAATATTCAGCGACTGAGCAGTACATTTGAGATCAGACAAAACCTCAATGAGATCCACACCGTCAAAGAAACCACAGGAAAGACGGAGCTAGTTCATACGGTAGATCTCGACCGCCGCGAGGAAATCGTAGCATGGCTGCGCGAATACCATGATTTTCTTAAAAAGGGTGGACAAGCGGAACAGGCAAATGAGAGGATTGCGCAGCTTGTCAATGCCGAAAAACTGAATGTAGATAATCTGGCAAAACAGATTCCGTTTGACATGCAAAAGTATACTGCCAATGATCTGCGTCAGGTGAAGATTGACGAGACGGTGCTGAAAAATGAAGTTGCACGTGCTGATTTTCTGAGCAAGGAGACCGCACGGCAGCAGGATGCAAAGCACATTGTTTCCAACGAAGACAAAGGCTTTACCATTCTTGGAAAGAAAGCACGCCGCGAAGAGATCATCAACTGGCTGCAGGAGCAGGTTAATGTTGCTCGCAGCGTCCGTAAGGAATTTATGGAATGGCTCGAGGATGCGGGTAATAACCAAGTAGTCACGAAGACCAACGAATACTTGAAAGCTCTCGGCATCAATCCGGATATGCTGGACTACTCCGGTGTGCGAGCCTTTTACTTCGAAAATTTGGAGGCCGAGAAAGTACGCAAAAGATTTGCGAAGGAAAACGCAGAGCGCTCACAGCTTGAGCAGGAACGCGCAGAAAAGCGCGAGAACATCGTAGAATGGCTGCGCACGGTTGATCCTATGGAAGATCGTGATGATATGTTCGAGGATCCTGATCTGAACCTCGTCATCCCTATTGAAAATAAGTCTGCTGAAAAGCAAAGCGCTGCTGAAGCAAACCAGTCGCTGAAATATACGAAGGATGATCTGAAAGAGGTTGGCATCGATTCCGACGTTCTGGAGAACGCGGAAAAGCGGAAGGCTTTTCTTGCGGCAGAAAAACCCGCGCCGAATATTGAGCCCGCACAGGATATCTCCGACTCTCCGGCGGAAATCAACGCATATCGTGAGTTTAATCAGCAGCTTGAATGGGTTGGCAATCTTTCCAACTTGATGAGTGCGCTGAATGGAGCCCTTTCGCAGGACGAAAACGGCAGCCTTAAGATGGAGAATGGAGCCCTTTCGAAGGACGAAAAAGGCAGCCTTAAGATGGAGAAGGGTCATCTAAATCTGCTTGCAGAGCGGTACCTTTCTGACAACGCTGCAATGTCCTCCCTGTCCAGGAATAATATCGCAACGCTGAATGCAGACTTGACTGCGCTCCGGACAGAGGTGCATACCCTCCTTCATAAGTACGAGAATAACCCGAAAATGACCGCATTGCTCAAGCCGATGCGGGATATTGACACCTTTGCAGACACGCAGCTTGCACGCCTGGATGCATTCAACAAATACCTCCATCCGGCGGAAGAGCTGACCGATGAGCAGAAAGCCATGGCCGCTTCGGAATTTGAACGCATCAAGCCTGTGTTCACGCGTGGATACAATCAAGTCTTAGAGTATGGGGATGTTCGTAACTTCATCAGGGAATTTAACCAGATGGACAGCCTGACACCGAGCAACTTAAAAAAGCTGTTCAATTGCGCAAGCTTCTGCTACAATGACCATTCACCGAACGCTGGTAAAAAAATCTTTAGTGAACAGAAAAAGATTTTGGACGACGCCAGCAGATTCCTTTATGGCGTTCCGGCAGAATCCAATATGCCGCCGGACAGCGAGATTTTCTGCAAAGCCTATCTGCAGCGAGCTGATGCACTGCCGCTGTCCGATGGTGCTTTGACAGCAGCCATGAAGCCCGTACGCGACGAGCTGGAAAAAACGTCGAATAATCTGACCGACTGTAGTACCACTGCACAGGCAGAGATAGTCTCGTTCAATGTAGCGATCGAGGAAGCAGCAAAGCTTCTCGCCGAATTTTCTGCTGATATTTACAATCGTCAGAAAAAGCCGAACGATATGGAGCTCCGCACGGAATATCTGAACAGGGCGAAGGAACTGGTTGACAAAATGCCTGTGGCAAAGACGAATGGTGTCTCTCTGGGCGATCTGATGCAGAATGTTGTACAGGAGCTAACAAAGCCGCTCGATCAGTATGCTACGGGTGAGAAACAGCAGCCGCTCGATCAGTCTGCTGCGGGTGAGAAACAGCAGCCGCTCGATCAGTCTGCTGCGGGTGAGAAACAGCAGCCGCTCGATCAGTCTGCTGCGGGTGAGAAACAGCAGCCGCTCGATCAGTCTGCTGCGGGTGAGAAACAGCAGCCGCTCGATCAGTCTGCTGCGGGTGAGAAACAGCAGCCGCTCGATGCAAAGCTCGCCGCGCTGCGCGGACTTACCTCGAATGTACAGACTGCACTGAATGTGTATCATTCTCAAAGCAAAACTGCTGCGGCGTTCCTCACTAAGCTTATGTCTGACGCACAACGTCTTGAAGAAGCAAAACGGCAAGCCGCGGCAAATTCCCAGCAGCCGCAGGATGTCATCAACGAGCTGAAGATTCCGCCCAAGCATCCACCGGTAAGAAACGCCGCTGCAGAGCTACCCGTCAATAAGAGTATTCCGCAGAAGGAGGCACCCATCCAGCGCAGTGCATCGTTTGAGATGAAAATAGAAGATCTCACTCGTCCTCAGAAAAACATCGCCGAGAAAGCAGAGCCGGAGAATAAAATCCCATTAGTGGCAAACGACATTAAGCTGGAGTTCAATCCAAACACCGATCTTAACATCAGCGGCAATCAGGATGAGGCCTTTAATATTGACGACGATGCGATTGAACGGCTGAACGAGGATGATTCTTTCTTCAATAACGATCTGAATGAGCTTATCCGCTCTGATGGTGTCCCCGTCGAAAACCTCGCTAATTTTGTCAACGAGGGCGTGAAACCGGACAAAGCCCCGAAGAAGCGCGATGCAGCGCCACAGTTCACAGATTATCTCAACCCGTTGGTATCTCTGGCCAATACACTGAATGCCGACAATGGTAATGACGCAGAACAGAATTTTGTCGCAAGTATCCGAACCGCTGCCTACAAGCTGCGTTCTCTATGCAACGCAGGCAAGCAATACAGTGCGATCAAGCTGCTTGACCTGCAGAAGAGCCTGACTGAGGTTAAGTCCTGTATGGAAATCTTCGGAAAGAAGGAAGAATGGGAGCTCGACTTTGTTAATGTTCTTGACGAAGCAAACACAGAGAATTTGTTGAATGAACTCTCCGAATTGACTCAGAATACTCTTGGTCGTTTCCCTAAGGATGCTCTTAACTCCGCAAACGGCGTTATGCTATTCCGTAATCTCAATATCCTCGCTTCGAAGTTCAAAACGAAGGGATGGTCGGATATTCTCCAAAAAATAAATGCGAACATGCCCTCGACGTGGGACTGGTCCACCAAAGCCTCCAAATATCGCACTGCGGCAGGAAGCTTGGAAAATTCTGAGCTTCCCAGTTTGACTGAACTGGTTCAGAGTCCCGATCTGTGTAAAAATATGCTTGACAGTTTTACGGCTGCGCAGGAGAATATCCAGGAATATCTGAATCTCCCGAACCACGTCCATCCGGAACGTGTCGATGCTCTGAAAGATGCAAATACTCTAATCCAGGAAAACATTCGTGCACTGGGAGATATACAAACTGCAGCCGAGGAAATATACACATGGCTGGATTACCGTGCATACCAGTCTGGCACAGTGGAACAGCTGAATCAGCAATCGCTGCAGCTTTTGCACGAGGAAGAAAAGGAGCTGAAAACTGAACTCCAGGTTGAACAGCCGAAGGCCAACAACAATCAGGTTCTCACCATCCCGGACAAGGCAGAGCCGCCATTGCAGCGCAGCAAAACCTTCGAAAACAAGGTAATTCCATCGATGGAAGCACCCGGACGCGAGTTAAACGCAAACAAGGAAATTCCTCTGAAGGTTGTTCCGCCGAAGCAGGAGATCAAGACCGAGGCGCCGAAGCAGGAGATCAAGAATGCGCCGGATAACACCAATGTTATCCACGAAGTTAAGAATGACAAAAAGGTTATCACCGAACAGGAATTCCACGACAATCTGAAGTCCGGTACCCTGACTGCGAACGAGTTTAAGAGTTACTATCTGGCAAAAACGCAGAATCTGCTCGAAGAGCTAGGTAAATTTAACGAGAATGAAGATCATATTTTCTCAGACATTCACAGCCAGGAAACTTCCGCTGCGGAAAAGCTTTCCCAGGGACTGCGGGACTCCAGGAATACTGAACAAGTTGTTGCGGTAATAGACACGTTTATGCACGACTGTACCGCGTTTGAGAATCTCATGAATAACGGATCCCGCATTCTCCAACATTTTCGAACTTTTTACAAGGGCATTACTAATGTTCTGCCGCAGGCAAAGACAGCTATTCTCAGTAATTACGCGGCAACGCTTAATCCTGAGACTGATGCATTCAAACGCTTACTGAATGGTCCTCTGATGCCGTTGGAGTCCATAAAAACGCTTTATCAGAACAAGGCTAAGAACCTGTCCGACAAGCTGCAGAAAAAAGCAGACCATGCGGACGAATTAGAAAAGCAATTCGTGGAACAGCTGAATCAACTCGGCAAGGACTTGAATGATCCGCTCGATCGGCTGATTGCTAAGCTGGAGAAATTTGTTAAACAGCCTGACGCGGACATTCTTGGTCACGAAGATTTGAAAGCATTTACAAACGAGATTAAACAAATGCTGTTGCCCAGGCTGAAGGTCATTCACACTGCCGAGGCTAATCCCATTCCTCATCCCGGCGACGAGAAGCTGCCTTTCGCAGAATATGCAAAACGCACCAAAGCAAGATTGGACAGTCTGATAAACAATACCTCGATGTCAGAAAAAGATATGGATAAGCTAAAGCCTATTTGGGAGCAGTTCCGCAATACGCTCCCTGCAGAAGGCGAGAATGCCACGGCCTATGACAAGTATGTACTGGGAGACATCCTCTTCTCGCTGCGGAATGCTCTTACAAAGCTACGTAATAACAGCAATTGCATATTCCCGGAATATACTGTCTTTGTGGATAATCAGTGGGAGTATCTGCATTCTACTGGCCATCATGTCACAAATGATGTGTGGGAAGATAAGATACTGTCGATTCGACAGTTAGAGCCGATCAGGGACACACGGAATACATCCCCGGAGGAAAAAGCTCTTTACAATAAGGCAACCTGGCTGAACAACATTCCGTACAAGGGCGGCAATCAGACGCTATTCGCTCTTAACAAGGAGATTTCCGAACTGCTCTCCAGCGACAGGTTCCATGAAATCTGCATCGAGAAAAAGAACGAAACGTCAAATAAGCAGCTGCAGAACTCCAAAAAGATGCGCAATCTTGCCATCTGCTTAACCTTAAAGGCAATTATTGTAAACGAACAGCTTATGCTGAAGGATCCCGGCCTACTCAACCGGTTCATGGATGCAAAGTGGAATGTGAACCAGCTTGAAGATATTAAATCAATGCTGAGTAAAAATAAGACTTTCAATACAGCATACAAGGCACTTAACAATCAGGGAATGTATAACTTCATCATGAAGGACGGATATAGAGATTGGGCGAAAAATATTGCTCCCTCTATCTATGATTCCATGAAGAAGTATACAGGAAAGCTCAAACATCAAGTGCCCCAGAACCAGAATGATGTTTTTGCGTGCAAAGCCGACAAGCTCAGGGCACCGGAGCAAGGAGCAAACAAGCAGAAAACAAATAAACTTCCGTAAATTACAGCTCACCGTGCTTGTGCGGTTCACCAGATCCTGCACAAGCACGGCGGTGTGTAATGAGATATACAAGGAGCATAATTGTCATGCAGAACAAAAACTACTTACGCGTAACTTCCCTGCTGTGTGCAGGCGCACTGGCACTGAGCCTTGCCGCATGCGGCAGCACCAAAGACACCACAGCCGACACCTCGGCAGACACTGCTGCCGCTGCGGACAGCACCGGCGCAGCTGCGGTTCAGCCGCTGGTAAACCATCTGTCCATTGACGGCAGTCAGGATGACGTTACCTTCCCCGCTGCCTTTTCGGCTTCGGACATCACCAAGAACGGTGATACCTACACCATCAGCTACACCGCCTACTCACAGGAATTTTTCGATGCGGCAGATATTACCGCGCTGAAGGCCGGTGATACCATCGTGCTGAACGGCAAGGATGTGCTCATCGACTCGATTGAGGAGCAGAACGGCGTGTACAAGATCAACGGCGGCTACGATCAGGAAAATGGCTATGACCTCTCCCCCTCCGTTTCGAATGAAAACAGCTATTTCCAGAGCGGCGCGGATGATATCGGCGTATATGAAGAGTTGGGAACCGCTTCCCTGCCTGTAAGTGCAGACTGCGTCATCAAGGACAGCACAGACGGCACAGAAAAGCAGCTGACCATGGATGATGTTATGAACGACACCAGCTCTTTTGACCAGTTCAATACCACCATTTCTCTGTCCGGCGGCGAGATCACCGAGATTACCCGCGTTTACCGTCCGTAATTAATCAAGTAGGAGCCTCTCCAAATTAAAGGCCGACCTCTCACACCACCGTGCGTCATACTGTCTAACGAGCCAAATCTCAGACAGTTTAATGCACGGTGGTTTTATCCTGCCGAGCGCGCAATCGGCTTTTCTCATCTCTCTGTTGCCCATGCCGGGCGCATCGATAAAAAGAACCCAATTATCACATTGAAGATAATTGGGTTCTTTTTATACGCACCGCATCATTTGTGCATTGCTTTCCTGACGATTTTCAAGATAAGGGATAAGGTACAATAAGTTGCGCAAAAAAGAAGACATAGTTTGCAGACTCTGGTAGAATTGTTTTCGGTAAAATGAAAGTATCGCAAAAGGTCTCGAAAAAGTTAGCACCCCAA
>CAVLCS010000040.1:0-22076 GCA_963661675.1 Bulleidia sp.
CAGCCGGAAACCCTACATCAGAAATCCTTCATCCCACAACTTTTGTGATTGACCCAATATTTTTACGGAAAGTGGTCAATTTATTGACCACTTTTTGCTTTGCCGAAACTGCCGATTTGTGACTATGCAACAAATGTTCGCTTACAAGATGTTGCAGGGACCGGAATACTGTATTTTTTCAATTTTTCAGTGTGTAAAATTTTAATTATGAATCAAATGTGAACAATTTCTGCCCCGATTGACTTTATTCCGTATATACGGTATGATAAAATCCCACTTAAAAGTAAAAGCCTGAATTTCATACTTATCGTGGTTTCTGTAGTACATGGCTTGTCACCAAATACGCATAGTAACGCGATGCGCAGACGAGCCAAAAATAAAAAACAGGAGGTTAATTGTACTTTGACAACTGAATAAAGCTCCATCTGTAACGAATTTTCCGTATCGGGCAACCGATAAGCCGCTTTGATAAAACAGCCGGTCAGCTACCGGCGTGGCGATAACAGCGGAAAAGGATACTCCCCACTGGCAGAATAGGATTCGAGTGAGAGGTGTCGTAAGTCAATCGGCAAGTGTAAGAATACGAGCGTGAATAAACTGTTCACGGCAGCATGGAGTGTAAATATGCCGCTTACAATCTTATGATTGATATGATATAATAATAGCGTTGTTGGCTGTGCCATCACCGTTACAAACACAAGGAGTAAACGATGATTACAGCAAGACAGAAACCAAAAAGAAAGTATGGAGAGGGCAGTATATACCAGCGAAAAGACGGCCGCTGGGTAGCAAAATTCAAAGGCGAGGGCATGACGAAACCTCGCGTGGTGTACGCTAAGAGCGAATCCGAAGCAAAACGCAAGCTGCGCGAACTGAAAAAGGATGCGGCGAAAGGCATTGCAGAGTGTAAAAAGATGTTGTTCTGCGATTACGCGGAACGCTGGCTGTATACTTTCAAGCAGCACTCTGTTGAGGATAGCAGCTTTGACCGGTACGAAAGCGTTTATCTGACGCATATCAGACCGGCGTTCGTATGTTGGCAACTCGGAGCAATTCGCGGTGAGCAGCTTCAAAAGCTGCTGCTTGAGAAAAGCGAAACGCTCTCGTACAACATGGTGAAAAAGATTAAGCTGATTCTCACGGAACTGTTTGCGTATGCTCATTCCGAGAGCGATATTGCAAAGAATCCAATGCATAATGTGAAAATGCCGAAAAAGACGCTTTTCAAACCGGAACGCGAAATCATCGCGCTGGAAAGCGAGGAAGTGCGGGCATTGGAGCGGGTTGCAGCAATGAAGCGCAAGAATGGTCTGCCGTTGATTACGCACGCTAATCTGATTGTGTTCTTGGCACATACCGGTTTGCGCTGCGGCGAGTTGCAGGCTTTGCAATGGTCTGACATTGACTTTTGCAGTAAAACGGTTACGGTGAATAAGAACCTGTCTATGGTCTGCGACCGCGACCGCAATGGTGAACGGAAGAATCACAAAAAGGCGAAAATCAAGGGTACGAAAACGGCAAGCGGCAACCGCATTGTTCCGCTGAACAAAAAGGCGGTTGCCGCTCTGAAAAGTCTGCACGCCACTTACCGCAAGAAAGGGATTTTCAGTCCCAATGTGGTAGCGTCGCTCAATGGCAATATGTTGTCTAACGACCAGTTGCAGCGTGTACTTCATCGTGTGCTGAAACACGCTGAAATCAACAAGCCGTTTACGCTTCACCAGCTTCGTCATACCTTTGCAACACAAGCACTTAACGCCGGTGTCCCGATTACCGTAGTCAGCAAGTGGCTCGGACACGCGAATGTATCCGTTACTTATAACACCTATATTCATGTGTTGGAATCCGCAGAAACTACGGCGGTAGGACTTCTCGAAGCCATCTAAAAAAATTAGAATCCACTTTGGCGTAATTTGGGTATCAAAGCGAAGTCAAAATGCCGAAATCATTAGATGTGGTGCGGGGTTTTTAGAAAAGAGGGATAGACCTACGGTTTTCCACCCTCTTGTGAATCACCCCTTTTCCCTTAGAGGGCACGGCGAAAATCGGAGAGCGGCGACCGCTGCGAAAAGGGGAACGGCAGTCGGGTTACCCTTTTGTAGGGGCGCGCATTGCGCGTCCATTACTCTACCTATTCGCAGTGTCAGATACCGGACTGCTACACATACGGTTTCATCAACGCAGGCGCGACACAAGGTGAATTGCCCGAAGGGCAAGAGAAGGTCCCCTGGGGGATAACAGTGTCGCGCAACTCTTTGGCCTGGTGGACACGGAAGGTACCTACGGGTTCGGCTTATCGACAGATTTTATCGTAGGGTGCGACGACTCGGCGCACCGTATCCCTCTGGTTTGTACTGGTTACGTGGGTTATCGTAGGGCGGGGTGCCCTCAACCCGCCGTATCTAAATGGGTGCATATTGCTACAAACAACGCCCGGAAAAAACGTACCGCTTGCGCGGATCGTGTGCACCGGACAGTCGGTGCACGAAAATAGCTTAATTAAACCAAATCGGTTTTCCTATATAAAGGAGGAAACAAAAATGGACCGTCGGGACAAAACAAACTACTACCTCGACATGGCGCAGGTTGCGCTCGAGCGCGGCACCTGCCTGCGGCGCAACTTCGGTGCGGTCATCGTCAAGAACGATGTCATCGTGTCCACCGGCTACAACGGTGCGCCGAGAGGACGCGCCAACTGCATCGACATCGGCACCTGCATTCGCCAGAAAATGGGCATTCCACGCGGCGAGCGATACGAATTCTGCCGCTCGGTGCATGCGGAGATGAACGCGATCATTGCTGCTCCGCGTGACCAGATGATCGGCGCAACGCTGTACTTAGTCGGCCGCGACATGTCCACCGGCGAGATCATGACGGACGCGAATTCCTGCACGATGTGCAAGCGCCTCATCATCAACGCGGGCATTGAAAAGGTGGTCATCCGCCGTGATGCGGATACATACGACATCGTAAACGTGCACGACTGGGTGGAGAACGACGACACCCTTGGCAGCAGCATGGCATACTAAACAGACATCGGAGAGAGAAATCATGTCAGTATTTGATATTTTTAAGAAGTTAGACGAAGAAAAAGCCGCAAAGGCGGCACAGCCGATTGAGTGGATCGTGGTCGGACTGGGCAACCCGGGCACAAAGTACGACAACACCCGCCACAATGCGGGTTTCCGTGCGCTCGAGAGCTACTGTGCTCGCAGCGGCCAGAAGATCGACCGCATGAAGTTTAAGGCACTGGCAGGCGAGGGCATGCTCGGCGGCAAGCGCGTGCTGTTCCTCAAGCCGCAGACGTTCATGAACCTGTCCGGCGAGGCGGTTCGCGACGCGGCATCGTTCTATAAAATCCCGCCGGAGCATGTGATCGTGCTGTCGGACGACGTATCGCTTGATGTAGGTACGCTTCGTGTGCGTGCAAAAGGCTCGGCAGGCGGTCAGAACGGTCTGAAAAACATTATCTACCATCTGAACAGCGAGGATTTCCCGCGCGTCAAGATCGGCGTGGGCAAGAAACCGCGTCCGGATTATGATCTGGCGGCTTGGGTACTGGGCAAATTCACGGCAGAGGATCAGAAAGCGATCGACAAAGCATGCGAGGACGCAGTGAACGCGGCGGCCTGCATTATCGCGGAGGATTGTGCCGCTGCCGCGCAGAAATTCAACGGAAAACGCATCTAAGGAGTTGGTTTTGATGAAAACCGCAGTAGCATATTACTCGCTCGGCGGCACAACGCGGTCGTATGCACGCGCGGAAGCCAAGGCGCAGAACGCCGATTTGATCGAGCTGAAGCCGAAAACGCCGTACAACCTGTTCACTTCGTTCGTGCGCGGCTGTCCGGAGGCCATCAAGCAGAAGTCGGTCGCGCTGGACGGCATGCCGCTGTTCGTCGGCTACGACAAGGTTGTGCTGATGGCACCGGTCTGGGCCGGCTATCCGGCGCCGGTGTTCAACAGTGCGGTCGAGTTATTGCCGCCTGGAACGGAAGTCGAGGTCGTGCTGGTTTCCGGCAGCGGTAACAGCGAAAAGAGTAAGGCGAAGGTGCGTCTGCAGATCAAAAAACGCGGCTGTACGCTGATCGCGCAGCACGATATTCGGGTGAGCCGATGAGCGGGTATACCTATGTGCTTCGCTGTGCGGACGGCACGCTGTACTGCGGCTGGACGAACGATCTGACGGCTCGGCTGGCCGCGCATAACAGCGGAAAAGGTGCAAAATATACGCGCGGACGCGGTCCGGTGACGCTTGCGTACAGCGAAATGTACGAAACGCAGAGCGAAGCCATGCAGCGGGAAGCGGCCATTAAAAAGCTCACGCGGCCGCAAAAACAGGCGCTGATTGACAGCCAGAACGGCGGAGAACTGCTAACGATTTACGACGCAGACGGCCGCGCCTGCGGAGAACGCCCGCGGGCAATCGTGCATGCGCAGGGACTGTTCCACCATGTGTGCCACCTGTGGGTCGTCGGGGAATGGGATGGCGTGTGCGGCATCTGGCTGCAGCAGCGGCAGTTTGACCGGCCGCTGTTCCCGGGCGGCTTTGACCTGACCTCGACCGGCCATATCGACCCGGGTGAAACGCCGAAGATTGCCGTTCTGCGCGAAGCGCGAGAGGAGAGCGGACTGCACTTGACGGAATCCGATCTGACCGACGGCGGCAGCTATCGGCAACGCTACTCCCGAGGAGAGGGCGGCGGCTTTGATGATGAGCTGGCGTACATATTCCTCACGCGGATTGACGGCGTTCCGCCGTTTCAGCCTGGCCTTGAGGTTGCGCAGATGCTGTTCGTGCCGCTGACCGACTTTGCGGACGCGCAGGAGAACGGTGCGTCTCTCGTTGGGCGCACCGCAGAGGGCAAAAATGTGGATATCCTGCATGATTCGCTGTGCTGCCTGCATGCTGACGAGTGGAAAGGCGTCGGGCCGCATATCGAGGCGATTTTTGCGTAAAAAGAACAGCCGCGTCCCACTTGACAAGGAGACGCAGCTGCCCTATAATATCAGTAGAGTGACTGCTTGGGCCAACAAGCGGTCGTTCCGATTCAAGTTTAGAGCTTGTGGAAACGCCGCTCGGTTAACCTGAGCGGTTATTTCTTTTTATACTGGAAGTACAAGTTGATGATTCCAACGATCAAAATCCCGAGTTGGATCAAATCGGAATATGTAACCATGGTATCACCTCCGTTCTGGAGGAACAACCTGTCATCTACTGATAACAGTATTCTACCAATGATTACAGCTTTCGTCAATATCAAACACAAAATCCGCTGTTTTACAGCGGATTTTCTCATTTTTACCGCAGAAGCGGCAGATTTCCGGTCAGCTTATTCACTAGATTTTTTGCGCCGCAGAGTTCAACCGGCAGTGTTTCGTCAATCACCATGACGCATTTTTCATCTTAAAAATTCATGCTTACGCTCCTTTTTCGGTTTAGATTCAGACAAAAGCAGTCCCGCCAGAGTCAAAACCGTGCCGCTGACCGCCCAAATGGTCAGGCGTTCGTGCAGAATCAGCGCCGAGGTCACGACCGTGATGACCGGCACCATGTAGATGTACACGCTGGTCTTGACCGCTCCGAGCCGTGCCACCGCGAAATTCCAGGTAACGAAGCACAGTGCAGACGCTCCGAGACCCAGATACAGGAGATTGCACAGGTTTGTTATGCTGGCCAAACGGGCAAAATCCAGCCGAAGATCCAGAAAAAACAGCGTCGGCAGCATGAAAACAATGCCGTAGAAGAAGGTCCTGCGGGTGGCGAGCACGACCGGATAGCCGAACGAGCCGATTTTCCGTGTCAGCAGGGAATAGCACGCCCACACGAGCGCGGCCGCGACTGCCAGCAGATCGCCGACCGGATTTACCGTCAGCCGTGAACCGCCGAAGCTGATGAGCGCAATGCCGATCATGGCAACGACGAACCCGGCAAAGAACGAAAATCGCAGCCGTTCTCCGTTTTTCAGCACAAAATGCGACAGAAATGCGGTGAAAAACGGTGCGATCGAGATGATAACGCCGACATTGGACGCGAGCGTAAACGTCAGCGCGATATTCTCGAGCAGGTAGTACAGACAGATGCCGCACAGACCGGCGAGAGCGAATATGGCTTCCCGTCGGAAACCGTTGGTTTTCAGCCGTTTGGGACAGGCCGCGCACAGCGCAAGAAAGCCGAGCACGAACCGGAAAAACAAAATCTCGACCGGCTGAAAGGCGGTCAGCAGTACCTTGGTGGAAATAAATGTCGTGCCCCAGATAACGATGGTCAGCAGAGCCGCAAGGTGCCCGAGCGCAAACTTATTCTGCATAAGCGCCGTCCTCCTTTGCGGAGAAAATATCGCGGTAGACGCCGGGTGCCAGACCGATAAAGCGGCTGAAATAGTTGGTAAAATGGCTCTGATCGGAGAATCCGGTGCGTAAAGCGGCCTCGATCGGCGGTATACCCTGCCGAAGAAGCGCCTTGGCCTCGCTGATGCGGATGGTTTCCAGATAACGGTACGGCGTGATGCCTTTCGCCTTGGTGAACGCACGCAGCAGCGTGGACTTGCTCAGTCCGGCGTGACGGCCGATCTGCTCGAGCGATAGCCGTTCGCTGAAGTGCGCACGGATGAACGCACAGGCGTTCTCGATTTCCAGCGGACAGGTGGGCGTGCAGGCGGAAAACGGCTGTCCGTACTTCTGCAGCAGCGCCGAGAGCAGGAACAGCAGCGCTTCCTCCTTGCCGAACTCCGGTGTGCGCTGCATCACCATGCGGTGCAGCGACCGCAGCGTGCACAGGATTTCCTCATCCCGCACAACGGTCTGCGAAAAGCCGGGTAAGGTTCGGGTTCCGGTCAGTTCTTCGGCTAAATCGAGCATAACCGGCTGTGAAATGTTCAGCGCACGATAATCCAGTGTGCCGCCGTCGGTCTGCGAACAGGCGTGGTTATCGCCCGGATCGAACAGCACAATATCCCCTGATTGGAGCACATATTCCTGATTTTTACACGATAAACGCCGCTCACCGCTCTCCACAAACCCGATCACATAGTAATCGTGAAAATGGTTGGGAAACGGCTGTGCGATGCCGCTGAAACGGTAGGCTTCGAGCCGAAGCTGTTCGTCGTAGACGGCGGTTCTGGTTTCTGTTGTCATGGCAGTTCCTCTTTTCAAAGATGTGACCAGTGTACCACGAAACCGAGGGAAAAGGCTTGCAAGATATCGTCATTCTGCGAAAAAGCAAAACAAAAAGCTGTCCGAACGGACAGCTTTTGCTTTACTTGTTGAGTGCGCCGATGATGATGTTGACGATCAGGCTGACCGCGGCTGCGATCGCGTAGATCGTGCTTTGCTGACGGCACGCCTTTGCCTTGGGGTCCTCCTGCTTGTCTTCCTGCTCACTGCGTCCGCAAATCATGCCGTAGCGGATCTGCTGCAGGACTGTCAGCGCGGCGAACGCGGCAAACAGCAGCAGGAGCAGTCGCTGAACCGTCTGCATCTTAGTGGATGAGGTTCAGAACGATCGCGATCACGACGAAAACAACGCCGACGATCGAGGTCAGACGGGCGAAAATGCGGTCAGACGCGCTTGCCTTGCCGGAGCCGTAGAAGGTGTCTGCGGAGCCGGATACAGCGCCCAGACCCTGCTGTGCACCGTGCTGGAGCAGAACAACGACGATCAGGAACAGGCTTGCAACGATCATGATGACCGAGAGAGCGATTTGTGCGGTAGTCATAGGTAATTTCCTCCACTGCTTTTCATTTTTTCTTATCGCGCATGACGAGGTTATGCGCGCAATATGCGTACATGATACTATATCATATTAAATGCACTTTTTCAAGAGGTTTTCCGCATTTTCACACGGAAATTTGTCTCAGACAAGCGGCTGGAGAATGTTTTTCAGCGGATCGCCCATGCGGTTGGTGTGCACCTTGTGGGATTCGAGGTCCACGACCGCGAGGCGGATGGACGACCAGCCGTGCTTGCCGCTCTGGTATTTGCGCTCGTCGGACAGCTTTTTCAGCTTTTTGATGGCATTTTTGTCGATTTCACCGGCGGCCAGAATGACCGAAAGCAGCGAAAAATCGTGGTTTTCGTCCGGCTTGACTAATTCGGAAGTGACCTGCTGCGCGTACTGCCACCAGTCGTCGAGCGACTGCTCATCGAGCGAGGGCACGGCGAACAGCAGACGGTATTCGTGCGCGTGACTTGTGCCGCCGGTCGGCATCAGGCCGAGGATCTTGCGGGCCGTGCGGGAGTTGAACACACTCAGCAGCGCCGCCATCCGGCCGGAGACCTGCACGTTCTGCTGCGAGCGGAAATGCGGGTCCTGCCCGTTCAGCAGCTTGTCGCGCAGCGCAACAAATTCGGTAGAAAAGTCCATAAACAGCCTCGCTTTTTACAGATCAGCAGGATAATCGCCGTTTTCCGTCATGGCTGCAACGGCAGCGTAGATGGTCGGCTTGTCCTCGCGGTAGGTGACGCCGTACCAGCGGGAATCTGTGGTGAGCACCTTGGCAGTCGCCTTGCCGTCCTTGATGAGCGCGTCAACCGCGAACGGCAGATAATATTCCGCCTTCATCGGATTGTCCGGCAGCTTGTTCGCGAAAAACTCCCGCAGACCGTCGTCGAGCGAGGGCAGGAAGGACGGGGTAAAGCCCCAGAGATTGAGCGACACCGGCGTGCCAAGTGCGATTTCACCGGCGGGTGCATCACCGTCCGCATCGTAGCGGATAACGCCGTCCGCGTCGCGGTGGATGGCCGTGCGCTCGATGATGTGCGCCAGCAGACCGTTCTCGTCCGCGGTGCACACACCGCGGGAGACCGTGCCGTTTTCGGTGAGCGTGTTCTCGACCTGATAGCCGACCATGCAGTAACGGAATTTGTCGTCATCCTGCGCGGAGGCGAGGTAATCGTACATTTTGCGGAACGCATCCGCGCCGTAGAAATCGTCCGCGTTGATGACTGCGATCGGGCAGCCGGCGGTCAGCTCCTTGGCGCACCATACTGCGTGGGCGGTGCCGAGCGGCTTCTCGCGGCCTTCCGGTGCGGTCAGACCGTCCGGCAGATTGTCGAGCGTCTGGTACGCGTAATCCACCTGCATGAAACGGCGAGCCTTTTTGCCGATGGCGTCCTCAAAAGCCTCGTGCAGTTCGGGACGGATGATGAATACCACGCGGTCAAAGCCTGCGCGGTGTGCGTCGTAGATCGAATAATCGAGCAGGATCTGTCCGTCCGGACCGATCGGGTCGATCTGCTTGAGGCCGCCGTAGCGCGAACCCATACCTGCCGCCATGATCACCAAAACCGGATTTGCCATTGTCTGATATCCTCCTAAAACCGCTTTACTATTACAATAAATAAAGCGCTTGATTCGTATTTTACATAGTCCCGAACGGGAATACTCCTTTATTATACAAGAGCGTATCATAAAACACAAGATGTTTGCGGTGCAGGTCTGCTTTTTTGTCGAAAAGCATGAAAATCCGAATGGGTGTTCGGGTGGTGATTGCAAAGTGCCGGAAAAACTGCTAAAATAAAAATCGTATACGTATAGAGAATTTTATTATTAAAACCATATTGTATAGAGAGGAATATGTTTCGATGCGCAAAACGAAGATTATCTGCACGCTTGGTCCCGCAACTGACGCTGTACTGCCCGAAATGATCAAGGCAGGCATGAATGTTGCCCGTATGAATTTCAGCCACGGCTCTCACGAGGAGCACAAGGCTCGCATGGACGCTGTTAAGGCTGCCCGCAAGGAGCTTGGCATGCCGGTCGGCATCATGCTGGACACCAAGGGTCCGGAGATCCGTACCAAGACTTATAAGGATGGCAAGATCGAGATCGTTGAGGGTCAGGAGTTCACGCTGACCACACGCGATATCGAGGGCGACAACACCATCGTTTCCATCACCTACGAAGGCCTGCCGCAGGACGTTCAGCCGGGCACCCGCATCCTGATCGACGACGGTCTGGTTGCATTCGAGGTCAAGGAGATCAAGGACGGCACCGACATCGTGTGCAAGGCGCTTAACGGCGGTCCGCTCTCCAACCGCAAGTCCATCAACGTACCGGGCATCAAGCTGAACATGAAGTTCGTTTCCGATAAGGACCGCGAGGATATCGAGTTCGGTCTGACCCAGGGCATCGACTTTATCGCCGCTTCCTTCACCCGTTCTGCACAGGACGTCCGCGACATCAAGGAGATCCTCAAGAAGCACGGCAAGGAAGATGTTGAGATCATTTGCAAGATCGAGAACATGGAAGGCGTAAACAATGTACAGGAGATCCTCGACGAGGCTAACGGCATCATGGTTGCCCGCGGCGACCTCGGCGTTGAGGTTCCGTTCGAGGAGCTGCCGGAGATCCAGAAGTCCATCATCAAGACCTGCATCTCCCGCGGCAAGCGCGTTGTAACCGCTACCCAGATGCTCGAGTCCATGGCAAAGAACCCGCGTCCGACCCGTGCCGAGGTTTCCGACGTTGCAAACGCAGTTTACGACGGCACTTCCGCTATCATGCTGTCCGGCGAGACCTCTGTCGGCAAGTATCCGGTAGAGACCGTCAAGACCATGAGCCGCATTGCAGAGAACGCTGAGAAGACCATCCACTACGATCGCCGCCGTGTAACTCGTCTGGAGTTCCAGCACATGAACGTTGACGGCGACATGAAGACCCTGGCCATCTCCCACGCAACCTGCTCTACCTCTGCAGACCTGGGCGTTAAGGGCATCGTAGCGTTCACCGAGTCCGGTTCCACCGCTCGTGCCGTATCCACCTACCGTCCGGGCGCACCGATCATCGCTGCTACCCCGAACGAGAAGACCTTCAACCGTCTGACTATGTCCTGGGGTGTTAAGCCGGTTCTGGTTGACAAGCGCCCGCAGTCCGGCTCCGAGCTGTACCGTCTGTCCGAGAAGGCAGCTGTAACCGCTCTCGACCTGCACGTTGGCGACGTTATCACCATCACCGCAGGCATGCCGGTAGGCGAGGTTTACTACACCAACACCCTTCGTGTACACGAACTGACCGAGAAGTCTTTCGAGGACTAAAATTATGTCTTTCAAACGCTTGCAGCGTGCACTGTTCCGCACGATGGCCGCTGTTGTGACGCTGGCGATCCTGTTCTGCATCGGATTGTACGGCTACCGCACAATGTTCGGCTATACCTATGACTCCTCGCTGTCCGATGAAGATCTGGCGGCAAGCGTCACGGCGGACGAAAATATTACGAATATTGCATTGTTCGGTCTGGATACCCGTGAGGGCGACAAGCAGAGCCATTCGGACTGCATGATGATCGTCACCGTGGACAACACCCGCGGCAAGATCAAGCTGATCAGCCTGATGCGCGATTCTCTGGTGAACATCGACGGCTACGGCGAGGACAAGCTGAACGCGGCGTACTTCCGCGGTGGTCCGAGTCTGGCCATCCGCACCATCAACGAGAATTTCGGCACGGATATCAAGGATTATGTGGCCGTTGACTTCGAGCAGCTAGTGCAGATCGTGGATGCGATCGGCGGCGTTGAGATCGACGTGCAGAACGATAACGAGCTGAATGAGCTGAACCGTGTCATCAAGGACTACGGCGTAGAGCAGGGCAAGGAATTCTCCGGCGTGGAGAAGACCGGTCTGCAGACGCTCGACGGCGTACAGGCGCTGTGCTACGGCCGTATCCGCAAGGGCGACACCGGCGATGACTGGGCACGCGTGGAGCGTCAGAGCGTTGTGCTGAATGCGATTTTTGCCAAGCTGCAGAGCGCGAACGCGGTCGAGCTGATCGGCAGCATGCGCAAGCTGGTGCCGTATGTGACGACCTCGCTTTCGCCGACCGATATGGCAGCGCTGATCGTGGGTGCGGTCAAGAACGGCATTCCTACGCTTGAGCACACCCGCATTCCGGTGGATGGCGAATGGAGCTACTCCGGCAATTCGAGTGAGTTTATCACCTATGATCTGGACGTTGCAGCCGACCATATCCATGCGTACATCTATGATGACGCGGATATCGGCAGCGGTACGACCGATGACGGCAGCAGCACCGACGGCAATTCCGGCACCGATACCAAGACCGATTCGACCGACTCGTCTAAGAATACGGATACCAAGTCGAATACCGAAACCGTGGATCCTGCATCCCTGGCGGAGGAAGGCGGCTGGTACGATCCGGACACCGGCGATTATTATGATTGCGATGGTGACAGATATTCTCTGGACGAAAACGGTAATAAGGTGTATTATTAAACTTGTGATCGTTAGAGAACGAAGCAGGGGACATGACGACGATCATGTCCCCTGTTGTTTTGGAGAAATAGAGAGAAAGAGTAAAGGCAATACCGCATAATTGAACAAGAGCGATTTGCGAGCAAATTTTGCGTCCTGATTAGGCGCGGTTTTGCGGTAATACTTTGTGTATTACCGTGAAATCGCAACGACAGCAGGGCACAAAATTTCCGCAAAGCGCCGCAGCTTTAATTGTGCGGTGTTGCCTAAATAGAAAGCAGGTAAAACCTATGTATGTAAAACGAATTCTCCCGAACGGTGTGCGCCTGATTACCGAACGGATCGACAACATGCGCACGGTGTCGGTCGGCATCTGGGTCGGCAACGGCAGCCGATACGAACCCGCAGAACTCGGCGGTGTGTCGCATTTCATCGAGCACATGATCTTCAAGGGCACGGAAAAACGATCTGCCCGCCATATTGCGATCGCGATCGACGCATTAGGCGGGCAGGCGAATGCATTCACGGATAAGGAATGCACGTGCTACTATATGAAGGTGCTGGACAGCCGATTGAAAAACGCGGTGTCGCTGCTGGCGGATATGTTCCTGCACTCCCGCTTTGCACAGGAGGACCTGGAACTCGAACGCGGTGTCGTTCTCGAGGAGATCGACATGTACGAGGACTCGCCGGAGGACGTGGCCATCGACAAGCTGTTCGAGCGCTGCTACGACGGCTCCGCACTCGGCCGTCCGATCCTCGGCACGGCGGAAACGCTTGAGCCGATGACCTCGGAGACGCTGCACAAGTACATGCGCGAGTATTACCGCCCGCAGGATACCGTGGTTGCGGTTTCCGGCCACTTTACCGATGAGGACCTCGACTTTATCGAAGAACTGTTCTCCGAAATGCAGGGTGAGGGCAAAAACGTCATCACACCGGCGACTTATCAGCCGAGCCTGTTCCTCAAGGACAAGGAGATCGAGCAGAACCACCTGTGCCTGTCCTTCCCGGGCGTGTCGCTCGTCAGCGAGGACCGCTACGCGATGAACCTGCTCAGCTCTATCCTTGGCGGCGGCATGTCGTCCCGCCTGTTCCAGAGCGTTCGTGAGCAGAACGGCCTGTGCTACTCGGTCTACACGTTCACCACGCCGCATCTGGATACCGGTCTGCTTTCCATCTATACCGGTCTGGGACAGGAGACCGAGCGCAAGGCTCTCGATCTTATCCTGCGTGAACTCGATGAATTCTGCCAGAACGGACCAGAGGCAGACGAGCTTTCACGCTGCCGTGAGCAGGTCAAGACCACGCTGCTCATGGGACTGGAGAACACGGGCAACCGCATGATGACCATCGGCCGCAGTGAACTGCTGCGCGGTGAGGTCTCCAAGATCGAGAAGGTGCTCGAGGATTACGACCGCGTGACCGCAGACGATATCCTGAACCTTGCACGCCGTGTGTTCGACCGCTCGAAGGCATCTCTGGCGGTTGTCGGCCAGCCGGACAGCGAGGATACTTACCGCGAACTGCTTCGTTAACTCTGAACCTGTTTACAGAGGTATGTAATCACATCGCGTCTGGTGACAATGCCGCAGAAGATACCGCGTCCGTCCACCACAGGCACGAAGTTCTGTGCCGTGACCAGATCGACCATATCTTCCATGCGGGCGTCAATGCTGACCGAACGGTGGTGCACCCGGAGTTCGACCTGACCGACGGTCAGCTGTTCGAGCGTTTCCTTGGGGTAATGCAGCACCAGCCGCAGAAAATCGCCTTCGGTGATGGTTCCGGCGTATTTGCCCTTGGCATCCACCACCGGAATGGCCGTGAAGCCGCTGCGCAGCATGTCCTCAATGGCCTTCTGCACCGGGCAGCTTTCGGTTAAGTAGGAAACCTCCACCTTGGGTTTCAGGAAGAACGAAATATTCATAGTATCGCTCCTTAAAAATCATAATATAAATCGTAGTAGAGCAGCACCGCGGATTCGATTCGCCGGTGCTGCTTTTGTTATCTTTATTGTACGATAGACAGCGACCGCGGTCAACTGAAATTTGACATTCCTTACAGATTGTTAACAACTTGTAAAGTGGCTATTGTAAAATTTGACGGAGAGAGAATTCTCAGTATAAGAAATTTGAGCGGTATACTTGACTTGCGCTCTTTTAACTGCTAAACTGTAAAAGTAACAGGAGAGTAAACCTCCTGTAAAAAGTAAAATCTGAATAAAGAAGGGTTTCCCATGAAGAAGAGATTACTCGCAGCGCTGATGGCTGGCGCTATGGCTCTGACGATGACCGCCTGCGGCGGCAGCAGCTCCGGCAGCGACGACAGCAATGCAGCATCCGGCAGCGATTCCGGTTCTGCAGGCAGCTACAAGGTAGGCATTGTTCAGCTGGTTCAGCACGAGGCACTGGACGCTGCTACCAAGGGCTTCCAGGACAAGCTGACCGAACTGGTTGAGGCTGACGGCGGCTCGGTTGAATTTGATGAGCAGAACGCTTCCGGCGAGTCCGCAAACTGCACCACCATCGTTAACGGCTTTGTTTCCGAAGGCGTTGACCTGATTATGGCGAACGCTACCGCAGCACTGCAGGCAGCACAGGCCGGCACCTCTGATATCCCGATCCTCGGCACATCGGTAACCGACTACGGCACCGCACTCGGCGTATCCGACTGGACCGGCAAGACCGGCACCAACATCTCCGGCACCACCGACCTTGCACCGCTCGACGGCCAGGCTGACATGCTCAAGGAGCTGTTCCCGGATGCGAAGAACGTAGGTCTGCTGTACTGCTCTGCTGAGCCGAACTCCAAGTACCAGATCGACACCATCAAGCCGCTGCTCGAGGATATGGGTTACACCTGCACCGAGTACGCATTCACCGACTCCAACGACGTTGCTTCCGTAACCCAGAAGGCTGCTGCAGCAAGCGACGTTATGTATATCCCGACCGATAACACCGCTGCATCCTGCACCGAAGCGATCGCAAACGTTGTTATCCCGGCGAATGTTCCGGTTATCGCAGGCGAGCAGGGTATCTGCAACGGCTGCGGCGTAGCTACCCTGTCTATCGACTACTACGAACTGGGTCAGGCTACCGGTGAGATGGCTTACGAGATCCTCGTCAACGGCGCAAACCCGGGCGACATGGAAGTACAGTCCGCTCCGAACTTCACCAAGATGTACAACGCTGCAAACTGTGAGAAGCTCGGCATCACCGTTCCGGATGATTACACCGCAATCGAAGGCTAAGACCTGAAACACAAAGCACCGTACATAAAGTACGGTGCTTTTTTTCGTCTGCAGGAGAAATTTTGCGCACTGGCGTGCAGTTTTACAGCGAAAATATACGTCAAATCGCCGAAAAACCAAGAAAACGGTAAATAAAACTTACAATTTTCAAGAAAATGTGCTATAATTATATCAGAAAAGTGGATAACGGAAACAGGAATGAAACGTGATGGTGTGAGGAGGCATCTTGATGTATCAGGCAGGAGAGTTCATTGTGTACGGAACCAACAGTGTGTGCCGGGTAGAGTCGATCGGAAAACCGCCGTTCGATACCGAGGAGGATAAGCTGTACTACACGCTGGTGCCTGTAACGGGAACAGAAACGATCTATATTCCGACCGATTCGCCGGTGTTTACGCGACCGGTGATCTCTCGTGAAAAGGCCGAGGAATTGATCGATTCGATCCCCGACATCGAGGAGGACCACTTCACCTGCCACAGCGTCCGCATGGCGAGTGAGCATTATCAGGCGGCGCTGCAGAGCCACGACTGCGAGGAACTCGTGCAGCTGATCAAGACGGTTTACGCCAAGTCACGCCGACACGGCCGCCGTGTCAGTCAGGTCGATCAGCGCTATCGCAAGCGTGCCGAAGAGCTGCTGAACAGCGAGCTGTCGGTTGCGCTCGGGATTCCGCTCAAGGAGGTTCCGGCGTACATCGACCAGAAAATCGGCAAAAAGCCGAAAAAGGCAGCTAAGAAAACTGCAGAATAAATGAAAAAGAGAGGCTTCAAAAGCCTCTCTTTTTTGATGTTATGAACCGGAAAACCATTTTTTGATCTTCTCGAGCAAGCCCGGCTGCGGTGCAGGCTGCGCAGCCTGCTTGCGGGCGTTCTCGATGGCCTGCTGCATGAGCAGATCCTGTGCGCAGATGGGATCCTGCACGGCAGGCTTTTTACAGTAGGTGCCGTCCGGCTGCAGCACGCGTGCCTTGACCGTATCATGCTGCATGGCATAGAGAATGTCATGCAGGCGGGCACGAACCGTGGGATCGTCGATCGGGCAGGCAATCTCGACACGGCGTTCGGTGTTGCGCGTCATCAGATCCGCCGAGGAGATGTACATCTTTTCCTCGTCACCGCGGCCGAACACGTAAATGCGGGAATGCTCGAGGAAACGGCCGACAATGCTCGTCACCGTGATGTTTTCGGTGTGTCCGGGAACGCCGGGCAGCAGGCAGCAGATGCCGCGCACGATCATCTCGACCGTAACGCCTGCGCACGATGCCTC
Organism: Bulleidia sp.; assembly: GCA_963661675.1. Lineage (GTDB taxonomy): Bacteria > Bacillota > Clostridia > Oscillospirales > Butyricicoccaceae > Agathobaculum. The sequence continues at coordinate 16,733 of CAVLCS010000040.1, forward strand.
GCGCAGCTTGGCGATGACATCAATATCGGTCAGCGAATTGAACTTGAGCAGGATATAGCCGTCCTCGCCCTTGGCAATTTGCTCGTCCATCAGCGCCAGAATGTTGTTTTTCAGACTGGTCGGCGCGACAAACAGGCGGCTGTACCGTCCGGACAGGTTGCCGAGTGCCATATTGTTGAAGAACGCGCCTGCGTCCTGTCCGATGCGCTCATCAGCCGTGATGAGCGACACATCGGTGTACTGCTTGGCGGTTTTCTCGTTGTAGTTGCCGGTGCCGACCTGTGTAATGTGGCGGACCGTGCCGCGCTCTCTGCGGGTAATGAGGCAGATCTTAGAGTGCACCTTGTAGTCCTCGAAGCCGTAAATGATCTTGCAGCCGGCCTCTTCCATGCGCTCGGACCAGTCGATGTTGTTCTGCTCGTCAAAGCGGGCGCGCAGCTCGATGAGCGCGGTAACGTCCTTGCCGTTCTCGGCGGCAGCGCACAGGTACTCGACCAGCTTGGCCTTGCTCGCCAGTCGGTAAATGGTGATGCGGATGGCCAGCACGGCCGGATCATTTGCCGCTTCACGCACCATCTGCAGGAACGGTTCCATGCTCTCATACGGGTAGGACAGCAGCACGTCACGCTGCAGGGCGGTCTTGAGCAGGCTCTGACCCGCGGGCAGCATGGCCGGCTGCTGCGGCGTAAACGGCGGGTCGCTGAGGAATACGCGCTTTTTCTCCGGCAGGTGCTCGCCGAGCGAGAATGCATACCCGAGCTTGAGCGGCGCCGTGCGCGACAGGAAAATCTGTGCGTCGCTGACCTCAAAGCGGCTGCGGAAGTGCTCCTTGAAGTGGTCGCTGATGGGCCGGTTGATCTCTACGCGCACGACGGCCATGCGGCGGCGCTGACGCAGCAGCTTTTCCATCTTTTTGCGGAAATCGCCGCCTTCCACGCCGAAGGTCTCGTCGTCCACCTGGATATCCGCGTTGCGGGTGACGCAGAGCACTGTCTTTTCGAGCACGTCGTACATCTCGAACACATGGTCGGCGTAGGCGAGCAGAATGTCCTCGATGAGGATATAGCGCGAGGGCGCATCCGGCAGGAACACCACCGGCGGCAGAGATGCGGGCACGGGCAGCAGACCGAGCCGCTCGGTCTTTTTGTGGCTGAGCAGTGCGGCAATGTGCAGCACCTTGCCTTCAAGATGCGGGAACGGATGATGCGAGTCCACGATCTGCGGAGAGAGCACGGGCGCGATGATATCCTTAAAATACCGCTTGATGTATTTCTGTTCATCGGGTGCCAGAGAATCCATCGTCAGACGGCGCAGACCGATCGCACTCAGCTTGCCGTCCACATCGGAGAACGCCGCGTCACGGCGGGCATAGAGCGGCTCGACCGCCTTGTAAATGTGGTGCAGCTGCTCTTTGGCGGTCAGACCGGATTTGTTGTCGATATGATCCTTGTCCACGGTGGCCATGTCGCACAGGCTGCCGACACGGATCATGAAAAACTCATCCAGATTGCTGGTGAAGATCGCGAGGAATTTGAAGCGCTCGAGCAGAGGTACATTCTCGTCCTCGGCCTCGGCGAGCACGCGGGCGTTGAACTGCAGCCACGACAGCTCGCGGTTCTGGGTGTAACCCTGCTCCCAAATCTTCTGTGTCATATCGAATCCCCCTTCGTGATGGCATACGCCGTCATTCTATATTTATATTATACTGCATTTTTGTAAAGGAACAACGTGTTTTATGTAAAATCCACAAAAAGTTTATTTGCAGGAAAAGCAAAGGTCTGCTATACTGAAAATAAGATAAGAGATATGGAGGAGATCAGATATGATCAACATCTGGCATGACATTGACCCGAGCCGCGTAACGCCGGAGAGCTTTACGGCGGTCATTGAGATCCCCGCAGGCAGCAAGAAAAAGTACGAACTGGACAAGCAGACCGGTCTGCTGCGGCTGGATCGTATTCTGTATACTTCGACGCATTATCCAGCCAATTACGGCTTTATCCCGCGCACCTACGCGGATGACGGCGATCCGCTGGATGTGCTTGTGCTGTGCAGCGAAACGCTCGACCCGATGGTCGAGGTGGACTGCTATCCGATCGGTGTCATCCGCATGATCGATGACGACGAGATCGATGATAAAATTATCGCGATTCCGTTCGAGGACCCGAACTGGAACTATTATCACGATATTGACCAGCTTCCGCCGCACCACGGCAACGAGATCGCGCATTTCTTCGAGATTTATAAGAGCCTGGAGCATAAATACACCGCGACTTCGGACGCGCTGACGCGCTCGGTGGCGGTCAAGGTCATCAAGGACTGCATCGAGCGGTACGAGATCCACTACTGCGGCAAGCGCCCGAGCAAGGAGTACGAGTCGGAGAAAAAGCGGCTCAAGGAAGAGAAAAAGGAAGCCAAGGAGAAGGAAAAACTTATTAAGGATATCCTCAAGGGATGATACATATAAAAAGGAACCTGTTTGAACAGGTTCCTTTTTTGCTTTCGATAGTATGCACAGTTTTTCGTAGGGGCGGACCAGTGTGTCCGCCCTTTGCATGCGGAAAATCAGGAATGTAAGTCTTTGCGCAGCTGCCGCACAGCAAACACGAGCGTATACACGGCCATGATGCCGGAAACGGTCGGCGCTACGCAGCCGAGCACGGGCAGCTGGCCCGTAAAGTGCGTCTGCACTAGGTACAGCAGCGGAATGCGCAGGAACAGAGCGCCAAAGCAACTCGAGCACATGGTAAACAGCGTCAGTCCGCGTCCGTTGAGATAGCCGTTCAGGCAGAACACGAACGCCACGGCGAGATAGTCGAACGAGCAGGTGCGGAAGAACGGTGCGCCGACCCGGATAATGTCCGCGTCCTGCGAGAAAATGCGGATCATGCTTTCCGGCGAAAGCTGTGCCCACAGGAAAAAGCAGCCGCCTGCAAGAATGGCGAAAATCAGTCCGGCGTACACGGCGGAACGGATACGTTCGGGCCGCTTTGCACCCCAGTTCTGCGCGGTGAATGCTGCCAGTGCCGAGGCGACCGAGGTCGCGGGTAGCATGGCGAAAACGTCGTACTTGCTGGCCACGCCGACCGCCGAGGACGCAGCAACGCCCAAAGAGTTGACAACAGCCGTCAGATACAGGAAGGAGATGCGGATCATCAGCTCCTGCAGGGAAATCGGAATGCCTGCGCGAAGCAGTTCCTTCATGCGGTCGCGGTCGATACGCAGATTGGAAAGCGTAAACTTAAAAATAAACTTGCTCCGGTTGAGGTACACGATGGCGCAGATCATGCTGACCGCCTGGGCGGTGATGGTCGCAATCGCAACACCGGCGACACCTATGCCGAGCACACCGGTCAGCAGCAGGTCGCCCGCAATGTTGAGCACGCACGCAAGCGCAATGAACAGCATCGGTCGGCGGGAATCGCCGTAGCCGCGCAGAATCGCGCTGATGGCGTTGTAGCCACAGGTAAACGGAATACCCCAGCTGCAGATAATGACGTAGGTTTTCGCAAGGTCAAAGGCTTCCTGCGGTGTTTGCAGCAGGCGCAGGATCGGACCCGCAAAGCCGATGACGAGGATCATTAGAAAGATCGAGAAAATGCCGAACAGCGACAGTGTAGTGCCGATCGACCGGCGTGTTTTCTTGTCCTCGCGCATGCCGGTGTACTTGCCGACGAGAATGGTGCCGCCGAGCGTCAGACCGGTGATCAGACTGGTGATGATCTGGGTGACCTGCGTGCCGGTGGAGACCGCCGCAACGCTGTCAGCGCCCGCAAATCGGCCGACAACGGCAAGATCGACCGCGCCGTACAGCGCCTGAATGATGTTTGCGATGAGAAACGGTATCGTGAACCGCAGGAGCACAGGCAGTACGCGTCCTTCGGTCAGCAGATGGTCGTTATTTTCCATAGAAAATCCCCCTTGGGTTTGTATGTTTTCCATAACAAATAATAAACCCTCCATCTACTGGAGGGTCAAGGAGAAATTTAATATTTCACTGGAATCTGCAGTTCGGTCAGGTACTGCCCTTCATCCGAGGTAAAGCCGCCGTCGATGTGCGTCACCTCGACCGAATCGCCCGTGACCGTGCAGCCGAGCCGCTCGGCCTCGTCCAGCAGCCGCGCATACCCTTCGGACGAGCGGGTGTGCGTGCCGCGAAAGCACAGGCTCAGCCACTCGCCGGACGGCAGGGAGGCCGATGGTCCGGTATGGCGTTCCTCCGGCTCGACAAATACGAAAATGCCGGAAAACCGGTCAAATCGGCGTTCCAACAGCCGTTCGCGTGCCACCGAGACACCAACCTTGCCGAGAAACATCATCGGCTCTAAGCCGTGCTCGCGCTCTAAATCGCGAATGGGAAACTCCAGATTGGCGTCCTGCGGGATGTCCTGCCGCAGGAATACGATCTCGCGGCTTGGCAGGGAAATGCGCCGCACGGTGTCGAGTACGGCTGTGCGGGCACGCTGCAGATCGGTCAGACGGCGTTCAATCCGGTGCTCAATCTGGTGCAGCTCGTCCAGCTGACGGCGGGTGTCCGCCAGCTGCTCCCGCAGAAGCGATTCGATCACATCGGTGTCGCGGTTTTCGAAAAAGCCGCGTATCCGGTCGAGCGATACGCCGAGCGCCCGCAGGTACTTGATGGTGTTCAGCCGCTCGAACTGCGCCGCAGAGTAGTAGCGGTAGCCGGTCCGCGGATCGACCTTCTCCGGGTGCAGAATGCCGATCTCATCGTAAAACCGCAGCGTCCGCACCGGAATCGAGAATAACCGCTGCATTTCGCCGATGGTGAATAGGTTTTTCATGGCGGAACACCTCCTTTGCTCCTATCAGTATAGCATAAAATTGCGGAAAAAGGTAGGAGTTAGGAGTGAGGAGGTAGGAGTTTGCAGAGAGTGAAGAGTGAGGAGTTGAGAGTGAGGAGATGCAAAATAAAGCGTAAGCACAAAAAATATTCGCAGGTGCCGTCTGTAGTCACCAGATAAACGAGTTGCGCGGCACTGTCATGCCGCGCCTGCGTAGATGAAATCACATGTGTAGCAGTAAAGTATCTGGCACTGCGTAGAGGTATAAAAATGGGCGGACACATTGGTCCTCCCCTACGGAAGGAAAAATCCTCTGCCGTTCCTTTTTTCGAAGCGGTCGCCGGTCTCTGGTCTGCGCCAGGCTAAGAAATAAAGGAAACTGGAGTCCCAAGAGGATAGAAACCTTGGTGTCTACCCTCTTGTGCCCCTGCCGGGTAGGCAAGATTCCGTTCGCTTCGCAAGCGACCAATCACGATTTGGCAATCAAACAAACAAAACCGGCACATAAGGAGAAAACCCTCTGTATGTGCCGGTTTTCGCTT
>CAVLCS010000041.1:0-22011 GCA_963661675.1 Bulleidia sp.
ATATGGTGTATTTGCACTGCTTTTCTTCAAAATTTTCTCGCATCACCTACTTGACTTCATACCATTGGACTCGCTTGCAGTCTATGCGAAAGAAAATCCGCGTATGCGCCAAACCGCTAACGCCTTCCCTACCTGCGAGGGTGCACTCCAGCTTGCGATGGAGCAGACTGCGTTCACTCTGCAAAATGCACGCTGTCTGGTGATTGGCGCCGGTCGAATCGGCATGTTGCTCGCACGCAAGCTGCACGCGCTTGACGCTGATGTCACGATTTCCGCACGCTGTACACGCGACTTCGCACGCATAGCTGCTGCCGGATTGCACGCACTGGATACACGCAGGCTTGCCGGTCAACTCTCCGGTTTTGACCTGATTTTCAACACCGTACCCGCTCCAATCCTCACAACGACGGTGTTATCCGACTTAAAACCGCCGTGTTTCGTCATTGATCTTGCGTCGCTGCCGGGCGGCGTTGCTGCCGATGCCCATCTGCCCGATGGCTTTCGCGTGCTGCACGCACTGTCTCTGCCGGGCAAGGTAGCGCCGCTCAGCGCTGCACGCGCGGTATTCGATACCGTGGACACCATTCTGCACGAGGAGGGCATCCTATGAGCAACCTTCGCATTGGCTTTGTGCTGACCGGCTCGTTCTGCACATTTGCGAAAATCATACCGGTCATGCAAGCACTCATCGACCGCGGCGACACGGTCACGCCGATTTTATCCGACAATGCCGGTACGCTCGACACCCGCTTCGGCACAGCCGCGCACTGGCGTGAGGAACTGACCTCACTCACCGGCGTCTCCCCTATCGACAGCATTGTTGCCGCCGAACCGATCGGGCCGAAGGCGCTGTTCGACATTCTGGTCGTTGCACCGTGCACCGGAAACACGCTTGCCAAACTGGCGCACGGTCTAACCGACACGCCTGCAACCATGGCAGTCAAAAGCCACCTGCGTGGAGAACGTCCGGTCGTGCTGGCACTCTCCACCAACGACGGCCTGTCCGGCAGTGCCGCCAATCTGGGTACGCTGCTCAATCGACGGCATTATTACTTCGTGCCGCTGCGGCAGGACGCGCCGCACACCAAGCCGCGCTCGCTTGTCGCGGAAATGACGCTGCTGCCGGACACCATCGACGCGGCCATGAACAGTAAACAGCTGCAGCCGATCCTGCTCGCGCCGAGCGTATAAAAAAATCCCGCAGAACCAAAATTCTGCGGGATTTCCCTTGCTTATTCTTCTTCGTCATCCTTGCCGGTGGCAAATGTGATCGCACGGCTGCAGTTGGTGATCTGCACGTCGCGGACCGAGCCGCCGAACTCACCGTCCAGCGTCCACGTTACCTCGTCATCTGACGAAAAATTGATCTTCGACGTGCGGAAGTACGCAAAGCGGTTGGACTCGACATTGTGTGTCAGCAAATCGTTCGCCAACCACTGCAGCTCCATCGGGTTCTCGACCGGATAGATGAGCAGCACCTCGTACAATCCGTCATCCAGTGCCACGCCGTCCGGCCGGATGGTCTTGAAGCCGCCGACCGACACCGTGTTCGTCACCATGCCGTAGATGAAGTCGTCCTCTATCTGCGCTTCCGCGCTGTCCACGCGGATGTGGTAGGTCTTGATGTTGGTCAGCGCCTTAATGCCCTCGATGATATACGCCGCACGGCCGAAAATGTTCTTGGTTTGCTGCGGTGTCTCATAGGAGACCTCGGTAAACGCGCCGAACGCCGCAATATAGTTGAAGTAGCGGTCGTTGAAGCGGCCGATATCCAGCGCCTGCAGGGTATCGCCTGCCGCGGTCACTGCCGCCTCGGCGGGCACCTTGGAGATACCCAGACTGGACGCAAAGTCATTCGTCGTGCCGGCAGGCACATAGCCGAGTACCGGACGTGTTTCCGCCTGCATGAGACCGGTAATAACCTCATTGAGCGTACCGTCACCGCCGGCACACACAATACGGTCAAACTCGCCTGCCCGCTCCCGAGCCACGCGTGTCGCATCCTGCGCACCCTGCGTGATATAAATCGTCACATCATAATCTGCCTGCTGGAATGCGGTCACACAGCCGATGATCTTTCCGCTCATCGCACCGCGTCCCGCATGCGGATTGAGTATCCACAGCATTTTCTTCATGTTTCATCACCTTCCGGTTTTGTTCATAAATAAAATGTAGTATTGATACGGCCGAGCCGCATCATTCTCTCAATCCATCAATCATTCACTCTTTTATCCTCAGTTATACTATATTATATCCCTTAGGAGAGCAGATTGCAAACAGCATTTGCGTAAGCGACCGGATCATCCACCGGCATACCCTCGATGAGCAGCGCCTGCGTGTACAGAATGTCCGCATAGGTGCCTACCTTATCCGAACCCTCGGCCTGCAGTGCGCACAGCTTCTTGAAGATCGGGTGCTCAGCGTTGAGTTCCAGAACACGCTCTGCGTGTACGCTCTGACCGCCGTTGACAGCAGCCTGCTGATTGAGCACCTTCTCCATCTCGAGTGTTACCGGACCCTCGGCACGCAGGCAGCACGGGTGGCTCTTGAGCCGGCTGGTCAGCTCGACCTTCTTAACCTTGCCGTCGAGTGCCTTGCTGAGTGCCTCGAGTACGTCCTTGTTGTCCTCGGACAGTTTTTTGATCTCTTCCTTTTCGTCCTCGCTGTCCAGACCGAGGTCAGCGTCTGCGATGGACTTGAATTCCTTGTCGTTATACTTTGCAAGCATCTTGACGCAGAACTCGTCGATGCTGTCGTCCATGCACAGCACTTCGTAACCCTTGTCGGTCAGCGTCTCCATGACCGGCAGCATCTTGATCTTGTCAACGGTCTCGCCGCAAGCGTAGTAGATATACTTCTGGTCCTCCTTCATGCGGGAAGCGTACTCAGACAGCGATACCAGCTTGTCCTCGGTGGAGGAATGATACATCAGCAGATCCTGCAGCAGCTCCTTGTGTGCGCCGTACTCAACGTAAGCGCCGTACTTGATCTGACGGCCAAATGCTGCCCAGAACTTCTCGTAGTCCTCACGGCTGTCCTTCTGCATCTTGAGCAGTTCGCTCTTGATCTTCTTCTCAATGCTCTGCGCGATGGCCTTCAGATGGCGGTCGTGCTGCAGCATCTCACGGGAGATATTGAGCGACAGGTCAGCGGTATCGACCATGCCGCGTACAAAGCTGAAATGGTCGGGCAGCAGGTCAGCGCACTTGTCCATGATGAGCACGCCGTTGGAGTACAGCTGCAGACCCTTCTCATAGTCCTTGGTATAGTAGTCCATCGGCGCATGAGACGGGATAAACAGCATCGCCGTGTAGGTTACCGCACCTTCCACGCTGGAGTGGATGTGGCACAGCGGCGGCTGATAGTCGTAGAACTTCTGCGTGTAGAAGTTGTTGTAATCCTCGTCCTTCAGCTCCTTCTTGGACTTCTTCCAGATTGGAACCATGGAGTTGAGGGTCTCGTTCTCGGTGTACTCCTCCCACTCCGGCTTGTAGTCGTCGCCTGCGTCCGCCGGCTTCTCCTTCATGCGGGAGCGGGTCATATCCATCTTGATCGGGTAGCGAATGTAGTCGGAATACTTCTTTACCAGACCCTGGATGCGGTACGGCTCGAGGAATTCGTCGTAATTCTCGGTTTCCGTGTTGTCCTTGATGGTCAGCACGATCTTTGTGCCGTTTTCTGCCTTCTCGCACGGCGTGATCGTGTAGCCGTCCGCACCGTCGGACTCCCAGCGGTTAGCTTCGTCGCTGCCTACCGCACGGGATACGACCTCAACGTGCTTGGCCACCATAAATGCCGCATAGAAACCAACGCCGAACTGACCGATGATGTCGATATCGTCCTGCTTTTCGTTTTCCTTCTTGAACGCCAGCGAACCCGAGCGTGCGATCGTGCCGAGGTTGCTCTCCAACTCTTCTGCGGTCATGCCGCAGCCGTGGTCCTCGATGATGAAACGGCGGTTTGCCTTGTCGAGCGTCAAGTCGATCGGCAGGCTGTCGCGGGTGATACCGGTCTTGCCTTCCTTCATTGCATTATAATAGAGCTTGTCCGTTGCGTCGGATGCGTTGGAGATCAGCTCACGCAGGAAAATCTCCTTGTGCGTATAAATGGAGTTGATCATCAGATCGAGCAGACGCTTGGACTCTGCCTTAAACTGCTTGGTTGCCATGATTACATACACCTCTGTGTTTGTTGTTTGGTATTAGCACTCTCAGCCATCGAGTGCCAACATTGATATAATAAGCCTAAAGTCAGAAAAAATCAAGAGTGGTTTGTAAAATTCACGGTTTATTCAAAAACCATCACCCAGCCTCTGAAACGTCTGGATTTTTCAGCAGTGGTTGACCGGGGCACCTGAACTGCGTAAGCGGTTCACCCTATCCGGGCGGCTCTTTTCCCTGCACCGGTTGACCGGGGTACCTGAACTGCGTCAGCAGTTCACCCTGGCTGGGCGGCTCTTTTCTCTGCACCGGTTGACTGGGGCACACGAGTTGCGTTAGCAATACGCCCTTTCTGGGCGGCAGATTTTTCGCTGAGATTCAGCGAGGGAATTGCGCTCTGCGGAGCGCGGGAGGCTGCCGCGCCCGCGGCTGGGGCAAAGAGGAAGGGACACCTGCGGTTTCCCTTCCTCTTTGAACTCCTACCTTTCCCTTATTAGATAGTCTGACGCAAACCAGAGACCGGCGACCGCTTCGAAAAGGAGAACGGCAGAGGATTTTTCCTACCGCGAATTTCTCTACCTATTCGCAGTGTCAGATACCTTGCTGCTACACAGGTGGTTTACTCTACGCAGGCGCGACATACCCGTGTCGGGCAACTCGTTTGTCTGGTGACCACGGACGGCACCTACGAATTTTATCTGATAACGTGTGTTACCGTAGGGTGCGCTGACTCGGCGCACCGTATCAAACGATTTGCACACGCATAACCGTAGGGGCGGCCATTGGCCGCCCACGCAATGTTTTACCATTACATTCATTTTCCATTCTCAATTCTCAATTTTCAATTTGGCTCTCTCCACTCTCAACTCTCCACTCTTCACTCTCTGGAAACTCCTACCTCCTAACTCCTACTTTGCAGAAGCTCCACCTGCACTTTGACACATCGCAGTCCGTATGCTATACTTTATAAAACGACAAAAAAGTTAGATCAACTGAAATGGTGGAGTGATAGCATGGTACATCTTGGCAACGATTGGGACGAGATCCTTGCCGGTGAGTTTGAGCAGGATTATTACAAGCGCATTCGCTACTGGCTGAAAAAGGAATACGCCGAGCAGACCATCTATCCGGCGGCAGAGAACATCTTTAACGCGCTGCGGTACACGCCGTATTCCAAAGTCAAAGCGGTCATTCTCGGACAGGATCCGTATCACGGTCCCGGACAGGCCCACGGACTTTGCTTTTCCGTTCAGCCGGGCGTACAGCCGCCTCCGAGCCTGCAGAACATCTTCAAGGAACTGCAGAGCGACCTCGGCATCACACCTCCGAAGGACGGCACGCTCACCAAGTGGGCGGAACGCGGTGTGCTCATGCTAAACACCACCCTGACGGTACGCCGCGGGCAGGCGAACAGCCACAAGAACCTCGGCTGGACGACTTTCACCGACCACGTGATCGAAAAGCTGAACGAGCACGAGCAGCCGATCGTCTTTCTGCTCTGGGGCGGCAATGCCCGCAGCAAGAAGAAGCTGATCACCGCACCGCAGCACCTTGTGCTCGAAAGCGTGCATCCCTCTCCCCTGTCGGCATACAACGGCTTTTTCGGCTGCAAGCACTTCTCCAAGTGCAACACCTTCCTCGAGCTGAACGGCATCGAACCCATCGACTGGGATCTCAATCATTAAATCGTAAGTTTCCGCACCATTTTCCGAGTGCGGAAATTTTTTTGACTTTTTTCAAAATTCCTATTGACAAATGGGGATTTCGGTTGTATATTTAATTCATACAAAACACATATGAATAAAGTGAATTAAGGAGAGTGATCCTCAATGGTGATCCGGCGAATGTGTCGATGTTGCATCGACTGAGTTTCCCCATCATTCCTTATTAACATTACATTTTAATTTTTCTTATTTTTGAAAGGCGGTTTATCCCATGTCTGATATTAAAAAGAGCTTCTCCGATCTGATCGGCAACACCCCGCTGTATGCGGCTGAAAAATTCGCAGCTAAGACCGGCGCAAACGCACAGGTTCTCGCAAAGCTGGAGTACTTCAATCCGGCCGGTTCTGTTAAGGATCGTATCGCTAACGCAATGATCAACGACGCTGAGAAGTCCGGCGCACTCAAGCCGGGCGCAACCATCATCGAGCCGACCTCCGGCAACACCGGTATCGGTCTGGCGGCTGTTGCAGCTTCCCGTGGCTACCGCATCATCCTCACCATGCCGGAGACCATGAGCGTTGAGCGCCGCAACATGCTGAAGGCTTACGGCGCTGAGCTGGTTCTGACCGAAGGTGCAAAGGGCATGTCCGGTGCGATCGCAAAGGCCAACGAGCTTGCTAAGGAGACCCCGAACAGCTTCATCCCGGGTCAGTTTGTAAACCCGGCAAACCCGGCTGCACACTACGCAACCACCGGCCCGGAGATCTGGGAGCAGTCCGGTCACAAGGTTGACATCTTCGTTGCAGGCGTAGGCACCGGCGGCACCGTAACCGGCACCGGCAAGTACCTGAAGGATCAGGATCCGAATGTCAAGGTTGTTGCTGTTGAGCCGGATACCTCCCCGGTACTGTCCACCGGCAAGGGCGGCCCGCATAAGATCCAGGGTATCGGCGCTGGCTTTGTTCCGGACGTACTCGATACCAAGGTTTACGACGAAGTTGTTCGCGTAACCAACGAGGACGCATTCGAGACCTCCCGCCAGTTCGCACACAGCGAGGGTCTGTTCGTAGGTATTTCTTCCGGTGCTGCTCTGTGGGCTGCTGTTGAGCTGTCCAAGCGTCCGGAGAACGCAGGCAAGGTTATCGTTGCTCTGCTGCCGGATACCGGTGACCGTTACCTGTCCACTCCGCTGGTTTCTGAATAATTCCGATTCTCAAATCCTGCAATTCTCTCCAAAAATCCATTCATCTCCAAATGTATAGAAAAGACACCTCCGTTTGCCATGGCGGAGGTGTCTTTTTGCGCTGTATTATATACGAATTTTGATTTGTTGACTTACAGGTTCTTATAGTGAAGTCAGAAGGCGAATTGCGGCATAGCCGCAAGAGAAGCTACTCCGGAGTGCCTTGCCCTACATAATATATTGATAAATGAATGTTCATTGTGAACCAGAATATCGTGCTATATTGTAGGGCGGCATGACCTCATGCCGCCGTTTCTCTCCAAATTGCACTGTTCTCATCGACCTGCACATGACATCGTAGGGGCGGACCAACGTGTCCGCCCTGTTTTACGGTTGCCGGTCGGTTAGAAGGGCGCACACACTGGTGCGCCCCTACGGAACGTGAGCCGTTGACAATAATCGGTGCATGTCATTTGAGTTTGGACGCGCAATGCGCGCCCCTACAATGATTTAACGATAACAACATGGTTGACCTTACCTGCAACCGATACAAACGAAAATCCATCCAATAAAAAACCACCCTGTTTTCACAGGGTGGTTTTTCGTTATACCTTAGAATAATAAATCGCGGTGACCGTACCGTCCTCGATCGAGGGATAGCAATGCCGGTAGGTGCTGCCGGTGCTCGTCGGAGCGTTCAGCTGATGATACGGCTGGCTGACGTCGATAGCCACGCAATCGGCGGATGCCGGAATGCTGACCGTACCTTCGCCGTCCGCAAAGGTGAACACGCCGTTGGTATACGTTACCGTGCGGTCAATGGCGCGTTTGCCGCTCAGCGAAACGTAGGTGACACCGCCGACTCTGCGGAAATCCGTATAGCCCATCAGGCCGGTGTACGTCACCGAAGGATCATAGTTCTCGATCACGACATCGCAGTAATTCTGCGTGCCAATACACAGATTGACCAGATCACCGCGGTTCTGATACACAGCGCCGCTGCTCTGCGAGGTCAAATGCGTTGCTCGATAGAGCATCACAGCCATCTCGGCACGCGTTACCTTGGACAGCGGATTGATCTTTCCTTTCGAGCCGCTAATGACCTTGGCGCCGACCAGTGCGCTGACCGACGGCTTTGCGTAATTGGAAATCTTGCTCGCGTCCGAGAATCCGCTCACCGAACCGGTGCCCAGCTTGAGCGCTGTCCGGTCGATCGTGCGCTTGAGGAACACCATGGCGTCCTGACGGGTCATGCTCTGCTGCGGCTGGAACTCGCCGGTCGCCGTGCCGGCCGCTACGCCGAAGGCTTTCGCAGCGATGACCGCCTTGCTGTAGTATGCATTGCTCGGCACATCGACAAACGTGCCGTTCGAGTTGACTGCACCGCTGTCGAGTGCATCGCTCATGCCGAATGCACGGTCGAGCATGACGATGAAGTCCGCTCGGGTAATTGCGTTGCCCGGATAAAACAGATGGTTTCCGCTGCCCTTGATAACGCCTGCGACCGCAAGCGTATCGACCTCGCGGGAAGCCCACGCGTATTCTCCTGCTGTATCATAAAAGTAAACCGAGTGCTCAGGAAGATACGCATACGTCTCCGTGGTGTTCGCGTTCAGCGCATAGGCTGCCGTGATCGCGCTTACGACCACCGCAACCGTCAGCACTGCGACGGCCACCAGCTTTCGCGTTCTTTTCATAATATTCTCCTTGCCCAGTGGTTAATAGATAGGGCGTATTCCCCACCTATGTAAACTTGCTTCAAAATTATAGCACATCGTTCCCCACTTGGCAAGTTAAAATATGACTAAATTTGTTGTAACCATTCTGTAATTTTAACCTTTTTATACAAGAAAAGCGCGGTTTTCCAGCAAACCGCGCTTTCAAAGTCCATTTTTCGTCTATTACTGCTGTTCCATGCGGTACCACCGCCAGCTCAGCACCGTCGGGATGATCGTTGCCGCTGCCATCGGTGCGATTACCAGCACAAACTTTGCAATTTCGTTCGGAACGAACGAGCCTGCCATGCCGATCAGTCCGGCCGCAAACATCATCCGGCCTGCCGCACGATGCGTTTTCGTCCAGACGGCTTCGCTCGACAGCGTCCACGGCGTTTTCAGGCCGCAGTACCAGTTCATGCGGAACTTGGGCATGACATTGCCGAGGCCCATCACCAGCAGGCTGATGAGCAGGCACACGACCGTCGGCACATCGACCATGCCCGGACGCAGTGCTTCCGCGATGCAGATGCCGCACATTGCGGTCAGGAACAGGTCGAGCATCATTTGAATCCCGACATAGGCATCGGAAAATTTGTCGTAGTTCCTTCTTTTCGGGTCAAACCGCGGCAAAAAGTAAAACAGGACTGCAAACAGCGGTGCCATTCCGGCCACGATCCACAAATGCCACTTGGTCTCGTAACCCACCTGACCGCCAAAATCCCACTGCATCGGAATTTCTGCGGGCAGACGGCTGTAAAACGCAGCGGCCACCACAACCGGCAGCAGCGACAGCACCCACGCCGTCACCTGCATCCTACTGATTTTTTTCATCTCTGTCCTCTCCTTTCAGTGCAGCGAGCCACTCTAAAATCTCGTCCACGACCGACATATTCAGCTCGTAGTAAATGTACTTGCCCTGCTTGTCATCCAGCACCAGACCGGCGTCTTTGAGCACGGACAGATGGTGCGAAATGGTTGCACCTGATACCTCAAAGTGGGCCGCAATATCACCTGCCGCCATCGGTCCGCGCCGCAGCAGCGACAGGATCTCACGCCGCACCGGATCGCTGAGCGCTTTGAAACTCTGCTGAAACCCCATTACTGTCCCCTCTTTCGTGCGGTGAACCACGTTTTGCATCCGCAGATCGGACAGTCCAGCCGCCAGTCATTACCCACATGCTGTCGGAAGAGCAGCCGTTTCCACGGCAGATTTTGCTTCGTGCCGCAGGATTTACAGGTCAAATCGCACTTTGCAAGCGCTTTTGCCTGCCAGATTATCAATATGACCGCCAGAATCAGCGCAATCGCGCAAATCAGGATTGTAATTTCCATTCCGTTCACCGTCCTCTCGCTATCCTATAATTAGATGGCCATCTAATTGTTATCAGTATATCACAGGTTTGCGGTTTGTCAATACATTTCGATGAATATCTAAATGTTGCAAAAAGAAAAACCGCAAGTTAAACTTGCGGTTTCGATGTTCTATACCAGAACTTACGCCATGCCGTTGAGCTTGTTGGTCATCTTGCTCTTCTTGTTGGACGCATTGTTCTTGTGCAGGAGGTGCTTGGCAGCCGCCTGATCGACAGCCTTGACAGCGGTCGTGTAAGCAGCAGTTGCTTCAGCCTTATCGCCGCCAGCAATCGCAGCATCAAACTTCTTCAGAGTGGTCTTGAGCTCGCTCTTAGCCATCTGGTTGTTCAGCGCCTTTACGGAGTTAACCTTAACGCGCTTCTTTGCAGACTTAATATTGGGCATTCTGAAAACACCTCCTTCGTTTTCTATTCAACAGTGTTATTATTCTATCATCTTCTCACAAAAAAAGCAAGTGTTTTTTTCAAAAATTGCATAAAAACTTTTTCACCGAGAAAAATATCCGTATAAGGAGGGATGCTGCATGGCTTTCCGCACCGATTTGGCCGTGGAAGCGATCGAAAACCGCAAAACTGCCGCTGCGCTGCCGCATGTCCGGCAGGCAGACCGCACACTCGAGGACTTCGCCGTGCACGAGGTACACATTCTCTCGGACGAGGCCGCCCGTGAGATCGGCAAGCCGCAGGGACGCTATCTCACGCTCGAACTGGATGCACTCATCCGCCGTGAGGAGGACGCGTTCCCGCGGGCGTGCAAGGCACTCAGCACGCTGCTGCGAGAGCTGCTACCGCCACAGAATGACGGTCCGGTGCTCATCGCCGGACTGGGCAACCGCATGATAACGCCGGATGCCATCGGGCCGCAGACCGCCGATCATGTCATTGCCACGCGGCATCTGGTCTCGCAGTCGCCCGATATTTTCGCAGACTGGCGGCCGGTATCCGCACTGGCTCCGGGTGTACTCGGGCAGACCGGTGTCGAGACCGGCGAGGTGATCTGCGGCGTGCTCGACCGGGTGCGTCCGTCCGCTGTCATTGCCGTGGATGCGCTGGCCGCCAGTCGGCTGTCGCGGCTGCTGCGCACGGTTCAGCTGGCGGATACCGGCATTACGCCGGGTGCCGGCGTGGGAAACGCCCGTGCGGCACTCAATGAGGAGACGCTCGGCGTGCCTGTAATCGCCGTCGGCGTGCCGACCGTGGTAGACGGCGCCACACTGGCGCATGAGATCAGCACTCAGCTTGGACAGCCGGACTGCGAAGCGCTCGACGACCTGTCTCAGCCGGTGATGATCACCACACGCGACATCGACCGCGAGGTCGCCGACATCTCCCGCATGATCGGCTACGCGGTCAATATGGCGCTGCATCCGCACCTCAGCGTCGCCGACATTGACTTGTACCTCTCGTGACAGGTTTCGGGCATACTCGCACGCGGCCTGGCGTATGATAGATAGCATGAAACAGCAAGGAGGGTGGCGCAATGAAGCGACGCAAACATCAGAAGTTCCGATCACGAGGCAGCATCCGCCTGCCTGCCGCCATCACCCTCTGTCTGGCGCTGTCGCTGCTGATTTTCTCACGCGCAGGCGGCGAACCGATCGCGCAGAAGGCACTGACCGGTCTGGCGCACAACAGCGGCTTTGTCACACGCGCAATGGCGCTCGAGTTCGGCGTTGCGCCGGACGATACCGCCGAGGTGTACACACCGCGTACGGCTGCTGCCGCTCGGGATGAGCAGGCGGAAAGTCCGCTTGCGGAGAGCACCTTTGTGCCCTCATCGGACACCGAGAACGACAATCCGGTGCTGTCGGCCGCCGATAAGGCTGCCACAGTCTCCATCAACAACGAGACCTCGTATGACGTAGACGTGGCCGATTGTCTGGCCGCAGACGAGCATCTTTCCGCCGATGGTGACGGACCGCAGGTGCTGATTTATCACACACACGGCAGCGAAAGCTACACGCCTGACGCCGCGTTTCCGTACACACCGACTGAGACCGAACGCACGACCGACACCAATTATAATGTAGTGCGCGTCGGCGATGAGCTGCAGAAGGTGCTCGAGGACAACGGCGTCGAGGCCGTACATATCCGTGAGATTTTCGACACGCCCGTGTACACCGGCGCGTATGACCGTTCGCTTGCCGTGGTTGAGGACACGCTGGCGGAATATCCGTCCATCACGACCGTTATTGACGTGCACCGCGACTCGATTTTGACCGACGACGGCCGCGCCTACAAAACCTCGTGCACGATTAACGGTGAGGAGACCGCCCAGCTGATGCTCGTTGTCGGCACAGACGACGGCGGCCTGTATCACCCGGACTGGCAGGAGAATCTGAACCGTGCAGCGTCCCTGCAGTACCGGCTCAACCGCACCTATCCGACGCTCATGCGGCCGCTCAATCTGCGCACGCAGCGGTTTAACCAGCATGCAACGCACAGTGCGTTCCTGGTTGAGGTTGGTTCTTCGGGCAATACCATGACGGAGGCACTAAGAGGAATCAGGCTTTTCGGCGAGGTCTTATCTGACGAACTGCTGAATTGAAAATGGAAAATGACTGTATAAAATCTCGTTTTCTGCGCACCCTTTTTGAGGGGTGAAACTATGGAAACGATCACATTTACCGCCGATCTGGAGCAAAACATCCGCATGATGCAGGAGCTGTTCCGGAACGACGATACACTTATCATTCGGCGTGCGGTTGGGCAAAACGGACTGCGCTGTGCGCTGTTTTTCTTTGACGGCATGGTAAATTCCCTTGCCATCAACCAAAGCCTTGTGCGGCCCATTCTGCGCTGTACGCAGTCGCGGCTTTCCGCCGATACGCTTGCCGACACCGTACTCCAGACCGACGAATGCCGTGTGGAAACCGACATGAACAAGGTGTTTGCCGCTTTTCTCTACGGCGACGCCATCGTACTGACCGACGGCGATGCCCGTCCGGTTCTGGTCAACACCAAGGGCTTCGACAAGCGCGGTACCGCCGAACCGGAAAACGAGCGCGTGCTCTCCGGTCCGCGGGAAGGCTTTACCGAGTGCTTTATGCCCAATCTGGCGCTCATCCGCCGCCGTGTGAACGACCCGCGGCTGAAATTCCGGTTTGTGCGGGTCGGCAGCCGCACGAACACCAACGTGTGCCTGTGCTATATCGCCGGACTGTGTGAAAACAGCCTGATCGAGAGGCTGGAAACGCGGCTGACCGCGCTTGACATCGACAGCGTACTCGATTCCAACTACCTCGCCGAGCGCATTCGCGACCACCGATGGGCGCCGTTCCCGACACTCGGCACGACCGAGCGGCCGGACGTGGCCGCTTCGCGTATGCTGGAAGGCCGGTGCGTCATTGTCGTGGACGGCAGTCCGGTGGCCCTCACGGCACCGTTTTTGTTTCAGGAGTGCTTTCAGTCCAACGACGACTACTATATCAGCTTCCTGCAGGCGAATCTGTCGCGTATTCTGCGGGTCATCGGATTTATTTTCACGATCACGTTTCCGGCGGTGTATGCCGCGCTCATGCTGTATCACCGCGAACTCGTGCCCGCACGTCTGCTGTTTGCGGTCTCCGCCGCACAGCGAGGTGTGCCCTTGCCCATCGGCTGGGAAATCCTGCTCATGCTGTTCGTACTGGAAGCACTGAAAGAGGCCGGCGCCAGAACGCCCGGTGCCATGGGCCAGACGATGAGCATTGTCGGCGGTCTGGTGCTCGGTGATGCGGCGGTTTCCGCCCGATTTGCGGCGGCGCCGACCGTTATCGTGGTGGCTATCGCGGGTGTCACCGGCCTGATGGTGCCCAAGCTGCAGACCGCTGCCCTGTGGCTCCGGTTTGCTTTGCTCGCTGCGGCTGCCGCCTGGGGATTGTACGGCGTTGGCTTGCTGCTCGGCTTGACGCTTGCAGCTTTGTGCCGCATGCACTCGTGCTCGGTGCCGTACCTGCTCAATC
Organism: Bulleidia sp.; assembly: GCA_963661675.1. Lineage (GTDB taxonomy): Bacteria > Bacillota > Clostridia > Oscillospirales > Butyricicoccaceae > Agathobaculum. The sequence goes on from CAVLCS010000041.1 coordinate 14,043, forward strand.
TGGTGCCGCGCATCTCCGCCGAGCACGAGGACACCTGGCTGCGCTATCCGTGGTTTTTCATGCGGTACGACCGCTTTGCCGTCAAACGCCCATCGAAGGAGGAACGCCCGTGAAGCTGCTCAGATTTCTGCCGCTTCTGCTGTTGCTGTGCGGCTGTACGAGAGAGGTTTCGCCGGTGTCCGCGCTAGCGCTTGACCGGGAAAACGGCGTGTACCGCCTGACCGCCGAAGTCGTGCGGCAGGACTCGCCGGACGACACCGCCGCACCAGCCTATCTGTCCGCCACCGGAACCGACGTGACGGACGCACTGCAGAACTTACGCAGCATCCTGCCGGGCGACCTGTATTTGAGCCATGCGCAGGTGCTTTTACTCAGCGAGGACGCGGTCTCCGAGAGCATTCTTCCGCTGGCGGACTATCTTTGCCGTGAAAACGACGTGCGGCTCAGCCTGCGGGCGGCAGTCGTGCGGGATGGCTCGGCGGCAAAGCTGATGGAAAACGATGACGAAGTGTATGCGCTCAGCGAACTGCTCGACCGTTCCGCACGGGACGGCATTCTGCCGGATATGCCGCTGTACCGTGTCGCCGACGTGCTGCACGCGGACGGCACAGCCATCCTTCCCGCTTTGCGTGTGGATGCGTTCGGGCAGACCGCTCCGGCAGGCACGGCGGTGTTCAAAAACGAGCGGCTTTCCTGTTTTTTAGACGGTGAGATCGGCGGTGGCGCCTATGCGTGAGCGCTTGTTTCCACGCTGGTGCACGGCGTTGTTTGCGCTGCTGCCGATGAGCGAATTACTGTATCTTCCAACCGACGGACAGAGCGTATACGCCGCGGCCCTGGCGTGTGCGGTCTGTGCGCTTGCCGGTGCCGGAGCCGCCAGACTGGCCGGTGCCGTGCGGCGTTCGGCTCCGGCCCAATGGGTACTCGCCGGAATTGCGTTGTTCCCGCTGCTGTCGTCCATCGCCCGCATGAGCATTTTCCTGCAGGAAACCGTGTTCACCGGGCGCTCATGCGGCGGCACGGTCGTGCTGCTGACGGTCTGTATCCTGCTGACGGCGGCCATGGGTCTCAACCGCTGTGCTATGTGGGCGCTGCCGACGGCGTGGCTGGCCGGCATAACGCTCGTGCTCTCCGGCGTGCTGACGCTCACGCAGCTGACGCCAGCCAACATTTCCGCACCGACAGCGGCGCTGCTGCCGCATTTCTGGCGCATTTTGCGCTCTCTGCTGCCGGTTTCGGTCGTGCTCGCACTTTCTCTGCCCGAGGACAAGCTGTCCGCGAGCGTATCGCACGGCTTGAGCGCAGGCGGTGCCTTACTTGCGCTCCTGCTGCTGCGCACGGTGCTGCTGCTAGGAGCGAACACCGCGGCACTGCTTCCCTATCCGGCGTTTACGGCTGCCGGACTGGCCGCCATCGGCGATTTTGCACGGCATGGCGAGGTATTCTTTGCGGTGCCGCTCATCCTGTGCGAGATCGGACGCTGTGCCGCGCTGATGTGCGTGCTGTTGTATCCGTTCACGCGAACCCACGGCGTTTTGCACCTGCACAAGCCGCAATAGGACTTGTTTTCCGCTCCCGGTTCTGCTATAATGCAGGAAGCAGAGCAAAGGAGATTTCGGCATGAACATTCAGATTTTCGGCAAAAACAAGTGTTTTGACACCAAAAAGGCGCAGCGCTGGTTCAAGGAACGCGGCATTAAATTCCAGATGATCGACCTTGCGCAGAAGGGCATGTCCAAGGGTGAACTGGACAGCGTACTCAAAGCCGTCGGCGGACTGGACAGCCTGCTCGACCCGAAAAGCAAGGGTTACGCGTCGCTGGCGTACCTCGCCTACGACGAGGACAAAAAGGAGAAACTGCTCGAGGATGGCACGCTGATGAAAACGCCGGTCGTCCGCAACGGCCGTCAGGCAACCGTCGGCTACTGCCCCGATGTTTGGAATAACTGGGAGTAAGGCTTTGACCGCCGTCCTGTTCTGCGGAATGGGACGGCTTTTTTCATCGTTTTGTACAAAATGGAACTTTGAAATTTTCCAGAGAAATGTTTCCAAATCGCAAAATATACCCTATTTTGCATCTTTCATCTGGTAAACTATGTATAGCAAAGTATGGCATTGATTTTGCCGCTGTGATACGAAAACGAGGGAGACATCATGATGAGAAAAGGCAAGCGTTTTCTCGTTCTGCTGACTGCCGCCAGTCTGAGTGTGAATATGCTCGGTGTCAGCGCATTGGCCGAGGAAGAAATTCCGGCGCCAGAAACCGATGCGGACTATGTTGTCGATATCCCGGAAAGCGAACCCGATGCAGAGGTAACGATTCCGGACACGCCGGAAAGCGATGTTCCGGAGATTTCCTACGAACCGATCATTATTGAGATTCCGGATGGACCCATTCCGGCGGGTTTTGTTGCGGACGAAGAAACTCCGGCGACCAATATTCCGGAGGAAGAAATCCCAACGACAGACCGTCTGGAAGAGCAAACTCCGGCGGTTCAGGTGCCGAATACGGAGATTCCTGTGACTGTCCGTTCGGATGACGAGGTGCCGACGACCTCGGCTCCGAGCAAACCCGCACAGACAACCAACCATGCGGATAACTCCGTTCCGGCATCGGATACGGATGTTACGGACGAAACTGCGCCGATCACCGATATTGAGGACACACCGGCTCCGACCGGCATTTCGGATAAGCCGGTTAAAGTTTCCAACATACCGCCCAAGAACAACCGTGCTTCCGCAAACGAGGATGTGTCCGTCCTGTGGCTGACGCTGGTCGCTCTCGCCGGTGCAGGCGTGACGTTCGCTATCAAGCACAAGAAGCATAACGAGAATAAGTAAACTGCAAAATCCCGCTCAAACGAGCGGGATTTGTTCTATGCAGCGCAGAATCAGGCATAAAAACCGCCCAGAATCCATCTGAGCGGTTTTTCTATACGCTTTATGCAGTTAGTTCTTCAGACTCTGGATCGGAGCCGGAATACGGCCGCCGCGGTTGATGAACTTCGCGGGAGAACCGGTCTTGATCGGCATGATCGGTGCAGAGCCAAGCAGACCGCCGAACTCGACAACATCGCCGACACCCTTGCCGATAGCCGGGATAACGCGAACAGCGGTGGTCTTGGTGTTGACAACGCCGATGGCGATCTCGTCCGCGATCAGGCCGGAGATGACCTCAGCGGTGGTGTCGCCCGGAACGGCAACCATGTCGATACCAACGGAGCAGACCGCGGTCATTGCCTCGAGCTTTTCGAGGGTCAGTGCGCCTGCCTGAGCCGCCGCGATCATGCCCTCGTCCTCGGAAACCGGAATGAATGCGCCGGACAGACCACCGACACTCGAGGACGCCATAACGCCGCCCTTCTTCACGGCATCGTTCAGCATAGCAAGGATTGCAGTCGTGCCGCAGCCGCCGCAGACCTCCAGACCAACCTCTTCGAGGATACGCGCAACCGAGTCGCCGATAGCCGGGGTCGGAGCCAGAGACAGGTCAACGATGCCGAACGGAACGCCCAGACGCTGGCTTGCCAGTGCGCCAACCAGCTGACCCATACGGGTGATCTTGAACGCAGTCTTCTTAATTACGTCAGCAACCTCGCCGATGGAGCAGTCGCCTGCACGGCGGATTGCGGACTGAACAACGCCCGGACCGGAAACGCCGACGTTGATAACGGTCTCTGGCTCACCGATGCCGTGGAATGCACCGGCCATGAACGGGTTATCGTCTACCGCATTGGCAAAAACGACCAGCTTGGAGCAGCCCATGGAGTCGTTGTCCTTGGTCAGCTCAGCAGTCTGCTTGATGATGCGGCCCATCAGACCGATTGCATCCAGATTGACGCCTGCCTTGGTGGATGCAACGTTGACGGACGAGCAGACCAGATTGGTCTCCGCCATGGCCTCCGGAATGGAGTTGATGAGGATCTCGTCGCCCTTGGCAAAGCCCTTCTGCACCAGAGCAGAGAAGCCGCCGACGAAGTTGACACCGGTGGTCGCAGCGGCACGGTCAAGCGCCTTGGCCAGCGGCACATAGCTGTTCGCAGAAGAGGTCGCACCGACCATGGCGATCGGCGTTACCGAAATACGCTTGTTGATGATCGGGATACCGAGTTCGCGCTCGATCTGCTCGCCGGTGGCAACCAGCTTTTCCGCACGGCGCGTAACCTTGTCGTATACTTTATCCGCCAGCACGTTCACATCGTCTGCCGCAAGGTCTCGCAGCGAAATACCCATCGTGATGGTACGGATATCGAGGTGCTCCTCCTCGATCATCTGAATGGTTTCCAGAATATCTTTCGTGTTGATCATAGACATTTAACTTAAACCTCCTGAAAAATTGAGATTGAGAATCGGTTACTTGCTCACGATTCTGTCAATTTGTCAGATTTTGTGCATTGCGTCGAAGATGTCCTCGTGCATGGTGCGAATCTTCATGCCGAGTTCCTCGCCGTCCTTGTCCAGCAGGTCGATGAGCGTGTTGAAGTCCACGGTACACTTGTCGATGTTTACCAGCATGACCATAGCGAATACATCTTCCATAACGTTCTGGGAAATGTCGATGATGTTGACCTGATGCTCATAGAGCGTGTTCGAGATCTTGGCGATGATACCAGTGCGGTCCTTGCCTGTTACTGTGATTACTGCGCGCATAGTGATTCCTCCATTTTTGCGTATATGTTAATTTATAACAAACCCTTTAATAATGGATAATGGAAAATGTCGATACCTTAATTCTCCATTCTCCATCTTCAATTCTCAATTTCTAATTATTCTCCGGCTTCTACAACCGCATTGATAATGCTGTTGGAAACCAGAAAACCCTGTTCGGTGAGATACCACCGTGTTCCCTCGTGAGCGGCTAAGCCGTGCTTTTCCAGCATACGGAATGCTTGCTCATAAGGTGCTGTGCGGACATGGTATCGGTTCTCCAGTTCGAGCAAATCTGCACCGTCCGAGGTGCGCAGGCGCACCATCAGGTATTCGCCCTGCCGCTGGAAGTTCGAGACCTCCTCCTCGTCCTGCGGGATGCTCTCACCGCTGATATAGGTTTTGATATCCCGGGCAAACTCGAACCGGCGGCCATTCAGGAACGAATGGGCACCCGGTCCCAGTCCGAGATAGTCGGAAAGATCCCAATATTTGAAATTATGCCGGGAACGGAATCCCGGTTTTGTGAAATTCGATATCTCGTAGTGCTCGAAGCCGTTCTCGCGGAGCAGTCTGCACATGGCAAGATAGGTGTCCGCCTGCTCGTCATCGTCTGGCAGGACCGGATTTTCGCGTCCCATCGGGGTTGCAGGCTCGAGTTTCAAGCCATAGCACGACAAATGCTGCGGATTCAGCGTCAAACACTGCGTTACCGAGTCGAGAAACTGCGCCTGCGTCTGGTTCGGCAGGCCGTACATCAAATCCAGGCTGATGTTGGCGAAGCCGCACTGCCGTGCAAGCTCCACCGCCGTTTGTGCCTGCGCAAAGTCGTGGATACGGCCGATGCGCTTGAGTTCGGTATCATGCGCCGCCTGCACACCGAACGAAAGACGGTTGACGCCGTTCTCGTGCATAGCCTCCAGAACAGCCTTGTCCGTACTTTCCGGATTGCATTCCACCGTAATTTCGGCGTTTTCTGCAATCGCAAAGCACTTCCCGACCGCCTGCAGGATATCGCCCAGATATTCCGCACCAAGGCAGGTCGGCGTGCCGCCGCCGATGTACACGGTGTCAACCGTGTAACCGGAACAGCGTTCGCCGTACGCTTTGATATCGCGAATCAGCGCCGCCGTGTAATCCGCCTTGAGTGACGCATCCGTGACCGAATAAAAATCACAGTACGCACACTTTTTCACGCAGAACGGAATGTGCAGGTAGAGACCGAGCATTTTGCCGTTCCCATCGGCGTTAATTTTCTTCATCCAGCTTGAGCACTGCCATGAATGCTTCGGTCGGCAGCTGAACCGTGCCAAGCGCACGCATCTTCTTCTTGCCTTCCTTCTGCTTTTCGAGCAGCTTCTTCTTACGCGTGATATCACCGCCGTAGCACTTAGCCAGTACGTCCTTACGGAGCGCCTTGACGGTCTCGCGGGCGATGACCTTACCGCCGATGGCTGCCTGGATCGGCACCTCGAACAGCTGACGCGGGATGTTCTCCTTCAGCTTTTCGCAGATTCGGCGGGCACGTCCGTAAGCCTTATCGCGGTGTGCGATGAAGGACAGCGCGTCTACCTGGTCGCCGTTGAGCAGCATATCGACCTTGACAAGGTCGCTCTTGCGGTAGTCGATGAATTCATAGTCGAGCGACGCATAACCCTTGGTACGGGCCTTGAGTGCGTCGAAAAAGTCGTAAATGATCTCGCCGGTCGGCATTTCGTAGTGCAGCTCGACCAGATTGGAGTCCAGATACTGCATATCCTTGAAGATGCCGCGTCGATCCTGGCACATCGGCATGATGTTGCCGACGAACTCCTGCGGCGTCATGATAGACGCCTTAACATACGGCTCGCGTGCCTCCTCGATGACATCCGGGCTTGGGTAGTCGTGCGGATTGTCGCAGCGCTGCACGGTGCCGTCAGTCTTGCTGACCTCGTAGATAACGCTCGGCAGGGTGGTGACAAGGTCGAGATCGAACTCGCGTTCCAGTCGTTCCTGAATGATCTCCATGTGCAGCATGCCGAGGAAGCCGCAGCGGAAACCGAAGCCGAGTGCGACCGAGCTTTCCGGCTCGAACGACAGCGCCGCGTCATTCAGCTGCAGTTTTTCGAGTGCGTCACGAAGATCGGGATACTTGGAGCCGTCCTCGGTGTAAATGCCGCAGAATACCATCGGACGTGCCGGACGATAGCCGGGCAACGCCTCCGGCGTCGGATTTTCCACGCCGGTAACGGTATCGCCGACACGGGTGTCGGACACCTTTTTGATCGAGGCGGTGAAATAGCCTACCTCACCGGCGCAAAGCTCCTGCTGCGGAGACAGGCCAAGCGGCAGCATGTAGCCGCACTCGAGCACCTGGAATTCCGCACCGGTAGCCATCATTTTGACCTTCATGCCCGGATAGATTTTACCATCGAGCAGGCGCATATAAACGACAACGCCCTTGTACGGATCGTACTGGCTGTCAAAGACGAGCGCACGCAGCGGCGCATCCGCGTCTCCCTGCGGAGCGGGAATGTCGGTGACGATACGTTCGAGCACCTCATGGATGTTGATGTTCATTTTTGCAGAAATCTCAGGCGAATCCTCGGCCGGAATGCCGATGATGTCCTCGATCTCCTTCTTGACACGCGGTGCGTCTGCGGCCGGCAGGTCGATCTTGTTGATGACCGGCACGACTTCCAGACCGGCGTCGATGGCAAGGTAGGTGTTGCCGAGCGTCTGGGCCTCGATGCCCTGAGCCGCATCAACGACCAGCAGTGCACCTTCACACGCCGCCAGAGAACGCGAAACCTCGTAGTTGAAGTCCACATGACCCGGGGTGTCGATCAGGTTCATCTCGTAGGTCTTGCCGTTGTCCGCGGTGTACTCCATGCGGACAGCGCGTGCCTTGATGGTGATGCCGCGCTCACGCTCGAGATCCATATTGTCGAGTAACTGCTCTTCCATCTCACGCACCGAAACGGCCTTGCACTGCTCAAGCAGACGGTCTGCCAGCGTGGATTTGCCGTGGTCGATATGCGCAATGATGGAGAAATTACGAATTTGCTCGCGATTTTTCACGTCGAAAGCTCCTTATCTGTAAACTGTGAATATCCTGTAAATATAGGCTCATTATAGCACATTTGACGGGTTGTCACAAGCGTTCTTTCGCAGTTTGCGGCTGCTTATCTACGCAAAACGTGAATTTTGTATTTTTTCATAAATTTCATTTTCTGATAAGGGGAATTTCATGCAATGCGGTTATTGCATTATCGCGGTGAAGCGGTGAAATGATAAAAGATCGGCGGTGGTCTGTGGTTTTGGGTAAAACAAAAGCACCGAA
>CAVLCS010000042.1:0-21345 GCA_963661675.1 Bulleidia sp.
TGCCGAACCTTCTGGGGTATATCCACCTGTCGCAGTTCCGCAAGAATGAGTCGTACGCAAGGACGATGTATCTGTCGGCGGAATCCGAGCTGACCTATCTCCGTACCGGCGGTGAGTGGGAGACGTTTGGTAAAAAGGTGAAGGAAGAAGGTAAGCAGTATACCGCTTATAATGATTCCGACCATGAGATATACGGTATTCGATTGAACGCCGGTGAATACAGTGAGGGAGACCTCTCGGGCGATGCAGCTTTGGTCGATCAGCTTCTTTCTCAGGACACATACGATAAAAGTGTGCTGAATGCGGCAATCTGCATCGAAATTGATGTGACAAGCGGTCAGATTTACTCTGTGTTTTATGGTACAGCGTGCGACGGCTTGTATTACGGCTCAAATACGGCAAGCAAACCGGCGGACGCTTCCGGCACCTGGCTGGATATGGACCAGCGTAAGTCGGAGATTCGCCGTGAGGAACGGTTGGGTTACTACTCGGTTGAAGATGCAGTCAATGTTATTAGTTTGGATGCAACGAAGCTGAGTATCAGTTCGATTAGTCTGGTCAATGGAGAAACATTAAGCCTCACTTGGATGAGCAATTCCAAGCATTTGGACTATGATATTCGCTACGAGATTAAGATATATAATCACGACACTGGCGATCAGCTGCTTTCAATGAAACTTTGCCGCATGGACCCTAATGTGAGTGATACTTCTGCACGTTTGGAGGTTACAAAGCAGGATGGTTCAAAGGGATTCTATACGTTCCCATTTGAGTACGACCAGACAACTAAGCAATGTCGGCTTATTCTGGACGGCATGATGCCTGCGGCTCTGTACCAGAATTTGAATAGCAGAAATTCTGGCAATTCCAGTACCAGTATTACTCGGTTTGGCGGTGATTTACTGCTTCCGTGCAATATCGATGCTAAAATTCAAGCATTGCCGAATGAAGAGTATCTTGTAAACAGTGGCGAAGAATACCAGAAAAGTGATTTAACCCCTACAAGAGACGAAGCGTATGAGAATACGATGTTCGCCAAAGGCACAGATACGGATAACGCAGATTATAAAGTAAAGGCGTTTCGTCATCTTTCCAATATTCGTTATATAGATACGGAAGCAACATTTGATATTACTGCGAACTCGCTTGATTGGATTGACGGTGGCGTAAAAGTTTACGAGACAGACAGTGATGGTAATCCGGTAGAGCGTGCAGGCAAAGACACTGTGTTCCCAAGCATACCTGAACTGAAAGAGAATCAGATGCTGAAAAGCAAGAATGGACTGTTCGGCAACACCATCAGCAACCTCAAACTGGATAAGACTTCGATTGCAGGCAGTGCGGACTACCTCGGCCTGTTTCAGAAGAACCTCGGTACGATCAAAGGTGTGCGTCTGCTCAATCCGCAGGTGGATATTACCTCGGGTACGCTCACAGGCGTGGGCGCACTCTGCGGCTATAACAGCGGCAGTCTGCAGAACGACTCGGTGGACGGTACCGACACCAAGGTAGACGCGAAGCTGACCTCTACTGATGCCAAGGGCATCGGCGGTGTGGCCGGTGTGATCGAGGTCGGCAGTTCCAAGTCGGTAACCGATCTGTCTGCATCGGGCACGGTCACCGGCACTCTGCCGACCAGCGGTACAGCACGTGGTATCGGCGGTATCGCGGGCAGCTTTACAACGAACGGTGCTGCGGTCAAGACCCTGACAAACAGCGCCGATGTAACGGGCAATCGTTCGGTTGGCGGCATTGCAGGCTATTTCTCCGGCAAAAATCAGGCAACCGGCAGAGACGCGCTCGACTGCACCAATGAAGGACTGATCCTCAGCAGCGTAAACGCGGATGAGGATTCGCTGGCCGGACGGTACGTTGGCGGTATCGCCGGTTACGCGTATAACGCATCGTTTGCCAACTGTACTAGCCAGGCTGGTTACGCGGAAAATTACGTGTATAAACAGGCCGATAGGGACAAGCTGCGCGGCCGGTATGTCGGCGGTATCATCGGTTACAGCGATGGCGGTGTGCTGTACAAGTGCTCCACCAAAGCAAACGGCTATGTGCTCGGCAGTGAATACGTTGGCGGTATTGTCGGCAGTACGGGTGCAAATGCGGATAAGACCCTGCTGCATGACGGCGAAGCCTATGTCACAACCAACGCAAGCTATGTTATCGGCAACTCCTACGTCGGCGGTATTATCGGACTGAATCAGGGCGATTCCAAGATCGAAAATTGTGTCAACACCGGCGTTGTAGCGGGTTACAATGCGTATATCGGCGGTATCTGCGGCGCAAACGAGAAGGATAAGACAGGCACGCCGACCATTGCGAACTGTGCAAGCTATGTTTCGGACACCAACAACGCGATCTACAAGCGCGTCACCGACTGGGGAGCCGTCGGCAGCTATGCGGGCGGTCTGACCGGCTACAACAGCGGCAAGATCACTTTTGAGAAGGACAACAAGGTAATCTCTACCCGCAGTGTGGCAGGTATTGTTGTCGGCAACCACTATGTCGGCGGTCTGGTCGGCTACAACGACACGGACGGCACGATCGACGTCGATTACACGCTCATCGGCGGCCGTGTGGCCGCAACCGGCGACTGTGTCGGCGGTCTGGTCGGTCTGAATGCTTCGACCGAACTGCTCGAGCAGAACCTGACCATCAAGCCGAGCAGCGTACAGGGCCGATACTATGTCGGCGGTGCCATCGGCGCAAATGTGGTAAGTCCGAGCAAGGATATCACGATCGACGGTCTGACCGTCAATAACAGCCTTGGCACGGTCACCGCAGAGGCATTCTGCGGCGGTCTGATCGGCTATCAGCGTACCTACACAGAGAAAGACCGTGCAAACAGAACGCTGTATGCGCTTCTGCCGGGCATCGCGGAGAACAGCTATAATGTACCGGGAACCGTAACGGCTTCTTCGAATACGCACACCATCACCATCACGGCGGACGGCAACAAGGCGGACAACCTGAAAACCGCTTCCAACAACATGACTATCCGCGCATATGCATACGCAGGCGGCATTGTAGGCTACTGTGAGTCGCAGACGAAGATGTATGTGGTGAACTGCCTGAACGCAGGCGGCTTTGACCGTCCGGCAGAGGGCACGTTCTCGAGCAGCAAGCTGCAGTCCGGCGTGGATATGGCGGCCTATCTGCGGACGCAGAGTTACACAAACGCCGCAAAGGCGCTTTCCGATGAACTGGGCACGGATGAACTGCGTGTTTCCATCATCGGCGGCGTAGTCGGCGTCAACGGCGAAAACCATGTCATTGACCACTGTGCCAACAAGGGCACGATGAATGGTCTGGATGCCATGGGCGGTGTCGTTGGTTTGAATGAAGGCCTGATTACAGGCTGCACGCTGTCCGGCAGCATGGGCAGCGCAACGCAGGATTATGTCGGCGGTATCGCGGGTCTGAACGTCGGCGGCAGAACGTCGGCAAACAAGACCTACACCGTTGGCACACAGACAACGACTTACACGGCAGGCACGATCCTGAACTGTACGACGGCAAACAACTGCACCGTCACCGGACGCAATACGGTCGGCGGCATCGTCGGCTACAACATGCACGGCGGCAAGGTGCAGGAGAACACCGGCAGTGCCAATGTCAGCGGCACCGGCCGCGTCGGCGGTATTGCGGGCGAAAACGGCGGTGCGATCACGCTTTCGAGCACGAAGGCAGGTACACGTCGTGTCAACGGCAGCGGCAGCGGTGTCGGCGGTGTGATCGGCGTGAATACCGCGATCGGTACGCTCAGTCCGGCAAACGGCATGAGCGATGAAGTTATCGCCGCAGACAGCAAACTGACTGTGCGCGGCAACAGCAAGGTCGGCGGCATCGTCGGCATCAACCGCGGCAAGCTCGGCGGCACGAGCCTGCACTACCTGACCAATCAGGCGGCAGAGGTCCGTGCAACAGCAGGCAACGCAGGCGGCGTTGTCGGTGCCCAGGAAGGCACCGCGGCTCACCTGAGTTTCGCGAAGAATCTCGGTCAGGTCACCGCGAATGTCGGCGCGGCAGGCGGCATTATCGGCCGGAACGAAGCGGACAGCACCGTGGAGAACTGCATCGGCAACGGCAATGTCACCAGCAACGACGGCTATGCAGGCGGCGTGGTCAGTGAAAACCTCGGCACGATCAAAAACTGTGCAGTCGGCAAGGACAGCACCAAGGTAACACTCATCACCCGCAACAAGACGGCGGCAGGCGCGATTTGTGCCGTAAACCATGCAGGCGGCACGGTCAGCGGCGCAGATCTCGGCGACAAGATCACGATTTCCGGCAGTGCGTTCATTCTGGGTGCGGTTGTCGGCGAAAATTCCGGCACAGTCACCGAGACGGACGTTGCGCAGCAGCCGAACTATGACGTTTCTGCAAGCACGCTGCAGGTTGGCGGTGCGGTCGGCATCAACCGAGCCGGCGGCACGGTCAGCAAGGTGACTGTCAACTCGGATTTTGAGAAGTTCACCAAGTATCAGTACCTCGGCGGCGTGGTCGGTCAGAACAGCGCAGCTGCGTCTGACGGCACGGCAGCAGCCGGCAAGGTGGAAAACTGCACTTACTCCGGCACGATCACCGAAGGCAAGAGTGCTGTCGGCAACTGCTACGGCGGCATTGCCGGATTAAACGGCGGTCTGCTGCAGGGCAATACCGTTTCCAAACTGACACTGACGGCGGACGGCGTGTACACTGCAACATCCACCAGCTCGGCGTCGGAGAAGGAACGCCTGTCCTCGCATATCGGCGGCATCGCCGGTAAGAATGACGAGACCGGTGAGATTCAGCAGTGCTACATTGATAACAGCAGCACCGGCACGATCACGGTCAAGAACGGCATGGTCGGCGGTGTGACCGGCTACAACAAGGGCACGATCACCATGTCCGGCGACAAGAGCACCGAAGAACTGATGAAAAACGTCACCAAGGTGAGCGACCTGCTGTCCAACGCCAAGGCGAAGAATCTGTCTGCGGATTCCACCTGGGTCAAGTGGCAGAACGGTTGGGGTACCAATGTTGAGGATATGAAGTACAACGATGGTACCGCGCTGAATGAAGGCCGCACCATGCAGATCATCGTATCGAGCAACGGCAACCTCGGCGGCGTGGCAGGCTACAACGCACCGACCGGCAAGATGGACCGCTGCGTCAGCGGCAACTGGCTGCTCGTCAACAAGTCGGACGGCATTGGAGTCGGCACCGGCGGCATTGTCGGCATGAACGAGAGTGAAAAGGACCTGTCTTATCTGCTCAACCGTGCGTTTGTCGGCCGTCAGCTGAAAAACGGCAACACCAACCGTTTTGCGGGCGGCATTATCGGCACGCAGACCAACAAGACCTCGAACGGCTGGACGATCAACGGCTGCGTCAACTACGGCACGATTTACAGCTACAACCTGAACTATTCGGGCGGTATTGTCGGCCAGTGGACGCAGAACGGCGGTACAATCGAGAACTGCTACAACTACGGCAATATGCAGACCACGCACAAGACTCCTTGGCTCGGTGCATCGGGCGGCATTGTGGCCCAGCTGTATCATGCATCGTCCGGTCAGGATTTCAACATCATCAGCTGTCAGAACCTTGGCAGTATTTACGGCCGTGACGGCAACGGACAGCACAATGCAGATAAGGCAAACGACAGTGCGGGCATTCTTGGTAATATTACCGCTTACCGTGCGGATAACAGCAAGGGTGCACAGTACAACATCAATGTTGTGGACTGTGTAAACGGTCCGGGTGTTGAGATTTACTCGGCATCTATGGCATCTGGTATTGTCGGCTTCTTCTCTGCGGATGGCGTAGACAAGGAGGACGACCGTACCGCCTGCATAGTGATCGGCAAGGCCACCGAGAATATCGTGCTGAACATCGATCGCTGCCGCAACTATGCCAAGACACTGTACGGCGGCAACGGATTTGCAGCAGGTATTTTCGGCGACCGATACAACAGCACCAGCTGGGATTCCAACGGCACAGCAGTGCAGAATACCTATATTCAAAACTGTTTCTCGGTCAACTGCGGCAATACCTGTCAGGAAATTGTAAGTACGGGCAACCAGATGGGTTATTCCGTCAACAATTACCTGAAATATGCGGCGAACAACTACTTCGTTACCCAGGCTTGGATGATCTCCAAAGATGTAACGAACGAAAACATCAGCTCGTGGCCTGAAAACGAATGGAGGCGCGGCGGCGGACGTATGCTGACGTTCTATGCTGCTCCGGCTGACGGTAATGAGACCAAGCTGCTCGCTGCACGAGTTGGTCCGGATTGGGAAGATGTCAGCCTGAAAGACCAGACAAATGCCGATCATTATTGCGATATGACAGAAAACAATATGCATGTCGATGCCAATAATGATATGATCGGCAACTTGAAGGGCAGCGGTGTAGGCGTTGCAGGTCATGTGCTGTTTGAACTGCCGTCGCGGCAGGACAAGTATACTGCAGCGGAATACAAGCCGTATCAGAACTTTAAGCAAAATTATCAGGCAACTGATAAGGCGGCAACATTCCGCAGTCATATCATCAGCAGGAACGGTCCGCTGAGCAACTTTGACCAGTATGTGGAAACCTACTACCGTGAATTCGAGCATGACGCGATCACAAGTGACAGCGGCAAGAAGCTGAACAATGATTTTTCGGTTGACCTGAAACAGATCGAGGACGGCAGCTTCAATGTTGATATCACCGATGACAGCCGTCCGCTGTACTACGAGGGCGAAGTCGAGGTGGACGGTAAAACCGTACTTACCAACCTGCGCTTCATCCCCAATCAGAAGGGACAGGGCCTGTGGAACAGCACGTTTACCGGCGTCAATGACGGATCCGGCTACGGCAAGGGCGTTACCACCGGTACGTTCCAGCTGCCGGAGAGCCTTACGGCTGATACGGCAGGCAAAACGGTTACGATCAAGGTTCGTGCGGTCAGCCTGTTTGAGGATACCGCTCCGTCTGATGAGGTATCCGATTCCACGGATAATGTGGCAGTCCTGCCGCAGCCGGATGTCAGCTTGCGTCTGTACTGGGTAGAGACAAATAGCTGGGGCACAAAGGGTGAATATAAGGTATCGCTGAACAATTATGATGCCTTTGATGCCTTCAACAACTGGCAGGTAACGCTCACACTGGGCAGTCAGACCAAGGCGATCGACAGAAACAACCCGACCGTGATCATGGACGGTGAAAACATCAAGGAACTGATCGTAACCGCAACTGCGGATGCCACAAACGGTATCAAACCGGCTGCGGTAACGCAGACTATCCCGACTGATACGCCGAGCAGTCCATATACGCCGGACGGCAGCATCAAGAGCCTTGATATAGCATATTCCGGCAGTACGGTGGACGATTTCACTATTGCGGCATCGCTGGCGGTAAATGAATCCACTATGGATACGCCGCCGATCTATCGCGTTGAGGTACTGGGCACCGTTGATGGTCAGGAATACGTTTTCGCGTATGAGGATGTGCTGACTTCGGCGGGTAATGCAGTAACGGCAAACTTCCGCAATCTGCCTGAGGAGTATTTCTCGGATACGGTCAAGAATCGACAGGTGCGTGCATGGTACGCAGCATCCGGTCTGGGTCCGGTCTACACCTATGGTGAGACCGAAATGGCTGTATATCCGGACAGTAACTATCATGCAGAAGAAGCGCTGCACTACCATGTCTATGAAGATGGTGAACTGAAAGATAAAACGATTTACAGCTTTGTTGTAAAGCAGGCAACCCACTTTAACGGCTATATCACGACGAAAAATATTGATATCAAGCCGCTTGCAGCACCGGAACTCAATACTCCGGAGTTGATTGAAAACGACGGCAGCATCAGCTACAAATTCTCGTGGACGCAGCCGAATCAGGGCATCGAAGTGCCGCGTTACAGCGTCAAGCTGACGGGTATCACTGCTAATGGTGCAAGAATCGATATTCCGATCAATGAGTACTACACGGACAATACCGCAAAGGACTTCACCATCAGTGCGGACGACTGGCAGTACACGCAAGTCGAGATCACAGTTACGCGTCTGGGACAGAACGAAGGCGAAGTTGGCTTGAGTACGACGGAAAAGTACGATGTCAAGCAGCGCCTCGAGCGTCCGGGACAGCCGTCGGTATCCAACCCGGATACCAACGAACTGGAGTACACCATCGGCTGGAGTGCCATCAGCAGCGAAACCGGCTGTGCAGGCTACCAGATTTACGTGCAGCCGACCGGCGAAGCCGCGGCTCCTCTGGGTGAAATGGTGCCCGCAAACGGCGGCAGCTACTCGGTGAGCCGCAGTCTGGAGCAGTACGCCGGCAAGACCATCGACATCTATCTGGTGGCGGTGGCCAGCGATTCCGGCTACGCGAACAGTCCGAACGGTATCGTGTACACGATGACCGTGCCGACGCGTCTCACGACGCCGAACGTCCAGTGGTCGTACAACTGGAAGACGAATCTGTCGCTTGATCCGATTCCGGCGGCCGACTTCAAGAGCGGCGGCCTGATCGTCACCGTGACGCCGCAGAACGCGGACAGCGTACCGCCGGGCGGCAGTACCTATCTGCTGCGTGCGAAGATTACCGCGGCAGACGGCACAACGGTCGATTATCCGGTTTCCGCGATGAGCGAAAAAGACGGCAGCTACGTTTACAATCTGACCGATCTGGAAACCAGATTCGCAGGCTGCAAGGTGCAGTTTGAGACGCGAATTTCGCAGTCGGCAGGACAGGTAAGCTCGGCCTGGGTACAGGGCAGCACCGTCACCTTCCCGCGTGTCAAGCTGGAGACGCCGAGTGCGTCGCTGGCGAACGTGAACGAGACGGTTACGGTCAACTACGGTCCGATGAACCGTCTGGTAAACACGGCAGATTGGGATGCACAGCTTACTACGCTCTCGTGGGATAAGGTGGAAAACGCCGACCTGTACGAGATTGAATTGACCGATGGAAACGATAATCCCACAACTGTTACTGTTGATACAAGTGGAGTTTTGCCGAAAATTACGGTAACTGGTCAAAATACGGTTGCAGTTGCAGATGGCGACTGGTACAATGTTAAACAGGGAAGTTCGGTTACTCGAAGATACAGCCTTACCAACGGCAGTACGCGCTATTATAGCTATGAGCTGGATACGATGCTGCAGGTAAAGGGTGATATGTTTACCTTGAAGCTGCCGAACGTATTCTCGATGGTAACGCATGACAATCAGACGCTGCAGGTTACGAACGGCATACAGATTACCAAGGTATCTGTTACCGCTGGCAGCAAGAGCGACCGCTATGTAGCATCCAACGCTACCGAGCGTGAATTTTAATAGGAAAGGGAGGCGGCAGACATGAAGCGGATACGGCAGGGTTGGAACACTCTGCGGCGCAACAAGCGAAGCGGTGTTTCACTGATCGTAGCACTTTGTGCTGTCGCTGTCCTGATCGGATTGTCGCTCAGTATCGTGTACTCCTCGTCCATGCTGCTCTCGCGGGCGAACCGCAAGATCGGCCGGGAACGCTGTTATCAGCTTGCGCAGTCCTTTGCGCAGGTGCTGGACAGTGAATTGCAGAGGTATAAAACACCTGATTCCAGATTGGACCCCACAAACTATGCACCGGCAGACTCCTTCTATTGCGAAGTAAACAGTATCATATATGAGAAAATAGACGGAGAAGAAAGCGGTTCTAAATACGATCCGGACAAACCGGAAGAAACCACTGCTTACTATTCTGCAGGTTCGACTGATGATGATTATGGTAAGATTACGGTTTTATTGCGTGATGTGACATACGACTCTAAGGACCCGGAAGGCAAAACTTTTGACTACGATGAGCGGTATAAAGAGACAGAGATAGCAGAAAACCAAACCTTTAACCGCCATCAGGTTTCCGTAGGTGTTAAAGTGGAAAAAGGAGCGGACAGCTACACCTATACCACAGAATATCGTCGAATGGATACATTTGAGCCTGACTATGTATGGCAAGGCGAAGATGGTGTACCATTTAAGGTTTACTGGGTAAACGATCACTTTAGCCAAAGTTCGGATGGTGCAGTTGTGTTGGAACCAAGAATAATCGGCGAAGGAGAGAACGCTCATATAGAAGATGTGAAAATTTCCTATACTTATGGAGCAAAACCTAAATTAAGCCGATATGAACCGACTTACAAACCCGCCACCCAGCAATCAGAGGGAGGTGCAGCCGGATGAATAAACTAATTCGCGTGCTGCGCGACCGCCGAGGTGAATCCATGGTGGAAATCCTGGTTTCCACGGTGGTGTTTATGCTGCTGCTGGGAGCGCTGAATGGCGCAGTCGGCTTTGCCTCGAACGCGCAGCGCAAGTCGGAGCAGATTCGCGAGGACGCGACCGAACTGCAGAAAAGCGTTCGTGAGGGAACACCTGTCGGCGACGATACCGCGACGTACGACTTCAAGGTAACCACATCGGAAGGTGCAGATACTGACATTGACTCCTTCCGCGTAAAGGTAAAAAAGCAGACCGTAAACGCCAAAACCGAGGACGACAAAACCGTTCTCTTCTACCGGTTTGCGAAGGGAGAGTGACCGCATGAAACGCATTCGCTCGATCCTGCGCGGCCGGGAAGGCATGACGCTGGTCGAACTGGTGGTCGGCGCCGGACTGCTGTGTCTGGTCATCGGCATATTCAGCGCGTCACTGCGGCCGGCGGCCGAGGTTTCGCGCCGCACGCAGGAGCTGAACAGCGCCGAGCTGATCGCGGACGACCTGCTCGAAACCGTGCGCAGCAAGGTGGAGACCGCTACGGACTACATCAAGTGCTACGATAACGGCTCGGATATAACGGGCAAAACCGGCGGTACCGAAGGCTCGGCTATCGAGTTCGGCTATGAGACCGATCAGGGATATACCGCAGCGGAGCTGTTGACAGCAGACGGCTGTGAGAAAACCACAATCATGATTGCCGATAAAAAATCCGGTGAGCAGGAAGCAGTCCCGAAAGGCTATCTTGTCGAACGCTATTACAAAGATGGCTACAGTAAGGATGCAGACGGCACACCCATTGCCCGAGCAATGACAGAAACCTATACAAAACGCTTTTACATGGGTTTCTACGCCGGTCTGTACTTTGTAATCAACGAAACGGCCCATACCGTTACCGCAACCGTCACAATCTACCGCGATAAGGAGTTGACCGATAAAATCTATTCGGACGACCTCGTCATCGACCTGCGGTACGATATTCCGGTAAAAACCGAGATAACGGCAACGCAAAAAACGTAATATGTGTAATACCGCGGAGCACCGCCGCGGCTTACAGAGATAGAAAAACAAAAATGAAATTGGAGGAATAAGATCATGATGGAAAAAATGATCGAGCTGCAGCAGAAGCGCCGCAGCAAGAAGGGCGGCTTTACGCTGGTAGAGCTGATCGTAGTTCTGGTTATTCTGGCGATTCTGGCCGCTCTGCTGATCCCGGCTCTGACTGGTTATATTGACCGTGCAAAGGAAAAGTCCATTACTGCTGAGACCCGTCAGGTAGTTATGGCTGCTCAGACTTTGTATGATGAAGCATATAGCGACAGTGACACGGCACCGACTTTTAGTGAGGGCAGCGCCATTAAGTTTTCTGATGTAGCAGACTTGGCAGAGGTAAAGGGTACCATTAATGAGATTACAATGGGTACCAAGGCTAATAAGACTGAAAATAAGGTTGCTACGGTTAAGTATACTCACAATAATAAGACTTGTACTTATGAGAATGGTAGCTATACGGTTACAGCTGCAACTAAGTAATGCTTAAGTTCACCACCCACCACGCCCATACCGCACCGTTAAACCACGGTGCGGTACGGTGTCGGGCGGTGCCCACCTGATCCATGCCGCTGCATCAGTGGAACGCAGTAACGGTGCCTGCGTTCGGCTTGCGGACGGTATGGCAGGTCACAGTCCCTTATTCATAAGAGGCTGTGACCTGCCATGCGGTTTTCTGCATGGTTTGATAAAATATTGCGCATTCTGCGTTTGGCACAGTCTCCGTAGGGGCGGACCCGTGTGTCCGCCCAAATACCACGGGTGCCATTCGGAGAGACAGGGTGGACACATTTGTCCACCCCTACGATAGATTTTTGCTGCATGGGAGGCGTTTTTATTGCTATATGCGGCCTATGCCGTGCTCTGGCTGCTGCGTTTTGCGCTCGGCGCATGCGTATTCAGCTTTCTCGGTGTTGTGGTATGGCGCTTGCCCCGCAAAGAGAGCGTCGTAAAGGGACGCAGTCACTGTCCGGCGTGCGGGCGCACGCTGTCGGCAGCGGAGCTGATCCCGTGCCTGAGTTTTCTCCTGCAGGGCGGCAAATGCCGCGGCTGCGGTGCAAAAATTCCCGCAAGGGATTTCTGGATCGAGGTACTCGGCGGCTTTTGCGCCTGTGCCTGCGCATACGCCTTCGGCGGTGAGACCGCACAGGCGGCGTTAGCGTTCGTCGTGCTCGGTATTCTGACGGTCGTGGCGCTCATGGATATCGACACGCTCGAGATCTACGACCGGTTTCCGGCGCTGCTGTTTGTCTGCGGCGTACTTGCACAGGTACTTATCCCCAACCTGGGGATAACATCGCGGCTGCTCGGCTGCGTGATCGTCAGCGTGCCCATGCTGATTCTGGCGCTCATCGTGCCCGGCGGCTTTGGCGGCGGTGACATCAAGCTGATGTTCGGCGCAGGCTTTCTGCTCGGCTGGAAGGCAACAGTTGTGGCCGCTTTCATCGGGATTCTGCTCGGCGGCGGCTTCGGCACACTGCTGCTCGCAAAGAAGAAGGCCAACCGGAAAAGCCAGTTTGCATTCGGACCGTTTTTGTGCATCGGCATCGCAGTTGCCCTGTTTTTCGGAGAAAATATTGCAAATTGGTACATGGGTTTGCTGTAATTGAAATTATACGGTAGGTTTCCGTAGGGGCGGACCAATGTGTCCGCCCTGTATATGGACGGTGCCGGTTTTTAGAAGGGCGTATTCCTTACGCTGCAAATCATGGAGAGGAGGGTCAGCATGGCTGCATCTGACAACCGCAGGCTGACCGTCACGGTCAAACCGGAAAGCGGACACACGCTGTACCGCTACACGGCAAAGGATATAGACGGAAAAGTAGTCCGCGGCACGATGGAGGCTGCGGACTATGACACGTTGTACACACAGCTGCTCGATCAGGGACTGTACCTGCAGAGCGTCAGCAGCCGCGGTGCCGGACGCAAGCCGCGCACGCTGCGTCCGCAGGAGCTGAGCGACATGTGCCGACAGCTTTCCACGCTGTTGGCGTCCGGCGTCAGCCTGGTTCGTGCGCTGACCATCATCTCGCAGGATGAGGGCATCAGCGCCGGTCTGCGCCGCATTTACGAGAATGTGCTCAGCGAGGTGCGAAAAGGCTCGAGCCTGTCCACCGCACTCGAGGTGCAGCAGGTGTTCCCGACGCTCATGCTCGGCATGATCCGCGCAGGCGAGGGCAGCGGCAAGCTGGATCAGGTCGCGGAACGGCTCGCCAGCCACTACGAGAAGGCGCACCAGATGAACCAGCAGGTCAAATCGGCGCTCATGTACCCGATGATCCTGGCGATTCTGGCGGTCGCGGTCGTTATTGTTATCGTCACCTTCGTGCTGCCGCAGTTCAGCGATCTGTTCTCCACGATGGATTCGCTGCCGGGCGTCACGCTGGCGCTGATGGCGTTTTCCAATTTTATGGTCACCAAGTGGTATTTGCTGATACTGGCGGTCGCGGCAATAGTTGTGGTTATCCGCACGCTGCTGCGCATTCCGGCTGTTCGGCTGGAAGTGGACCGCAGAAAGCTCAAAATGCCGGTTTTCGGTCCGCTTAATCAGGTCATCTGTACGGCTCGGTTCGCACGAACCATCAGCAGCCTGTACTCGAGCGGTCTGCCGATCGTTACGGCGCTGCAGACCGCCCGCGATACCATCGGCAACGCCTACATCGTTTCGCAGTTCGATGACGTGCTCGTGCAGGTGCGTTCGGGCGTCAGCCTGTCCGCGGCCCTCGAGAGCGTGGACGGCTTTCAGCGCAAGCTGTGCAGCAGCATCGCGGTCGGCGAGGAAACCGGCCGACTGGACTCCATGCTGGATTCTATCGCGGATTCGATGGAGTACGACGCACAGCAGGCCAGCAAGCGCATGATGACCATTTTAGAGCCGATGCTGATCGTGCTGATGGCGTTCGTGGTCGGCTTTATCATTATTGCGGTCATGTCGCCGATCATCGGCTCGTACAGCGCGATTGAAGGCTCGGCAAACACATAAACCCATCCGAGGGGAGAAATGAAGAATGAATACAACCGTTTTGGCGCTGCAGGAGGAGCAGGTGCTTGTCGCGGTAGGCAAGCCCGGTGCGAAGCCTTCCGTGCAGGCGCTGTACAGTGCGCCCGCACACGGCGGCGGCCTGGAAAACTGGGAAAAGGCGATAGATGCGCTCTGGCAGCAGCATAAGCTGCCGACACGCGGCATTACGCTCGTGCTGCCGGATGAGGCGGTCGCGACCAAGACCATCACGGCACCAAAAATGCCGGAAAACAAGCTGGAAGAACTTGTGCGGCACGAAATGCGTCCGCGTGAGGACCAGATCGTTGCAGCGGACTATGTGCCGCTCGGCACGGATGCGGAAGGACGGCAGCAGCTGTTCTGCGCCGCCTGCCGCAAGGAGACGATGGAGGAATACCTCGCGATGGCAAACCGGCTCGGTCTGCGCCTGCAGAGCGTCACGGTTTCGATGGCGGGACGGCTCAAGCTGCTCGGTGCCATGCAGTCCATGCAGGACAAGACCTGCATCTGCCTGTGCTTCGAGGGCAGCAGCGTGCTTTCTCTGCTGGTCGAGAACGGCGAGTACCGCTATTCGAGCCGCAGCCGCATTTTCAGTGAACCCGGTACGGTGGATTTCGGCACCGAGATGACGCGAAACGTCTCCGGCACGATGCAGTTCCACACGGCAAGCCGCTCGGACGGCACGCTGACCGATGTGTATTACGCCGGCTGCTCGGATGATGATTTTGAGGTGTGTCTGGCGGGCATTCGCGGTCTGGGTCTGGAAGTGAACCGCCTGCCCGAGTGCCGTGCGTTCCGCGCACTGCCGCACGGTGAACGGCTGAGCGACTGGCTCGGCTGTGCCGAAGTTTTGATTCGATGAGGAGGGATAAACCGTGATTCGTGCAAACAAGGAGCTGGATCTGCTCCGCAGCTATCGCCGTTTGTCCCGCGATAACAAAGGGCAGACCGACCTGCTGCACAACTTCTACACGTTCTACACGCCGATTGCGGTGTGTCTGCTGGTGTGCGTGCTGGTCTGGGGGGTGTTCCTGCGGATGGATTTGAGTTTGAGCCACAAGACCGACGACATTAACGACTGGCTAAATGATCCCAACGTGATCGCGCAGTACAACGAAGCCGCCGAGAAGCAGCAGCATAACGACAATCTGGTGCAGGGACTGCAGCAGGTGAACGGCCTGACGGACGCGCTTGCTACCTATCCGCAGGTGGACAGTGCCCTGATGAGCAAGATCAGCGCAGCAGGCGGTGCACAGGTCAGCAGTGTGCTGACCGGCTACGATGCGACCACCGGCGCTCTGCAGTTTGACGCGCAGAGCAGCAGCGTTATCGATATCCCAAGCTATGTGCTCAAGCTGCAGAAGACCGGTCTGTTCCAGAAAGTGGACTACACCGGCTATGCCTATGAGGACGGCGTGTATGTCCTGAGCCTGAACTGCATCCTGCAGGGAAAGGAGGCAGCGGAATGAACATCGTTGTAACCGAACACGATAAAAAGCTGCTCCGACTGGTGGCGTGTCTCGCGATCGTTGTCATTTTCGGCGTATATCTCATCCGTCCTGCGATGGAAGATCACGAAACGCTGCAGAACGAGTACGATGCCGCCGAGCAGAAGCAGCAGGAATACCAGACGCAGATCGACACACTCGCGACGATCGACGATATCATTGCGCAGAATGAAGCGGCACTGAACACCGCAAGCGAAAAGTACTACAAGGGCGATCTGGAGACCCGTCAGATGGACGATATCATCACGGGTATCGCGCTTGAGAACGGTCTGTTCCCGCAGACGCTGACGCTGACTGAGGCCGTTCCGGGTGCGGTCAGTGCGTATCTCGCTGAGCAGGCCGATACGCAGACAGACAGCAGTGCGGACACCTCGTCCGACACGGAATCGACCGATTCGGCAGACCAGACCGATGCTGCGGCGGCTGTTGCGCCGGTGCAGCCGGTAAATTACGTCTACATCGGCACCGCGACCATCTCGGCCCAGGGTGCTGTTACGCAGTGGCTGAATTTCCTCGATGAGGTGGAGCGCAAGTACAAGGGTCTGCGCGTGACCAATTTCAGCATTGCAGAGTACGATTATGTGGCAAACAACACGCAGGCGGTCAGCACCAACCTGATCACCGGCACGCTGGAGATCTACATGTGTGTCAGCGATAAGGAGGCGGACGCATGAAAACCAATTTGCGTATCGGCGAAGTGCTGATGGAGCGCAACTACATCACGCAGGAGCAGATGGAGCAGGCACTGGCCTACCAGAAGGAGCACCGTGAAAAGCGTGTCGGCCAGATTTTGATCGAACTCGGCTTCGTCACCGAGACACAGGTGCTGGAAGCACTGGCCGCCCGTCTGGGACTGGAGATCGTGAGCATCGGACAGATGCAGGTCGATCTGACCGCTGTCCGCATGATCCCGCGTGAGCTGGCGGAAAAGCAGAATCTGCTTGCGGTCGGCTTTGCGGATAAAAGCCTTGAGGTCGTCACGAATGATCCGCTCAACTACTTCGCCTTCGAGGAAGTGCGGCAGCTGACCGGCTGTCAGGTGGTCATCCGCCTGAGTGAAATGGGTCCACTGCAGAGCGCCATCCGCTACTATTACGCCGAGGTCGGCGCACAGCAGGCGGCGCAGACCGCCAATGAGGACTTCGCAGAGAGCAGCGTGGAAATGCTGCAGGTCGAGGAAAGCGAAAGCGGCGACCCGGAAGCGCCGATCGTCAAGCTGCTCAACAGCCTGCTCGACCGTGCCATCAGCACCGGCGCGAGTGATATTCATATCGAGCCGTTCGAGGGGAACACGCGCGTGCGCATGCGTATCGACGGCACGATCGTCGATTATGTAACGCTGCAGCGCAGCGTGCACCAGCCGCTCATTGCGCGTATCAAGATCATGGCGAACCTCGACATTGCCGAGCGCAGACTGCCGCAGGACGGTCATTTCCGCATCCGTGTGGGACAGAGCGAGCACGTCAACATCCGTGTGTCGCTCCTGCCGACCGTGTTCGGTGAAAAAGCCGTGCTGCGAATTCTGGCAACGGCCGGTGCGGTCGATCATGCCAACCACTTCGGCATGGATGATGAAAGCTACGCCAAGTTCCTGCCCATGCTCAACTCGCCGAACGGCATTATCTACATCACCGGCCCTACCGGTTCGGGTAAGTCCACCACGCTGTACATGGTGCTCGAGTACCTGTCGCACCGGCAGGTGAATATCTCAACGGTCGAGGACCCGGTCGAGAAGAACGTGCCGAGCATCAACCAGACGCAGGTCAATCCGGTTGCCGGACTGACGTTCGAGTCCGGCCTGCGTGCGCTGCTGCGTCAGGACCCGGATATCATCATGGTCGGCGAGACCCGTGACGGCGAGACCGCCGGTATTTCGGTCCGTGCCGCCATCACCGGCCATCTGGTGCTGAGTACGCTGCATACCAACGATGCGATCTCGAGTATCGTCCGTCTGGCCGATATGGGCATTGACCATTATCTGATCGCAAACTCGCTGGTCGGTCTGGTGGCCCAGCGACTGATGCGTAAAGTGTGTCCGCACTGCGGCCGAGAGGTCGCTGTTACGCCGCAGGAGCAGGCGCTGCTCGGCAAGGATGTTACGACCATCAAGCGCGGTGCCGGCTGCACGCACTGCAACGGCACCGGCTACCGCGGCCGTGTCGCCGTGCATGAGATCGTCGCTATCGACCGCAATATTCGCCGCATGATCAGCCGCGGAGCGGAAACCGAGGAGATCGAAGCCTATGCCCGCGAGCAGCAGGGCATGAAGAGCCTGAAGGAAAAGGGTCTGGAGCTGGTAAAACAGGGTATCACCACCCCGGAGGAACTGCTCAGGATCGCATATTACGCATAAAGAGAAAGTGCTCTGTATCGGAAAGATACAGGGCACTTTTTGGCATATCAGCAGAATTGCAAAACGAAATCCATATAAATGAACACACGTTCTTTATTGAAACATCCGGAAAAACCTAAAATTTCTTCTTTACATTCGCGTTCCAAGCGGGTATAATACCCCTTGATGGATGGCATTCCGCAGAGCGGAAGCTATACCTTGTCACAACATGTTTTTCAAATTTTTCCGACGATGAGAAGTTGCGTCACACCACAGAAAGCGGGTGACAGCATGAACATTGGCATTGTTGGAGCAGGAAAAGTCGGCTTTTCCTTCGGCAGACTGCTTGCCGAAAAAGGCGTGCGGATATCCGGCTATTACAGCCGCAATCCGAAGAGCGCTGAGGAAGCCGCAGAATTTACAAATTCCGGACACTATACGGACTTGGGAAAACTCATCGAAGATAGTGACGCGATTTTTATCACCGTTCCGGATAATGCGATCACCGAGGTGTATCGGCAGGTCGCAGAATTTGAAATTCAGGACAAGTATATATGTCATTGCAGCGGTGCCTGCACGGCTGAGGAAGCCTTTCCCGGCCTTCATGAGCATGGCGCCTATGCAATATCCATTCATCTGCTATTTCCGATCAGCAGCAAGTACGACTGCTGGCGGGAGCTGGCAGATGCTTTTTTTTGCGTCGAGGGAGACGCGCAGGCGGTCGAAGTCTTCGTGCCGCTGCTGCGCGGACTGGGACTGCAGGTACAGACCATCCCGCCGGAGAGCAAAGCGCAGTACCACCTCAGCTGTGCGCTGGCGAGCAACTTCGTGTGCGCGCTCGTGCAGCGCAGCGTAGAGCTGCTCGGCGGCTGCGGATTCTCTCGGGAGGACGCACTGCGGGCGCTGACACCGCTGATGCGGAGCAACATGGCGCATGTGCTCGAAAACGGTGCCGTCTCGGCGCTGACCGGACCCATCGAGCGTGGTGACACGCAGACCGTACAAAAGCATCTGTCGTGCCTGACGGACAAAGACGATCGGCAGCTTTATGCGCTGCTCGGACTCGAACAGGTCAAAATGGCACAGGAAAAACATCCTGAGCAGGATTATGGGAAACTTTCCAGCCTGCTGAACAAGGAAAGGGAGCAGAACGAATGAAGAACACAGCGAGTACATTTCTCTCGATGAAGCAGAACGGCGAACGCCTCACCGAGATCACCAGCTACGACTACACGACCGCCAAGCTGGTGGAAAAAGCGGGCATCAACGCGATTCTGGTGGGCGATTCGCTCGGCATGACCATGATGGGCTACGACACGACCCTGCCGGTCACGATGGAGGATATGATCCATCACAGCGCATGCGTTGTGCGCGCGTGCGAGAATACCATGGTCATCATGGATATGCCGTTCATGAGCTATCAGGCGTCGGTTTCCGAGGCTGTCCGCAACGCCGGCCGGCTGATGAAGGAAGCACGCGGACATGCGGTCAAGCTGGAAGGCGGCGCGGCTGTCGCCGAGCAGATTCGCGCCATCACGGATTCCGGTATTCCGGTGCAGGCGCACATTGGCATGACGCCGCAGAGCGTCAACGTGTTCGGCGGCTTTAAGGTGCAGGGCAAGGGCGAGGACGCGGCAAAGCGGCTGCTCGAGGACGCATTCACCGTGCAGGAGGCCGGTGCATTCTCGGTCGTGCTCGAGTGCGTACCGCCCAAACTGGCGGCGCTCATCTCGAAGAAGCTGACCATCCCGACCATCGGCATCGGCGCAGGCGCAGGCTGTGACGGACAGGTGCTGGTCTATCAGGACATGCTCGGCATGAACATGGACTTTACGCCCAAGTTCGCCAAGCAGTACGACAATATCGGCGAACGTATGGTAGATGCGTTCCGCGCTTACATGAACGAGGTGCAGACCGGCGCATTCCCGACCGAGAAGAACAGCTTTGTCAAGTCCGACTGCAGCGACGAATATCTCGCCAAGCTGGACGCTGAATTTTGAGAGAAACAGGAGCATATACAATGAAAATCGCAAAAACCATCGCAGAAGTACGCGCACAGGTGCGTGAATGGAAACAGCAGGGTCTGACCGTCGGTCTGGTGCCGACCATGGGCTACCTGCACGAAGGACATGCCAGTCTGGTCAAGACGTCCGTGCAGCAGTGCGACCGCACGGTAGCGTCCGTGTTCCTCAATCCGACCCAGTTTGGCCCGGGTGAGGATCTGGAGACCTATCCGCGGGATTTCGAGCACGACTGTGCACTGCTGACCGAGTGCGGATGTGACATGGTGTTCCATCCCGAGGTGTCCGAGATGTATCCGGACGGCTTTGCCACCTTTGTTGAGGTGCAGTCCGAAATGCCGCGTCAGCTGTGCGGCAAAACCCGCCCGATTCACTTCCGAGGCGTATGCACGGTCGTTTCCAAGCTGTTCAACATCGTAACGCCGGATAAGGCGTTCTTCGGTCAGAAGGACGCACAGCAGCTGGCCATCATCCGCCGTATGGTGCTCGATCTGTCCATGGGCATCGAGATTGTCGGCTGCCCGATCATCCGTGAGGCGGACGGTCTGGCCAAGTCCTCGCGCAACACCTATCTGAACGCCGACGAGCGCAAGGCTGCTCTCGTGCTGTCGCGTGCGGTCAAGCTCGGCCAGGAAATGGTGCAGAACGGCGAGAAGAACGCGGATAACATCGTCGATGCCATGCGTACCCTCATCGAGCAGGAGCCGCTGGCGCGTATCGACTACGTTTCCGCGGTAAACGGCCTGACCATGCTGCCGGTGCATGAAATTACCGGCGGTGAACTGGTCGCTATGGCGGTCTATATCGGCAAAACGCGCCTGATCGATAACTTTTCGGTGGAGGACTAAGCCATGACAGTACAGATGCTCAAGGGTAAAATCCACCGTGCAACGGTCAAGCAGGCCGAGCTGAACTACGTCGGCTCGATCACCGTCGACGCCGACCTGCTGGACGCGGCCGGCATTTACGAATACGAAAAGGTCGCCATTGTGGATATCGAGAACGGCAACCGCTTCGAGACTTATACCATCGCCGGTGAGCGCGGCAGCGGCATGATCTGCCTGAACGGCGCCGCAGCACGCTGTGTCAGCGTCGGCGATAAGGTCATCCTGATGGCGTACGCGCAGCTGACGCCGGAGGAGGTTAAGTCCGGCTATGCACCGCAGGTTGTGTTCGTGGACGAGGAAAATAAGAT
>CAVLCS010000043.1:0-21231 GCA_963661675.1 Bulleidia sp.
CTCTGATTAACTAATTTCTACCGTGCAGGTGTCCAACTTGCACTTGCAATTTGCGAATGAAAAATATGGAGAGATAAAATGGAAAAGACGGACAGCCCACTGGGCACAGCACCGGTCGGCAAGCTGGTTTTACAGCTTGCGATACCGGCCATGCTGGCGCAGTTTGTCAATATTCTTTACAGCGTGGTCGATCGCATGTACGTCGGCCACATTGCGGGTGCGGGCGACGCGGCCCTGGCCGGTGTCGGCGTGTGTGCGCCCGTGGTGACGATGATAACCGCCATTGGAGCGCTCATTGGCTTCGGCGGCGGACCGCTGATGAGCATTCGCATGGGTCGGCGAGACATGGACGGTGCCCGCCAGATCATCGCGAACAGCTTCTATCTTTTGCTGGCGCTGAGCGTGCTGGCGACTGTGCCGCTGCTTGTGTTCAAGCGGCAGATCTTGTTCACGTTCGGCTGCAGCGATGCCCTGTGGGATTACGCGCAGGCGTACTTTACGACCTATGTTTCCGGTACGGTGTTCGCATTGCTCAGCTACGGACTCAATCAAATTACAATGAGTCAGGGATTTTCCGGTACCGCAATGCGGTCGGTTATGCTCGGTGCAGCCGTAAATATCGCACTTGACCCGGTGTTCATTTTTGCGCTGCGCATGGGCGTGCGCGGCGCGGCTCTCGCGACCGTGCTGTCGCAGGCGTGCTCGACGGCGTACATCCTGCGGTTCTTGTTCAGCGACAGAGCCGCCGTCAGCATTACCCGTCAGCCGGTCAACTTCGGGTGGATGCGCCGTATCGTGCAGGTCGGACTGTCGCCGGCGCTCATCATTGCGCTCGATAACGTGCTGCTCATCTCGATCAACGTCATGCTGCGCCGGTACGGCGGTGCGGACAGCGATATGCTCATTGCGTGTGCCGCCATCATGCAGAGCTTTATGCTCATCATCACCATGCCGCTCGGCGGAATCACGGCAGGTACGCAGTCCATCCTCGGCTATAACTACGGCGCGTGTGACGGAAAACGCGTGATGAAGGCGTTCCGTTGCATCGTGCTGCTGTGTCTCGTGTTCTGCGGCACCATGTTCCTGCTGGCGCAGACGGTCTCGGGCGTTTTTGTCAAAATCTTCACCAAGGACCCGGCCTACATTCAGATGGCGGCGTATATGATCCGCACTTACTCGCTCGGCGTGCTCGGACTGACCATTCAGTACCCGTTCGTGGACGGCATGACCGGCATGGGCCTTGTCAAATGGGGACTGACGTTTTCCATGCTCCGCAAGGGCATTTTCCTCGTCAGCGTGTTTGTCCTGCCGCCGATCTTCGGGGCCACGGCCGTTATGTTCTCCGAGCCGCTGTCCGATATCGTGTCGGCGGTGTTCTCCGGCTGCGCGGCAGTGTTTCTTTTGCCGAAGCTGGTCGCGAAACAGTGCGATAATTGAGAATTGAGAATGGAAAATGGAGAATTGACGCGACGGCATCGATTACCGTAGGGGCGGACCAGTGTGTCCGCCCTTTTTAAATCGGAGGTTTGGGAGGGAAGGGCGCACACATTGGTGCGCCCCTACGGAACGTGTGCCGTCGTTTGGAAATTTGCGTTTTGGTATACACGGCGGGATGGGGTCATCCCGCCCTACAATAGAACAATAATGAGAATGATTGTGTTTTATGAAATTATTTCACCATCTATCGTGTAGGGCGGGGTGACCTCACCCCGCCGTTCTCCAATAAACCATTATGTTAAAAATTGTGGAACATCGTTTAATCTTTACGTTCATTCTCCATTCTCCATCCTCAATTCTCAATTACTCTCCACTCTTTGTACAAACTACCCCTTTACGAACCTGTTTCCACTCTGTATAATAAGGTAAGATAGAAAACCATTTCCGTCTGACGGAACAAGAACGATAACGGAGGAACAGAACATGGACGTTAAGGAACGCGCACTGCAGGCACACGAAAAATGGGGCGGCAAGATCGAGGTCGTTGCCCGCTGTGAGGTAAACAGCAAGGACGATCTGTCGATCGCGTACACGCCGGGTGTTGCCGAGCCGTGCCTCAAGATCAAGGACGACCCGTCTCTCAGCTACACCTACACGCGCCGTCACAACCTGGTTGCGGTCATCACGGACGGCACCGCGGTACTCGGTCTGGGCGACATCGGTCCGATCGCCGGTATGCCGGTTATGGAGGGCAAGTGTGCGCTGTTCAAGGCGTTCGCCGATGTGGACGCGTTCCCGCTCTGTGTGGCGTCCAAGGATGTGGATGAGATCGTCCGCACCATTCAGCTCATTTCCGGCTCGTTCGGCGGCATCAACCTCGAGGACATTGCGGCTCCGCGATGCTTTGAGATCGAGCGCCGACTCAAGGAAGTCTGCGACATTCCGGTATTCCACGACGACCAGCACGGCACCGCTGTCTGCTGCGGCGCGGCTCTGCTCAACGCCTGCCGCCTGACCGGCCGCAAGGTCGATGAGATCAAGATGGTTGTCAACGGCTGCGGCGCGGCTGCGATCGCCGTTACCAAGTTCCTGATGTTCCTCGGCGTCAAGCACATCACGATGGTCGAGCGTTTCGGCATCGTCTGCGAGGGCGATGAGCGTCTCAACCCGGCACAGGAGGAGATGGCCAAGGTCACCAATCGCGAGCACATGACCGGCACGCTCGCCGATGCAGTCAAGGGCGCAGACGTATTCTTCGGCATGTCCGCTCCGCAGGTGCTCACCGCTGAGATGGTCTCCACCATGGCCAAGGATCCGATGGTATTCGCGATGGCAAATCCGGTGCCGGAGATCTGGCCGGAGGACGCTAAGAAGGGCGGCGCTGCCGTTGTCGGCACCGGCCGTTCGGACTACCCGAACCAGATCAACAACGTGCTCGCATTCCCGGGCATTTTCCGCGGTGCACTCGACGTTCGTGCAAGCGACATCAACGAGGAGATGAAGCTGGCGGCTGCCAAGGCGATCGCGGCCTGCGTTTCCGATGAGGAGCTGAACGCGGAGTACATCATGCCGATGGCGTTCGACAAGAAGGTCATCCGTTCGGTAGCCGATGCCGTTGCACAGGCTGCCCGCGATTCCGGCGTAGCCCGTATCTGAGTAAAAGTTACAGATTAGACAAAAACAGCCGTGCGGGAGCAATCTCGCACGGTTTTTGCCCGAAAACTGCGTGCACGCACACGCACAAGTTCGCAGAATCGCAAAAACAGCAACTTGCACAACTCTGCTGTGCGAAAAATTGCGTTTGACATTTACAGTGCATAAGGTTACAATAAAGATAACAAAATGCGTTTGTTCTGCGCGAACGCAGAGAGAAGATTATGGAGGGAATAATAATGTTAGATCCGAAGAAAGTAAGACTGGGTATCTGCCCGATCGGCTGGACCAACGACGATATGTGGGACCTGGGCGACGAGAACACCTTCCAGCAGTGCATCTCTGAGATGAAGCTGGCTGGCTACGACGGCTGTGAGGTAGGCCACAAGTACCCGGCAGACAAGACCGTCCTCAAGCACATGCTGGATGCCCGCAACCTGACCATCGCTTCCAAGTGGTTCTCCTCTTTCCTGGTTGACAAGCCGTACGAAGAGGTAGAGGCTGAGTTCATCAAGGAGCTGGATTACCTGTCCTACGTTGGCGCTACCGCAATCAACGTATCCGAGCAGTCCGGTTCTATCCAGGGCCAGCTCGAGACCGCTGTTCTGGATAACAACAAGCGCGTTCTGACCGACGAGGAGTGGGATCGCTTCACCACCGGCCTGAACAAGCTGGGCAAGCTGTCCATGGAGAAGTACGGCATCCGCACCTGCTTCCATCATCACATGGGCACCGTATGCCAGACTCTGGAAGAGACCACCCGTCTGATGGAGAACACCGACCCGAAGTACGTATTCCTGTGCTTCGATACCGGCCACTTCACCTTCGCAGGTCAGGATCCGGTTAAGATGCTCGAGAAGTTCGCTGACCGTGTTGGCCACGTTCATCTGAAGAACATGCGTATGCCGATCGTTGAGAAGGCTCGTGCTGAGCACTGGTCCTTCCTGAACGCTGTCCGCAACGGCGCATTC
This sequence comes from Bulleidia sp., assembly GCA_963661675.1. Classification (GTDB taxonomy): domain Bacteria; phylum Bacillota; class Clostridia; order Oscillospirales; family Butyricicoccaceae; genus Agathobaculum. The sequence continues at coordinate 4,062 of CAVLCS010000043.1, forward strand.
ACCGTACCGGGCGATCCGGACGGCTGCGTAGAGTTCGACGCTGTATTCGATCTGCTCGATAAGGCTGGCTACACCGGCTGGATCATGGTAGAGGCAGAGCAGGATCCGGCTAAGGCTAATCCGTTCGAGTACGCTAAGATGGGTCGTGAGTACATCACTGCACACACCGGTCTGGGCGGCGAGGTCGTTCTGGCTAAGTGAGCTGAAAATGCAAAACCGAGGGCGTTTGCCCTCGGTTTTTTGTATCCCCGGAAACACAGAGGCCCCGGTTTCGCCGCTTGACAAAACCGGGGCGTGTGGGTATAATATACCCAAGGGAACTGTTACAGCAGTCAGACCCGAAACATGTCAATATGATTTAGACATTGACCGTTCAGGCCCTAATCTGAGCGGTCAATGCACTTTTATACAGAAGATGTACAGTACAATGACTGCACATACGAAAAGCTGAAACAACTTTTTCTGCATGAGAGCACCTCCTTCCTGCCGCAAACTGCGGGGAAGAAAAGAGGGTCTGACCGCTAATATGTAACTGTCCCTAAGCGCATTATAGCACAGGATAGCGAAATCTGTCAATAAAACCGCCTTTTAAGGCGGTTTTTGTCTTGCTATGGAACATTATATCAATCAAAAGATGGGCACTAACAAAATTCTGCTGCACACGTTTCCGTAGGGGCAGACCAATGTGTCTGCCCTTCTTTATCTGTTCGATAATCCCTTAAAATGGGCGGACACACTGGTCCGCCCCTACGGTAGTCTATACCTTTAGGTGAACTCCGACCTCCTACCTTGCGTAACTCTCCACTCTTTCAAAATGCCCATATAAGGCGTTGCAAATTCCCCGAAAATAGGGTAGAATAGTAAACAGGAATAGAATAAGGAGTGTGGAGCATGGAAGCACAGAAATATAAGCGCGTACTGATCAAGATCAGCGGCGAAGCCCTTGCGGGCGATAAGCATTTCGGTCTGAACTTTGATGTCATCGGTCCGGTATGCGATGTGATCAAAAAATGCAACGAGGAAGGCTGCGAGATCGGCATTGTTGTCGGCGGCGGCAACTTCTGGCGCGGCGTAAAGGACGGCGGCGGCAAGATGGAGCGCACCCGCGCAGACCACATGGGCATGCTGGCCACCACCATCAACGCACTGGCCCTGCAGGATGCTCTCGAGCAGCGCGGCGTAGACGTTCGCGTACAGACCGCGATCGAGATGAACAAGATCGCCGAGCCGTACATTCGCTCCCGCGCGACCCGTCATCTGGAAAAGGGCCGTGTCGTCATCTTCGGCTGCGGCACCGGCTGCCCGTTCTTCTCGACCGACACCGCAGCAGTTCTGCGTGCGGCTGAGATCGGCGCGGACGTGATCCTGCTGGCGAAGAACGTAGACGGCGTGTACGATTCCGATCCGGCTGTCAACCCGGCGGCAAAGAAGTACGACCAGCTGAGTTACATGGACGTGCTCAATCAGGGCCTCGGCGTTATGGATTCCACGGCGACCTCGCTGTCCATGGATAACCATATCCCGATCCTGGTATTCGCGCTTTCCGACCCCGAAAATATTCACCGCGCTGTAAACGGCGAAAAGATCGGTACGATCGTTGAGGAGGTAAAATAATGAAGGAACAGATCAAGTCCCACGAGGCAAAAATGCAGAAAACGCTGGACGTGCTCTCCAAGGAGCTGGCAGCAGTCCGCGCAGGCCGCGCAAACCCGGCGGTTCTCGATAAGATCACCGTTGAGTATTACGGTGCTCCGACCCCGCTGAACCAGGTTGCAGCCATTTCCACTCCCGATCCGCGCACGCTGGCCATTCAGCCGTGGGACGGCTCGGTGCTCAAGGCCATCGAGAAGGCTATCCAGGTCTCTGATCTCGGCATCAACCCGCAGAACGACGGCAAGCAGATCCGTCTGAACTTCCCGCCGCTGACCGAGGAGCGTCGTAAGGAGCTGATCAAGGGCGTTTCCAAGACCGGCGAGGAAGCTAAGGTTGCTCTCCGCAATATCCGCCGCGACGCACTCGACAAGTTCAAGGCAGCGCAGAAGAAGAGCGAGATCACCGAGGACGAGCTGCACGACGGCGAGGACAAGATGCAGAAGCTGACCGATAAGTACGTCAAGGAAATTGACGCTATGGTCGCTAAGAAGTCCAAGGAACTCGCAGAAGTTTAATCTAGGGGGAAGTCCGCTGTTTACAGCGGCATAAAATAGGATTTTCATAGAAAATCCGTAAAAAGCGGGAGCATGTATCTCGCTTTTTACACAAGGGAGCATAGCTGTGTGCCGCGTAGCGACGCGCAGATGTGCTCGCAGGACGTATCCGAGATGAAATCTCGGTACGTCCCTATCGACCGGAAACGTGTTTTCGGTCGAAGAGCGAAGCGATTAAGGGGGCGGCGGATTCGTCGCCCTTTTGCATGAAGTAAGGCAAAAATTTGCCGCAAGAGGGACAAAACAGGGGAGGAAACAGGTTGGGTCTGTTCACACGAAAAAAGAAAGAGAGCGTGCCCGAAAACCGTCCGGTGCCGCGCCACATTGCGGTCATCATGGACGGCAATGGCCGCTGGGCGAAAAAACGCGGTCTGCCGCGCAAGGCCGGTCACAAGGTCGGTGCGGAGACGTTCCGCACGATCGCGACCTACTGCAAGGACATCGGCGTGCAGTATTTCACGGTTTATGCGTTCTCTACCGAAAACTGGAAGCGTCCGCAGGACGAGGTAGACGCGCTGATGAACCTGTTCCGCACCTATCTGAAAGAGGCGGCGGAAACCATGTTCGAGCGCGGCGTGGCTGTGCGCGTACTGGGCGATCTGACCGTTCTGCCGGAGGATATCCGTGCGCAGATCGCTGAGGTGGACGCCATCGCTGACCAGCTTGGTCCGGACGCAGCCACGGCGTCGCTGTGCATCAACTACGGCGGCCGTGATGAGATCAAAAACGCCGTCCGTGCTATCGCACAGCAGGTGAAAAACGGGGAACTGGCGCCTGAGGATATCACCGAGGACACCATCACCGCCAACCTGTACACGGCGCACATGCCCGATCCCGACCTCATTATCCGTCCGTCGGGCGAGATCCGCACGTCCAACTTCCTGCTGTGGCAGTCCGCCTACTCGGAGTACTACTTCACCGATGTGCTGTGGCCGGACTTCAAAACCACCGATCTGGACGCGGCAATCGACAATTTTAACAACAGAAACCGTCGTTTCGGCGGTGTATAATATCCAATTAGGGTGATAAACGTATGAAAGCAAGAGTATTGTTTGGCGTGTTCGGCTTTGCATTCGTGCTGCTCGCGCTGTATGTTTTCCCGCCGATCGTGCTGGAGCTTGTGGTAGCGGCGCTGTGTGTGCTCGCCACCTACGAGGTGCTCGGCTCGACCAAGCTGGTGCGCAACCACTTAGAGCTGCTGCTCGCGATGGCGGTCTCTCTGGGACTGGCTGTCGGCCATTTCAGCATCCTGCCGCTGCGTATCGAGAGTGTGATGCAGGGTCTGGTGCTGGTGCTGCTGTTCGGCTCGTTCGCGATCGAACTCAAATATCACGACGTGATGAAGGCTTCGCAGGTCTCCTGGGCGTTTTTTGGCGGCCTGCTCGTGCCGTACCTGCTGCTCAGCCTGCTGCGCATTTTCCAGATGAACTACCACCACGGTGCGTTCATCGTGCTGCTGCCGCTGCTGGCTGCTTGGGGAGCGGATACCTGTGCACTGTTCTCGGGCATGCTGTTCGGCAAGCATAAGCTGGCGCCGATCGTCAGCCCGAAAAAGACGGTCGAGGGTGCAGTCGGCGGTGTCGTCGGCGGTGCGGTCCTCGTGCTGCTGGCGGCCCTGCTGATGAATAAAACGCTCGACCTCGGCATGCCGCTCTGGTCGGCAGTCGTGCTCGGCGCAGCAGGCGCCGTGCTCGGCGAGATCGGCGATCTGTCGTTCTCGGTCATCAAGCGCCAGACCGGCATTAAGGATTACGGACATATTTTCCCGGGACACGGCGGTGTGCTTGACCGCTTCGATAGCGTGCTGTTCGTAGCGCCTTTCGCGGAGCTGCTCTTTAGAGTCATTTGGTAATTCTATCAGGTAGGAATTAGGAGGTAGGAGTGAGGAGTGGACGATGGTTCACCTTTGCTGTGGGCGACCACTGGTCGCCCCTACGATTTATCGTCTGCCAATCGTTTGATTTGGACGCGCAATGCGCGCCCGTATAACCGGAAGGCACTAGCCACACCGTAGGGGAGGCCAGTGGCCTCCCACGCAAGGGCAGACCGTAACCGAAACTCCTACCTCCTCACTCCTATCTCCTACCTATAACAGTGGAGAATTTTATGAAGAAAATAGCAATTTTAGGAAGTACGGGTTCGATCGGCACGCAAACGGTCGATATTCTGCCTTCGATCGACGCCGAAGTCGTCGCATTGACGACCAACCGGCGCATAAACTTATTGGAGGAGCAGGCGCGTGCCCTGCATCCGAAAATGGTCTGCGCAATGGACGAAAATGCCGCCAAGGAGCTGAAAATCAAGCTGGCGGACACCGACATTGAGGTTCTGACCGGCATGGATGGCTTGATCGCCTGTGCGACGGAGAGCGACGCAGACATCGTGGTAACGGCGGTTGTCGGCATGGTCGGCCTGCTGCCGACGATGGCGGCCATCAAGGCCGGCAAGGACATTGCGCTTGCGAACAAGGAGACGCTCGTGTGCGCCGGCGGTCTGGTGATGAGCGCCGCCAAGCAGTACGGCGTGCGCATTTTGCCGGTGGATTCCGAGCATTCGGCCATCTTCCAGTGCGTGCAGGCGGCAAACGGCAACCCGATTGATAAAATCCTGCTGACGGCATCCGGCGGCCCGTTCTTCGGCAAAAAGTTCGAGGAAATGCGCGGTATGACGCGCGAGCAGGCGCTGGCGCACCCGAACTGGTCGATGGGCGCAAAAATCACGATCGACTCGGCGACCATGATGAACAAGGGCCTCGAGCTGATCGAGGCGATGTGGCTGTACGACTTGCCGCCGGAGGACATCGAAATCGTCGTGCACCGCGAGAGCATCGTGCACTCGGCGGTGGAGTTCGCGGACGGTGCTGTCATTGCGCAGCTCGGCCTGCCGGATATGCGTCTGCCGATTCAGCTGGCGCTGACGTGGCCCGCACGCGTGCCGTGCAAGGTGCCGCGCATGTCGCTCGCGGAAGTCGCAAAGCTGACGTTCTACGCACCGGACTACGAGGCGTTTCCGGCGCTGAACCTGGCGAAAAAGGCGGCATCGCTCAAGGGCGACCGCGGAGCCGTGCTTAATGGCGCAAATGAGGCCGCAGTCGGTCTGTTTTTGCACGATAAGATCGGTTTTACCGACATTGCAGAGCGCGTTGCACACGCACTCGACACCATTCCGTACAAGAAGGACATCACGCTGGACGACGTTCTGGCGGCGGACAAAGCCGCACGCGAGATCGTGCTCGGCTGACCGAAAGGAGTTACGCTTTGCTGCAAATCATTCTGGCAATTCTTGCCTTCGGCGTGCTGGTCATTGTGCATGAGTTCGGACACTTCATCACCGCCAAACGCGGCGGCGTACAGGTCAACGAATTCTGGATCGGCATGGGTCCGACGCTCATCAAGCACGAGCATAACGGCACGCTGTACTGCCTGAAGCTGCTGCCGTTCGGCGGTGCGTGCGTCATGGAGGGCGAGGATGGCGAAAGCGAAAACGAGCACGCCTTCGGCAAGGCGAGCCTGCCGCGCCGCATGCTCATCGTGTGTGCGGGTGCGCTGATGAACTTCCTCGTGGGATTCCTCATCGTGTTGGTGGTCATGCAGCCGAACGGCCCGAACGGCGGCTATATCGTCTCGACGGTCGATGCGATCGACCCGGCGAGCACCGCAGCCGGTGAGCTGCAAGCAGGCGATGAGATTCTCAAGATCGACGGCTACCACATCCTCGTGCGCAGCGATTTTGAGACCGCACTCAGCCGCAATGCGTCTGCGACGCACGAAGTTACCGTGCGCAGAGACGGTGAGAAAGTGACGCTGCCGTCTGTCACGCTGGAAGCGAAAGTCGCCGACGCGGACGGCAATAAGCGCATCGGCATCACGTTCGCCGAGCAGCCCGACAGCCTCGGTATGCACCTCAAAATGAGCGTGCGCACGGCTGCCAATTACGCGCGGCTCGTCTGGTCGAGCGTGGGCATGCTCGTCAGCGGACAGGTCGGCGTGGACCAGCTTTCCGGCCCGGTCGGTGTGGCCGAGGTCATGGCGGATACGGCCAAGTACAGCATGATCTCGTTTTTCCAGCTTGTGGCATTTATCTCGATCAACCTCGGCGTGATGAACCTGCTGCCGCTGCCCGCCCTGGATGGCGGACGGCTCGTGTTCCTCATCATCGAGGGCATTCGCCGCAAGCCCGTGCCGCCCAAATACGAGGGCTATGTGCACGCGGCAGGTCTCATGCTGCTGCTTATGCTCATGGTTTATGTTACCGGGCAGGACGTACTGCGCATTTTTATGCGCAGTAATTGAGAATGGAAAATTGAGAATTGAGAATTGTGGAGCCGCCCAAAGGGCGGAATTAAATATCGGCGCTGTGCGCCGCACATTCATTTTCCATTTTCCATTCTCCATTTTCAATTATTGAGAGAGGTAGAGGTATGAAAAAGACCAAACAGATAAAGATTCGCGACGTATTGGTCGGCGGCGGAGCACCCATCGCGGTGCAGTCCATGACCAACACGGACACGCGCGACGCGAAGGCGACTTTAGCGCAGATTCGCGCGCTGGCGGACGCCGGATGCGACATTGTACGCTGTGCCGTACCGGACATGCAGGCGGCTGAGGCGCTGCGTGAGATCTGCGCGAACTCACCGCTGCCGGTGGTCGCGGACATTCACTTTGACTACCGTCTGGCGCTGGCGGCGATCGAGTCCGGCGTGGACAAGATTCGCCTCAATCCGGGCAACATCGGCGGCGCGGACCGCGTTCAGGCGGTCGTGAAGGCGGCCAAGGAACGCCATCTGCCGATTCGCATCGGTGTGAACTCCGGCTCGGTGGAAAAGCACATTCTGGAGAAATTCGGCGGTCCGACGCCGGAAGCGATGGTGGAAAGTGCGCTGTACCATGTCGGTTTGCTCAACGACTGCGATTTTGACGACATCTGCATTTCCATCAAGTCGTCCTCGGTGCCGAACACCATGCAGGCGTACCTGCTGGCGAGCGAAAAGACCGATTATCCGCTGCATTTGGGCGTTACCGAGGCGGGTACCGAGTACATGGGCACGATCAAGTCCGCGGCCGGCATCGGCGGTCTGCTGGCGCTCGGTGTGGGCGACACGATTCGCGTGAGCCTGACCGACGATCCGGTGAAGGAAGTCTATGCCGCCAAGGCGATTCTCAAGGCGGTCGGCAGAGCGGAAGAGGGCATCAACGTGGTTTCCTGCCCGACCTGCGGCCGCACCCGCATCAACCTCATCGACATTGCGAAAGAGGTCGAGCAGCGCTGCCAGAGCATTCACGGCAAGAAGATGAAGGTTGCTGTTATGGGCTGTGTGGTAAACGGCCCCGGTGAAGCACGCGAAGCCGATCTGGGCATTGCGGGCGGCGACGGCGTCGGCCTGATCTTCCGCCGCGGCGAGATCATCAAAAAAGTGCCGCAGGAGCAGCTTGTGGACGCGCTGATGGACGAAATCGCACATTACGAAGGAGAATAATCGTGGCTGGAAAGCTGATTGATATTTTTCAAAACTGCAAATGTGTAAACGAGGAGAAGCACCTTGCCGCAGGCGAGGTGCGTTCTCTGGCATTTGGGGATAATAACACGGTGATGGTCGTGGAGCTTGGTCTGCACGAGGTCGTCAGCCGCAAGGTCATCGCCAAGGCGGAAAAGCAGATCGCAGACACCTACGGGCTTGACCGTGTGATGATCGAGCCGCGCTACAACATGCCGGGCGAGCTGTCGAACGCGTACATCAAGTCGCTGTATGACGACATGGCGAACCGTATGCCGTCGGCCAAGGGTCTGCTCGATCACCGCAAGTGGGAATTTGCGGACGGTGCACTCCAGATCCCGATGGACGAGGTGAGCGAAAAGCATTTCGCAAACGCCTTGCGGCATCTGGAGGCCCGAATTCAGCGGGAGCTGGGCCGCAGCTGTCCGGTGCACGCCGTCCGGGCTACGCCCGAGGAATTTGCGCCGCCGATGGAGCAGGAGGAGACCCGCGAGGAAATCCTGCACAAGGCGGTCGAAGAAGCCGCGGCTGCCGCGGCAGAGACGCCCAAGCCGAAGAAGCCGCGTCCGGCTCCGGTACAGCCAAGCGGCTATCAGCGCCCGCGTACCGAGAAGGTGCGCGAGGACGATCTCATCTTCGGCAAGCTGATTCAGGACCCGATCGTGTCGGTAAACGAAGCCATTGCCGCCTACGACATGATCACCATCCAGGGTGAGGTATTCTTCACCGACAACAAGGACATTCACAGCAAGAAAACCGGCAAGGATTACGTCAAAATCGCGTTTGACATTACCGACCGCACCAATTCTGTGCGTGTTTCCAAGTTCCTTGCGGCGGACAAGGCCGGAGATACCGCAGGGAAAATTAAGAAGGGTCTGTACTGCACCGTGCAGGGCAAAATGGTGTACGACACCTTCGCCAAGGAGATGGTGCTCGAGCCGACCGGCATCGTCAAGGCGAAAAAGCCCGAGCGCAAGGACACCTACGACGGCATGAAACGTGTCGAACTCCATCTGCACACCAACATGAGCGCCATGGACGGCATGAGCAGCACCGCTTCTCTGCTGTGCCGTGCCGCCAAGTGGGGACACCGGGCGATGGCGATTACCGACCACGGTGTCGCGCAGGCGTTCCCCGAAGCGCTGCACGCGCAGGAGGGCAAGCAGAAGGACATTATCGGCGACATGAAGATCATCTACGGCATCGAGGCGTACTACGTCAACGACGAGAACAGCATTTCGGTCGTGCGCGGCAAGAGCACCGAGCCGCTCGACGGCACGTTCATCGTGTTCGACCTCGAGACCACCGGACTCAATCCGGCGAACGAGGAAATCACCGAGATTGCCGCCGTGCGTGTCGTGGAAGGTGAGATTCGGGATGCATTCCAGACCTACGTCAACCCGCACAAGCCGATTCCGCCCGAGATTACCGATCTGACCGGCATTTCGGACGAGACCGTAGCGGACGCGCCCGACCTCGACAAGGCCGTGCCGGAATTCCTTGCATGGGCAGGCGAGGGACAGTACCCGCTCGTGGCGCACAACGCAGGCTTTGATATGGGATTCCTGCGGACGGCCTGCCAGAGATTGGGTATCGAGCGGGAGTTCACCAGCATTGATACCCTCGAGATGAGCCGCCTCATGCTGCCGCATATGCACAAGTTCAAGCTGAACATTCTGGCGAAGGAGCTGCAGGTCGGTCCGTTCGAGCACCACCGGGCGAGTGAGGATGCTGCCGTGCTCGGCCGCATTTACGTCAAGCTGTTAAAGCGGCTCAAGGACGAGATGCACGCTGTTACCACCGCGGATATCAATCCGGTGCTGGCGGCCACGACCGACCGCAAAAACAAGCTGAAAAACTTGCCGCGCTACCACTTTATCATTCTGGTGAAGAACCAGGCCGGACTGCGCAATCTGTATCAGCTTATCTCGAAAAGTTTCCTCGAATATTATAATAAACGCCCGATCATGCCGAGAAGCGAACTCATTCGCCACCGTGAGGGATTGATCTTCGGTTCTGCGTGTGAGGCAGGCGAGGTATTCCGGGCGCTGACCGGCGGCGAGCCGTGGGAGGAAATTAAGCGTCTGGCGTCGTTCTACGACTATCTGGAGATTCAGCCGATCGGCAACAACAAGTTCATGATCGCCAAGGGCATGGCCAAGGACGACGAGCAGCTGCGCGACTGGAACCGCGATATCCTGCGTCTGGCGGATGAACTCGGCAAGCCGTGCTGCGCCACCGGCGACGTGCATTTCCTCGAGCCGGAGGACGAGGCGTTCCGCCGTATTCTGATGGCGGGACAGGGATTCAGCGACGCGGACAACCAGGCACCGCTGTACTTTAAGTCCACCGATGAGATGCTTAAGGAGTTCTCCTATCTGGGTGAGGACAGAGCGTATGAGGTGGTCGTTAAGAACACCAACATGATCGCCGACATGTGCGACGTGATTCGTCCGGTGCCGCGCGAGAACTACCCGCCGCATATCGACGGCTGTGAGGACGACCTGCGCAACATGTGCTACGAGAAGGCCAAGCGTATCTACGGTGATCCGCTGCCCGAGCCGGTGCAGGCGCGGCTTGACCGAGAACTCGGCTCCATCATCGGCAACGGTTACGCGGTTATGTACATCATTGCACAGAAACTGGTAACCAAGTCGCTTGCGGACGGCTATCTGGTCGGTTCGCGTGGTTCGGTCGGCTCGTCGCTTGCGGCGTTCATGTCGGATATCACCGAGGTAAATTCGCTCGCGCCGCACTATCTGTGCCCGGACGACAAGTATCTTGAGTGGCACGAGGAATACTCCTGCGGTGTCGATCTGCCGGACAAGATCTGCCCGAACTGCGGCAAACCGCTCACCAAGCAAGGCTTTAACATTCCGTTCGAGACCTTCCTCGGATTTGAGGGCGACAAGGTGCCTGATATCGACCTGAATTTCGCGGGCGAGTATCAGTCGCGCATTCACTGGTACACCGGCGAGATTTTCGGCCACGACCACGTGTTCCGAGCGGGAACCATCGGCACGGTTGCCGAGAAAACCGCCTTCGGCTACGTCAAAAAGTACATGGAGGAGCGCGGCATCGAGTGCTCGCGTGCGGAGGAAGGCCGACTGGCCGCTGGCTGCACCGGCGTGCGCCGTACCTCGGGCCAGCACCCGGGCGGCGTTGTTGTCGTGCCCAAGGAGATTGAGATTTACGACGTTTGTCCGATCCAGCATCCGGCGGACGACCCGGATTCCGAGATCATCACCACCCATTTCGAGTATCACTCCATCGACGCAAACCTGCTCAAGCTGGACGAGCTGGGGCACGATGATCCGACCATCATCAAGCACCTGGAGAACCTCACCGGCGTGAACGCACAGGAGATTCCGCTCGACGACCCGGAGACCATGAGCCTGTTCCACTCGTGCAAGGCTTTGAAATACACGGGCGAAAATCCGGATACCGACCCGATTTTGGGCGACCTCGGCTGTGTGGCCGTGCCTGAGTTCGGCACCAAGTTCGTGCGCGGCATGGTCAAGGAGACGCACCCGTCCACGTTCGCGGAGCTGGTTTCGATTTCCGGTCTGTCGCACGGCACGGACGTTTGGCTCGGCAACGCCGCCGAACTGGTCCGCAAGGGCATTCCGCTGTCCGGCTGTATCTGCTGCCGAGACGATATCATGAACTACCTCATCCTGCAGGGTGTCAAGCCCAAGCTGTCGTTCAAGACCATGGAGTCCGTCCGAAAGGGCAGGGGTCTGACCGAGGAAATGGAAACCGCCATGAACGAGCAGCACGTGCCCGAATGGTACATCGACTCGTGCAAGAAGATCAAGTACATGTTCCCGAAGGCACACGCCGTCGCGTACGTCATGATGGCGTTCCGTATCGCGTGGTTCAAGGTGCACCGTCCGCTCGCGTTCTATTCGGCGTATTTTTCTATTCGTGCGAAAGGCTTTGATGCGTCGTGCATGATCAAGGGCGATAAGGTTTGTCTGGATAAAATGTCCGAACTGCGCCAGAAAGAGCGTGATAAGACGATTTCGGCGGCAGAAAAGGATATGATGACGACACTCGAGGTCTGCCACGAGTTTTACCGCCGAGGCTTTACGTTTGAGCCGATGGACGTGTATAAATCGGACGCAACCCGCTTTCTCGTGACGGAAACCGGCCTTATCCCGCCGTTTACGTCCATGCCGGGCATCGGCGAGCAGGCAGCACTGAGTATCGTCGAGGAAAGACAGAACGGCAAGTTCCTCTCGGCGGAAGAGCTGATCGTCCGGTGCCCGAAGGCGTCCAAGGCGGTCGTGGACCTCTTGGAGCAGATCGGCGCTCTTGGGTCGATGCCGAAGACGACGCAAATGACACTGTTTTGAGTGAGGAGTTAGGAGGTAGGAGTGAGGAGTGGACGACGGTTTACCTCGTTTGTGGGCGACCACTGGTCGCCCCTACGATGTACCGATTGCATATTGCTTAACCGTAGGGGAGGCCAGTGGCCTCCCACACAAGGGTAAACCGCAACGTAAACTCCTACCTCCTCACTCCTCACTCCTCACTCCTAACTCCTAACTCCTACCTGTATATAGTTTCCTTCGATTCAGAAAGGGTGGTTATCGTGGCAAAGTTCGAGAAGCGTTTGACCGGCAATTTTGATGAAGTTCTGAAGAAAATTTCCGACGGTGTGCTGCACGGCAGCATGTCGGCCTCGTATGAGGACGGCTCGGACTGGTCGAGCGGCGAGGTACGCTGTGCGGTTCGTGTATTCGAGCGGTACAGTGCAGCGGGCGGCAACCGCGTCAGCATGAATGTGACACTGGTCGGCAAAGGCGATGAGCTGTTCCTGACGGCGATTACGTCCGGCGGCAGTTCGGCCGTTTTCTGGAAGATCAATACCCTCGGTGAGGAAGCGTTTTTGCAGACGCTTATCGATGCAATCAATTAGTAGTTAGAAATTAGAGTGGAGAGAACGTGAAGGCACACGTTTCCGTAGGGGCGGACCAGTGTGTCCGCCCATTCTCCAATAAACCACCGTGGTATATGGGTGTCGGTGTGTGATTGACAGGATATCCGTTAATTTGTAAAATGGTGCGCCCCTACGATAACGTGTGCCATGGAATTTTATTGGTGCATGTTGTTGGGGTTGGACGCGCAATGCGCGCCCCTACAATGATGTACCATGTGCAATGGGATAAACCAACCTGGCAACCGTTATCGACCAACAATAAAACGTGTACAACGCGTTAAACCAACCTGCATACGCAAACAACCGTAGGGGCGCGCATTGCGCGTCCTTGTGAACCGAAACAAACATTCCCAAACGTGGTTCATTGCGGAACGGCGGGCTGAGGGCAGTCTGCCCTGCGAAAAAGGGAAAACCCATCGTCAATTCCTACCTACTAATTCCTAATTACGAATTAACCGAAAAATGCTTGACAGCCTGCGGTGAACTATGGTATTATTTTAACGCGATAAAGTGATAAAGGAGCAACGGAGCCATGAACCGTTTTCGTATTTCCACCCCGGAGGGTACCCGAGACCTGCTGTTTTCCTCGTGCCGCGCACTGCGGCAGACCGAAAACGCTGTGCGTGACGCGCTGGAAGAGCGCGGTTACAGCGAGATCATCACCCCGGCGGTTGAGTATTTTGATGTATTTGCGCAGGCAAACCCCGAACTTGATCAGGATCAGATGCTCAAGATCATCGACAAGTCCGGCCGCATTTGCGTAGCGCGTCCGGATAACACCACGCCGATCGCGCGTATCGCGGCCACCCGACTGGACGACGCGGCACTGCCGGTCCGCCTGTATTACAGCCAGAAGGTGTTCCGCTCGGTGTCCGGCGACCACGGCCACAAGGGCGAATTCCTGCAGGTCGGTGCGGAATTTATCGGCGCAGACGGTCTGGAAGCCGACAAGGACATTCTCACGGCTGCGTTTGCCGCTCTCAGTAAGACCGGTGCGGACAACTTCCGCGTAGAGCTGGGTCACGCTGAGATCTACAAGGCGCTGATGGACGAGCTTGGCGCGGACGCACAGTCCGCCGAGGGCATCCGCCGTCTGATCGAGAACAAGTCGTTTGCCGCACTCGGCGACGCACTTGAGCCGTTCAAGGGCAAGCCGGCCGCCAAGGCGCTCGGCGCTATGCCGAACCTGTTCGGCGGCATCGAAGTCCTTGACGAGGTGGAATCGCTCACCGGCAACGTGCGCGTGCTCGGCGCGACCGCTTATCTGCGCCGACTGTACCAGGCACTCGATGAGGCAGGCTACGGCGACCGTATCATGATCGACCTCGGCCTTGTCCACGAGATGGATTACTACACCGGCATCATGTTCCGCGGCTACATCGGCGGCGCAGGTGCGGCAATCCTTGCGGGCGGCCGCTATAACGCGCTGTGCGCTAAGTTCGGCAAGGATATGCCCGCGGGCGGCTTTGGTATCGACGTGGAGAGCGTTGCGGACAGCCTGGCAGGCGCAAGCCGTCCCGAGGTCGCAACCCGTCGGGATACCGTGCGTATCGCACTGACCAAGGGCCGTCTGGAAAAGAAAACGCTGGCGCTCCTCAAAGCCGCAGGCTACGATATCTCCGAGCTGGAGGCCGGAACGCGCAAGCTCATCTTCACCCTGCCGGACAGCGGCGTGGAGATCGTGCTTTCCAAGGCCGCGGACGTCATTACCTACGTCGAGCACGGCGTGTGCGATATGGGCGTCGTCGGCAAGGACACCATCATGGAAAAAGGCGGCAGCTTTTACGAAATGGTGGATCTGGGCTTCGGCAAGTGCCGCTTTGCGCTTGCCACCAAGAAGGGCAAGGACGTGTACGGTGGCTATAAGACCCCGGTCATCGCGACCAAATATCCGGCAGTGACCAAGGCCTTCTTCAATAAGAAGAATATGGACGTTGAGACCATCAAGATCGAAGGCTCGGTCGAGTTGGCACCGCTGCTCGAACTCGCGGACGGTATCGTGGATATCGTCGAGACCGGCACCACCCTCAAGGAGAACGGCCTCGAGGTCGTCGAGGACGTAGCGCCGATCTCGGCAAGAGTTATCGTCAACCTTGCAAGCGCGAAGATGAAGAAGGCAGCGATTCAGAAGGTTATTGCAGAGCTCGAAAACGGTCTGAATAATTGAGAATTGATAATGAAAAATGGAGAATGATGTGACATAACGGCGGAACGTGTGCATATCGGTTTATTTAGGACGCGCAATGCGCGCCCCTACAATGATAAAACGTATACAACGTGATAAACCAACCTGCAAACGTTACCGACCGTAGGGGCGCGCATTGCGCGTCCGTTGCCAACGGTAATCACCATGTTTCCATCCGTGAATAACGGTACATTTATGGCAATATCCGTGGGCGGAAACGGTTGACACAAAGGGGAATACCACAATGTTTATGAAAACAGTCCTTGCGGACGGACAGGCCGAACAGACCGTCATCCGCGAAATGAAGGCCCGTGCGGCAGGTGCACGCGGCGATATTGAACAGATCGTACGCGGCGTCATGGCCGATGTACAGCAGCGCGGCTGGGACGCGGTCGTGGAGTACGCCGAGAAGTTTGACGGCAAGGCGCCGTACATTGTCGAGCCGAAGGTGCTCGACGACGCCTACAACGCCTGCGACCCCAAGCTGATCGCGGCACTCGAGAAGGCGGCGGCCAACATTCGCGACTACCACGAGCAGATGCTTGTCAAAACGTGGGAGTGGAACCGCTCCAAGGGCGAGACCCTCGGTCAGACGGTTCGCGGACTGGCGCGTGTCGGCATTTATGTGCCGGGCGGCACGGCGGCGTACCCGTCGAGCGTGCTGATGAACGCCATTCCGGCCAAGGTGGCAGGCGTAGGCGAACTCATTATGGTCACGCCGCCGACCGAAAACATGTCCAACGAAGTGCTCGCAGCGGCAAAGATCGCCGGTGTGGACACGGTTATCGCCATCGGCGGCACGCAGGCCATTGCGGCGCTGACCTACGGCGCAGGCTTTATCCCGCAGGTGGATAAGATTGTCGGCCCGGGCAACGCCTTTGTTGCGGCGGCAAAGAAGCTGGCGTTCGGCACGGTCGATATCGACATGATCGCCGGCCCGTCCGAGGTGCTCGTCATTGCCGATCACACCGCCAACCCGACCTACGTTGCCGCCGACCTGCTCAGCCAGGCCGAGCACGACAAGCTGGCGTCCGCCGTCCTGCTGACCGATTCCATGGCGCAGGCGCAGGCGATTTCCTGCGAGATGGAGCGGCAGGCCAAGCAGCTCCCGCGGTGGGATATCATCAAGGAGAGCGTGGCGAACTACGGCTGTGCTATCGTGTTCGACGACCTCAAGGACGCCTGCAAGATGGCCGACGTGGTCGCTCCGGAGCATCTCGAGGTCGTAACCGCGGCTCCGCGGGAGCTGCTGCCGTACCTGCACAACGCAGGCGCGATCTTCCTCGGTCAGTACGCGCCCGAGCCGCTCGGCGACTACATGGCAGGCCCGTGCCACGTCCTGCCGACCTCGGGTACCGCTCGTTTCTTCTCTCCGCTGTCCACCGACACGTTTTTGAAGAAAACCAGCGTCATCGAGTACACGCGCGGCGCTCTCGCGGGCTACGCGCAGGATATTATCGCGCTCGCGCAGAGCGAGCACCTGGACGCGCACGCAAACTCCATCGCGGTGCGCTTTGCGGAGGAGAAAAACGATGAGAACCGCTGAAATCAAGAGAAAAACCAAGGAAACCGATATCGAGCTGAAACTGTCCCTCGAGGGCGGAGACCGCAAGATCGACACCGGAATCGGCTTTTTTGACCATATGCTCAACAGCTTTGCCGTGCATTCCGGCTTTGGCCTGGAGCTGACCTGCAAGGGCGACCTCGAGGTGGACGGCCACCATTCGGTCGAGGACTGCGGCATCGCACTCGGTCAGGCGCTGGCAAAATGTGTCGGCGATAAGGCCGGAATCGCCCGTTTCGGACAGGCGTTCGTGCCGATGGACGAGGCACTCGGGTTCTGTGCGCTGGATATCTCCGGCCGCCCGTACCTCGTGTTCGACGCACCCATGCCGCAGCCGATGTGCGGCCAGTATGACACCTGTCTGACGGTCGAGTTCATGCGTGCGCTGGCGGTCAACGCCGGTCTGACGCTGCACCTCAAGTGCGAGTACGGCGAGAACGCGCACCATATCACGGAGGCGCTGTTCAAGGCCCTCGCGAGAGCGCTTAAGCAGGCCGTGACCGTGACCGGAGGCGGAGTGCTGAGCGCAAAGGGCGTACTCTAATAATTAGTAATTAGGAATGAGGAATTAGTAATTAAAGGTGCTGCCGCACCAGTGCTATCTTCTTAACTGGCGCGGCAGCGCTTAAATAATTACTAATTCCTAACTACTAATTACTAATTTTGGGTTGATTGCATAATGAAGTTGGACACCTAAAAAATCCATAGTGATTTTCCAAACATGGTAGAATGAAGTTTGCACACAACATCTGCCAAGGGAGGGCAATCACTATGG
>CAVLCS010000044.1:0-21181 GCA_963661675.1 Bulleidia sp.
GAGACCCTCGGCGGCGTATGCACCAAGCTGATCGACCGCAACACCACCATCCCGACCAAGAAGAGCCAGATCTTCTCCACCGCAGCTGACAACCAGCCGTCTGTTGAGATCCACGTTCTGCAGGGCGAGCGCGAAATGGCTGCCGGCAACAAGACCCTCGGCCGCTTCACCCTCGACGGCATCGCTCCGGCTCCGCGTGGCATTCCTCAGATTGAAGTTACCTTCGATATCGATGCAAACGGCATCGTAAACGTATCCGCTAAGGACCTCGGCACCGGCAAGGAGCAGAAGATCACCATCACTGCATCCACCAACCTGTCGCAGGACGAGATCGACAAGGCAATGCACGAGGCTGAGCAGTACGCTGAGCAGGACAAGAAGAACAAGGAAGCTGTTGAGGTTCGCAACAACGCTGAGCAGCTGGTATTCCAGTCCGAGAAGGCACTGACCGATCTGGGCGACAAGCTGTCCGCAGACGAGAAGGCAGGCGTACAGGCTGAGATCGACAAGGTTAAGGAAGCACTCAAGGGCACCGATACCGAGATGATCAAGGCTGCAACCGAGGGCCTGTCCAAGAAGTTCTCTGACCTGGCTGGCAAGATCTATCAGCAGCAGGCTCCGCAGGGCGACCCGAACATGGGCGGTGCACAGGGTGCAGGCGCACAGGGCGGCCAGCAGGGCGACTTTGTAGACGCTGACTTCACCGAAGTTAAGGACGACGACAATAAGTAATTATGGATAATTAGTAATTAGGAATGAGGAATTAGTAATTGTATGGCGGTTGACAAATTCCGTAGGGGCGCACAGTGTGCGCCCGGCGGACCGCCTGCAGATGGCTTAGGTCATGGGCGAACACTGTTCGCCCCTACGATTGGCTGAGCCTGAGCGACAATTACTACTTACTAACTACTAATTACTAATTTGGAGAAGGCGCACTTTTGTGCGCCTATCCCTGTGTATAGGATGATTTTTTATGGCTGATAAAAGAGATTATTATGAAGTGCTCGGCGTACAGAAGGGCGCAAGTGATGATGAGCTGAAAAAGGCATACCGCAAGCTGGCGCGCAAGTACCACCCGGACCTCAACAAGGATAATCCGGAGGCTGCCGATAAGTTCAAGGAAGTAAACGAAGCGTACGAGGTACTGTCCGACAAGGATAAGCGTGCCAAGTACGACCAGTTCGGCTTTGCCGGTGTGGACCCGAGCTACGGCGGCGGTGCCGGTGCGGGCGGCTTCGGCGGCGGCTTTGACATGGGCGATCTGGGCGACCTGTTCGGTTCGTTCTTCGGCGGCGGCTTTGGCGGCGGACGTTCTACGCGCCGCAATGCACCGCAGCGCGGCGAATCCATTCGTCAGACGGTGATCCTGTCTTTCGAGGAGGCCGCATTCGGCTGTGAGAAGGAGATCACGGTCGAGCGTATCGAATCCTGTGACGACTGCGGCGGCACTGGTGCCGCAAAGGGCACCACGGCGGAGACCTGTCCGAACTGCCGCGGCACCGGTGTGGTAACGCAGACGCAGCGCACGCCGCTCGGCATGTTCCAGACGCAGGGCGCCTGCCCGAACTGCCGCGGTACCGGTAAGATCATCAAGAAGCCGTGTTCGAAGTGCGGCGGTCAGGGCCGTGTCCGCAAGACGCGCAAGTTCAAGGTCAACATTCCGGCCGGTATCGACGATGGCCAGTCCATCCAGCAGCGCGGCCAAGGCAATGCCGGCGTGAACGGCGGCCCAGCAGGTGATCTGTTCGTAACGGTTGCTATCCGTCCGCACCCGATCTTCACCCGCAACGGCTCGGATGTCAATGTCGATATCCCGATCTCGTTCGCACAGGCCGCACTCGGCGATACGCTGCAGGTGCCGACCATCGACGGACGCATTGAGTACAAGATTCCGGAAGGCACGCAGACCGGTACGGTGTTCCGCATGCGCGGCAAGGGCATCCAGAATGTCAATGGCCGCGGCCGCGGCGACCAGTACGTCCGCGTAAACATCGAGGTGCCGAAGAACCTGTCCGACAAGCAGAAAAAGCTGCTGCGTGAGTTTGAGGAAACGTCCACCGATGAGAATCAGGTTAAGCGCAAGAGTTTCTGGGATAAGGTAAAGGACGCACTCAAGGATAAATAATTAAAGGAGCATTGCTTTTTGAAGAAATTCGGTAAAATGGAGCTTGTGCGCTGACCGGGAGGTCGGTTGAACAAGAATCCGTGAACCACCTCCCAAAAGGACGAAAAATATCGACTTTTCAGGAGGCTTTCCCATGAATCGGGAGAATAAACGCAAGCAATATCAAAAGGGTTATTACAAAACGCATGCCTGCGACGACAGCTTCACCTGCAAGGTGTGCGGCCGTCCGGTCGTACCGGCAGGCGCGGGCAGCGACCACAGAAACCACTGTCCGAACTGTCTGTCCAGCCTGCATGTGGACGATGAACCGGGCGACCGTGCCGCCGACTGCGGCGGCATCATGGACGCCATCGGCGTCTGGGTCCGCAAGAACGGTGAGTGGGCGGTGATCCATCGCTGCCGCCGGTGCGGCACGCTGCACTCCAACCGTGCAGCGGCGGACGATAACCCAATGAAGCTGATGTCCATCGCCATGAAACCGGTGGCGTTCCCACCATTCCCGCTGGAGCGGATCGAGGAACTGACCGCACTCATGGGCGGCGATGGCTCGGTAGAATAAAGAAAACCACCCGGGATTTTTCTCGGGTGGTTTTTGCTTGCGGGATGAAAATTGAAAATGGAGAATTGAGGATGGAGAATGAATGTGTGCCGTTTGCGTATCTGCAAATGAATTTACAAAAACATGGTGGATTTCTCTGACGTATTCTGTTATATTATAGAAACAGGAGGCACGATATGAGAAAGAAAATAATGTGGGCTACCGTCGGCATTGCAGTATTGCTGATTTGCTGTGCGGCATATTTTCATCCGATGTCGCTATCCGGTTTCATAGGTGCAGATGATAGAATTGAGCTATCAATCAGCACGTTAAACACGCAAAATGGGGAAGCGAACATCGATACGACCGATTATAATGACATCACATCGGAACAGCAGAAAAGTATAGCGAATTTGTTCGGAAACTATACATATATGCGTTCTCTGCGCACGCTGCTGCCGAATTCGTCTCTGTCCGATATCGGCGGACAAACGGCGGTACTCTATGTCTATCGTGATGATTCACTGCTGCATTCCATCCAAATCACAGAAAACGGACAGCTTCTGCTGGACAACCGAATCTACAAAATAAAGAACGCCGAACAGCTGCTGAATCAGCTGAACGGCATTCTGACATAAAAATGCTCTCTGATTACTCAGAGAGCATTTTTTTTCTGCACAATTTTAGATCTGCGGCAGCAGGTTTGCCAGCTCGAGAGCCGCAATCGCGGCATCTGCGCCCTTGTTGCCGGCCTTGGTGCCTGCACGCTCGATGGCCTGCTCGATGTTCTCGGTGGTCACCACGCCGAAGGTTACCGGCACGCCGGTCTGCAGGTTGACCTGCGCAATGCCCTTAGCCGCCTCGTTGCACACGAGGTCGTAGTGGCTGGTCGAGCCGCGGATAACCGCACCGAGGCAGATAACCGCGTCGTACTTGCCGCTCTGTGCCAGCTTCTGGGCCGCAAGCGGAATCTCAAATGCACCCGGAACCCATACGAGCGTGATGTCGTCCGTATCCACGCCGTGGCGCACCAGCGTGTCCTCCGCGCCGGAGATCAGCTTGGAAACGATAAATTCGTTGAAACGCGAACCAACGATCGCAAACTTGCCCTTGGTTGCTACTAACTTGCCTTCGAGTACCTTCATCTTAAAATCTTCCTTTCAGATATTATATAGCGATTTGAATAGAGTGGAGAGTGCAGAGTTGAGAGTGGAGAGCACCCAATATCTTCACTCTCCAATCTCCACTCTTCACTCTCAGCGAAGCGTTAAAGCGCTTCGCTGAAAAGGTGTCCCATCTTAATCTTCTTGGTTCTAAGGTAGAACACATCGTCTTCCTGCGGTGCGATCTCGATCGGCACACGCTCGGTGATCTCGACGCCGAAGCCGTCCAGACCGTAAATCTTCTCCGGATTGTTGGTCAGCAGGCGCAGCTCCTTTGCACCGAGGTCCTGCAGGATCTGAGCACCGATCCAGTATTCTCGCAGGTCGGGCGCAAAGCCGAGCTTTACGTTCGCTTCGACCGTATCAAAGCCCTTTTCCTGCAGCTCATACGCCTTCAGCTTGTTGATAAGGCCGATGCCGCGGCCTTCCTGCCGCATATAGAGCAGTACGCCGCGGCCTTCCTTGTCGATCTGCTGCATGGCCGCTGCCAGCTGCTGACCGCAGTCGCACCGGCGGGAACCGAACACATCGCCGGTCAGGCACTCGGAGTGCACGCGGCACAGCAGGCTCTTGCCGTCGCCGATCTCGCCCTTGACAAGTGCAACGTGATGTTCGCCGGTGAGGTCGTTGACGTAGCCGTAGATGCGGAATTCGCCGAAACGGGTGGGCATTTTGGCACACGCTTCGCGGACAACGTGCTTGTCGTGACGGCGGCAGTAGTCCTGCAGATCCTTGATGGTGATGATCTTGAGACCCCATTCCTTAGCCTTTTCCATCAGCTCGGGCGTGCGCATCATGGTGCCGTCGTCGCGCATGATCTCGCAGCACAGACCGCACTGCTCGAGTCCGGCCAGACGGCACAGATCGACGGTCGCCTCAGTGTGGCCGTTGCGGGTCAGTACGCCGCCTCGGCGTGCAACGAGCGGGAAAACATGGCCCGGACGGCGGAGTTCCTCCGGCTTGGTGTGGATATCCGCACATTTGCGGCAGGTAAAGCCGCGTTCCTCGGCGGAAATGCCGGTCGTGGTATCCACATGGTCGATGGAGACCGTGAACGCCGTGTGGTGGTTGTCCGTGTTGACCTTTACCATCTGCTCGAGACCGAGACGGAGTGCGACCTGCTCGCTCATCGGCGTGCAAATGAGGCCCTTGGCATGGGTCGCCATGAAGTTGACGTTCTCGGTCGTGGCGAACTGTGCCGCGCAGATGAGGTCGCCCTCGTTTTCGCGGTCCGGGTCATCGATGGTGAGGATGAGGTGTCCGGCGCGAAGCTCCTCGAGCGCCTCTTCAATGGTGTTGAACTGATATTCCATAAGAGAAAACCTCCGTTAAAATCCGTTTTGTGCAAGAAAATCCATCGTAATACCGCTGGATTTGTGCGGTGTGAGCATTTTTTCAACGTATTTGCCGATCATATCGCATTCCAGATTGACCGGTTCACCCGGCTTTTTGCCGAGCAGAATGGTCTGCGCTCCGGTGTGCGGGATGATGGAGACCGAAAAGTCGGTGTCCGTCACCGCGGCTACGGTCAGGCTGACGCCGTCGATGGCGATCGAACCTTTCTCGACAATGTACCGCAGCAGGGCAGGCGGCGTTTTGATCGTCACCCACACGGCGTTGTCCTCGCGGCGCTGTGAGAGAATCGAGCCGGTGCCGTCGATATGGCCGGACACGATATGGCCGCCGAACCGTCCGTTGGCCGGCATGGCGCGTTCCAGATTGACCGGCGAGCCGCTCTGCAGGCTGCCGAGCGCAGAACGGCGTAAACTTTCGGCCATCACGTCGGCGCTGAAGCTGTCGTCCGTGAGCGCGACTACGGTCAGGCACACGCCGTTGGTGGCGATGCTGTCGCCGATTTTGGTATCTTCGAGCACGGTGTCCGCCGCTATCGTCAGCCGAGCGCCCTTTGCGCCGCGCTCAATGCGTCGAACCGTGCCGATTTCTTCGATAAGTCCAGTAAACATTACAATCTCCCTTCAAGCAGGAAATCCTCGCCAAGCTGTGTGCAGGTGACGTCCTTGAGCGGAAGCGCCTGCGCCATTTTGTCGAAACCGAGTCCGCCAACCGGACTTTTTGCGCCGGTACCGCCGATGATCTTCGGGGCAATGTACGCCTGTACGCGGTGCACCACACCGGCCTCCAACGCGGAGAACGCGAGTGCGGAACCGCCTTCGAGCAGCACACCGTCGATGCCGAGCGCACCAAGCTGCTGCATGAGGTCGGTCAGGTCCACGCGGTCGTTTTTCGGCTGACACGTGAGAATGTGCACGCCGAACCGTTCGAGTTCTGCGGTACGCTCGTTTTTATCCACAACTGCGATGTATGTTGGGATTTTGCGTGCTGTCTGCACGATTCTGCTGTCGATCGGCGTTCTCGCGCGGCTGTCACAGATAATGCGGATCGGGTCGCGTCCGCCGTCAATGCGGCAGGTCAGCTGCGGGTCGTCCGCGAGCACGGTGCCCACGCCGACCATGATGGCGGGCAGGCGGTTGCGCGTTTCATGCACATGCTGGCGGGCAGTTTCGCCCGTGACCCAGCGGCTGTCGCCGGTGTGCGCGGCAATCTTGCCGTCGAGCGTCATCGCGTACTTGAGCGTAACGAACGGCGTCTTGTGCGTGATGTAGTGGAAGAAAACCTCGTTCACGCGGCGGCATTCGTCCTCGCACACGCCGGTCTCGACCTCGATGCCTGCGTCGCGCAGAATCTGTGCACCTTTGCCAGCCACTAGCGGGTTCGGGTCCAGACAGCCGACGAACACGCGGCCGATCTTGTGCTCGAGGATCGCGTCCGTGCACGGCGGCGTGCGTCCCCAGTGGCAGCACGGCTCGAGCGTAACGTACAGGTCGGCGCCCGTGCAGTCCTCGGTGCAGTGCGCGAATGCGTTGCGCTCGGCATGCAGTCCGCCGATGTGCTCGTGCCAGCCCTCACCGATGATTTTTCCGTCCTTGACAATCACGCAGCCGACCATCGGATTCGGGTTAACGTGACCGGCGCCGCGCTGCGCAAGCTCGAGCGCTCGACGCATATATTCCTGTTTTTGCTCCTGCATAAAATCACCTGATATTGTCTGTAGAAAATTTCACGCTTTATTGTTTTGAGAAAAATCGCGCGGAAGCGCGCATAAAATAGGATTTGCTTGCAAATCCATGAAAACGGGGAGCATGTATCACCGTTTTCATACTTTGAGAGGGAGAAAGTTTCCGAATGGGAACTTTCGGACGACTTTGTAACGGTCTGCGATCCGTTCCTCTTGTCGGCCAAACTGTAGTTTGGCGACAGCAATAAAAAAACATCCCAAAGACAGAATCTTCGGGACGCCGGAAAAGCATTGTGAAAATAAAAAATCTGAAACACCGAATCGGCATTTCAGAACAGCAAACAAGCGGAAAACTTTCCGCGCATTCTTCTTTCATCCAGACTATACTGTCGGCCCCGGAATTTCACCGAGTCATGCATCTGCCAAATGGCGTCCGCTCGCGGGCTGTACCGCCGGTAGGGAATTTCACCCTGCCCTGAAGAATCAAATATTTGGTTTTGCGGGGCAAAGCCTTTATCGCTTTGCACGAGCAAAGTATAATCCCAAGCGAGAAAAAATGCAAGAGTTTTTTTGAGAAAAATAATTTTACAGAATTTGATAATTTAGATAAAGTACAGTAGAAGTTCTGAAAATCAAGCAAAATGGGCGAATATTATGCCAAAATATTAAAATGACCACGCGGTCTTTATTGACAATTCTCCATTTTCCATTCTCAATTTTCAATTTGCTCCGGTTGTGGTATAATCAAATAGCTATGAATGAAAGGAGAGTGTGCCATGCGGATCTGGACCGGACGAGCGGGAAGCGGCAAGACAACAGCCATCCTGCGGGAGATCGCGGCGCTGAGTGAAAAGGGAGAGGGACGGCAGATTCTGCTCGTGCCCGAGCTGAACTCACACCTGATGGAGCGGCGGCTTGCCGCGGCCACGCACAACCACGGTGCACGCACGGCCGAGGTGCTGACGTTCTCGCGTCTGGCTGACCGCGTGTTCTCCGAGGTTGGCGGACTGGCCCAGCAGATGCTGACGCCGGCAGGCCAGCTTTTGACATTGCAGGAGGCCGCACGTCGTGTGCAGGGCGGACTGAGCGCGTGGAAGGGTCTGGCGGACAAGCCGGAGCTGCTGCAGGAGGCCCTGCGGCTGATCGACGAGTGCAAAACCTGTGCGGTCGCACCGGAGACGCTGTTTGCGGCTTCGGAAGAGAGCGAGGACGCCGTACTTGGTGAGGAATTGTCCGATCTTGCACAGATTTTGACGGCATACGAACGTCTGTGTGATGAGTCACTGCCCGACCCGAGAGACCGTCTGACGCACCTGCGCGACCGTCTGGCGGAAAGTCACACACTGGACGGTGCATCGGTATATCTGGATGGTTTTCTCGGCTTTACCGCACAGGAAAGTGCCGTAGTAGATGCCATGCTGGCGGCAGGCGTGCCGCTGTCTGCGGCAGTGACCTGCGACACGGATTACCCGGAGATTTTCCTCACCGGCTGTAAAACTGTGCAAAAATTAACCAAGATGGCGAAACACCACAACCAGCCGGTCGAGCGCATCGAACTGGGAGAAAGCAAGGTCTCCCGACCGGCGGGACTGGCCGCGCTCGAGCGCGAAAGCCTGCTGCCGGTGCGTACGCCGCAGGAGAGCGCGGACGGTGTTCGCTTGTACGAGGCGGCTTCGCCGTTCGACGAGTGCGAGCACGCGGCAGCGTACATTCGGCGCAAAGTGCGGGACGAAGGCGCACGCTACCGCGATTTTGTGGTCGCGGCACGCGATATCGAGCCGTACAGCGCGTTCCTCGCGATGGCCATGGCGCGGTATGACATTCCGGTGTTCCTCGCGGAAAAGCCGGATCTGCTGTCGCGTCCGCCGATGGCACTGGTCACGAATGCGCTGGAGGCTGTGCGCAATCACTTCCGATATGAGGACTTGTTTTCCTGTCTCAAAACCGGACTTGCGGGACTGGATTGGGATGAAATCGACAAATTAGAGAACTATGTGCTCACGTGGAATATTCGCGGCGGAGCCTGGGAACGCGAGTGGACCGAGCATCCGGACGGCTACGGTCTGCCAATCGACGACAACGCGAAGGCGCAGCTTGCTGAGCTGAACGCGCTCCGCGAACGGGCGATCGCACCGTTTTCCGCACTGCGGGAAGCACTCGCAGGTGAGCAGCCTGCGGGCGACTGCGTGCGGGCGCTCTATACATTTCTTCTCGCGGTGGATGCGCCGCAGCGCATGACCGATCGAGCCGCCGGACACGAGCAGGCAGGCCGTCTGCAGCTGGCCGACGAGTACCGTCAGCTGTGGGAAATCCTGGTCTCCGCGATGGAACAGTTCGCGTGGGTGTGCGGCGACATGCCACTGACGCTTGACCGTTTTGCACAGCTGTTCCGGCTGGTGCTCGGCGAGTATGACGTCGGCACGATTCCGGTCTCGCTCGACCGCGTGACCTGCGGCGACATCGAGCGCGCGTGCACGGAAAATGCAAAATATGTCATTCTGCTCGGTGTAAATGACGGTCTGATCCCGAAAACGCCGTCCTCGACCTCGCTGCTCAGCGACATGGACCGCGACAAAATGGACGCGCTCGGCGTGGAACTCAAAGCCTACGGCGAGGAACGTCTGCTGATGGAGCAGGAAACGCTCTATCGAGCGCTCGCGTGCCCGACGGACGAACTGCTGCTGACGTGGCACACCATCGACGCAGGCGGCGGTGAAACGCGGCCGTCTTACTTCGTGAACACGGTGCGGGAGCTGCTGCCGGACGTGCCGTTTTCCACCCACCGGACGGAATCCGTGCGCGACCGCCTGCAGGCGGAACGACCGGCGGTCGAACTCGCGTGTGCATACCTTTCGGGTGACCGAGCGGCAGCCGTGCGGGCCGCCTACGACTATTATAAGGACGACGAGCGCGTCAAAAACGCGCAGAACCAGCGGCGCGGACGCGGTCCGCTGAGCAGTCCGCACACGATCGATGGATTGTACGGAAAAAGCCTGAATCTGACCGCTTCCCGTGTGGATACGTTCTATTCCTGCCGATTTGCGTTCTTTATGCAGTACGGTCTCAAGGCCAAGCCGCGCCGTGTGGCGAAGTTTGACGCGCTCTCGACCGGCACATTCATTCACTACGTGCTCGAGCATGCGCTGGATACGCTTGGAAAATGCGAGGGCGGTGCGGCTCATGCCGATCAGCCGACCGTGCGCAAAGCCTGCCGTGAGGCGGTACGCCAATACGTCGCAGAGGAACTCGGCGGATTGGAGAACAAAACCGCACGGTTTCAGTACCTGTTCCGCCGACTGGTGCACGCCGTGGAGCAGATTCTCGACAACGTGATCGAGGAACTGCGCGTGTCCGACTTTGCGCCCATCGACTACGAACTGGATTTCTCGCGCAGCGGTGACCTGCCGCCCGTACAGTGCGAGGAAGGCAACGTTTCGGTTTCGCTTTCCGGCAAGGTGGACCGCGTGGACGGATACATCAAAAACGGCCGTCTGTATCTGCGTGTCATGGACTACAAAAGCGGCAAAAAGTCCTTTTCGCTGTCCGATATCTGGTACGGACTCAACATGCAGCTTATCATCTATTTATACGCGCTGCAGCAGGAGGGTCTTGACCGATACCGCGCCCGTCTGACCGCCGAACTGAACGAAATCGTTCCGGCGGGCGTGCTGTACGTTCCAGTGCGGGACGAACTGCCGGATACGGCGCGTGACACGGACGAGGACGGTCTGCGCATCCTGCGCGACAAGGCTCTGCGGCGTTCGGGCCTGCTGAGCGACGACATGTCGCTGCTCGAGGCGATGGAGCACGGACTCGAGGGTGACGGACGGTTCATTCCGGTGTCCATCAAGACCAAGAAGGGCGAGGACGAGCCGACACTGGCAGCTAAATCAGCGGTAGCCGATCTGGCGAAATTCGGCCGACTGGCGCGCTACACGCAGAAAAAGCTGCTCGAAATGGGACAGGCGCTGCGCAACGGCAGCATTGAAGCCGACCCGCGCAAGACCGACCGCAGCTACTGCGAATGGTGCGATTTCCGGGCAGCCTGCCGGTTCGACGAGACCACCGGAGACAAGGTACGCTGGCTGAAAAACATCAAGGACGAGGAATTCTGGGAGCAGTTAGGAGGGGACGGCAATGCCGAAGTGGACATCTGATCAGCAGACCGCGATCGACGACCGCGGCGGAGCACTGCTGGTTTCGGCGGCAGCCGGATCGGGCAAGACAGCCGTGCTGACCGAACGTGTGCTCCGTCGGCTGACGGACGAAACCGATCCGGTCGATATCGACCGCCTGCTGCTCGTCACGTTCACCAACGCGGCAGCAGCCGAAATGCGCGAGCGAATCGGCGCGGCCCTCGGTGCGGCCGTGGCCGCAAACCCGCGGGATACGCGTCTGCGGCGGCAGCTGTTCCTTGTGCATCGGGCGAAAATCACGACCGTGCATGCGCTGTGTCTGTCGCTCGCCCGAGAGCAGGCAGCCGTGCTCGGTATCGCGCCCGACTTCCGGTTGATGGACGACAACGAGGGCAAGCTGCTCCGTGCCGAGGTGCTCGAAGAAGTGCTCGACACGGCGTATGAGCAGGCGGACGAGAAGTTTTTTGCGCTCTGCGACCTGCTGACCGCCGGACGCGACGATAAAAAGTTAGGCGAGGTCATTCTCGGCACCTACGAGAAAATTCAGGCGCATCCCGACCCGCGGGCGTTCCTCGAGGACGTTCGCGCCGGATTGTACGCGCGCGGCATGGACACACCGCACGGCCGCGTTCTGCGGGAGCAGGCGAAGTCGGCGGCACAGCACGGCGCAGCGTTTCTGCACATGGCTGTGGATGAATTGACCGGCATCGACGAGCTGGCGGACAACTATCTGCCGGCGCTGACGAGCGACCTCAATCAGGCGGAACGTCTGATTGAAGCGCTGTATAACGGCAGCTGGGACGACTGTGTAGAGGTCGCTCGGTCGATCTCGTTTGACCGCTTGAAGGCCGCACGAAAGTTCGAGGACAAGGCATTTCTCGAGCAAATTAAGGCTATGAGAGAAGAATGGAAGTCGGCTGCCAAGAACATCCGGGAGAAATGGCTGACTGTCACCGCTGAGGAGGCAGAGTACGATCGCGGCCTGACCGCACCGGCGCTGTTTGCGCTCATCGACATCGTAAACGCCTTCGATGATGCCTTTACGGCGGCAAAACGGGCAAGAAATGCCGCCGATTTCAACGATCTGGAACACTTTGCCGTGCGTCTGCTGTACACGGACGGCAAGCCGTCCGCACTGGCGAAAACCATGTCCGAGCAGTTCGCCGAAATCGCGGTGGACGAGTACCAGGACACCAACGCCGTGCAGGACGCGATTTTCCGTGCACTCTCCAAGGACGAGACCAACCTGTTCATGGTCGGCGACGTCAAGCAGAGCATTTACGGTTTCCGACTGGCCGACCCGTCCATTTTCCTCGAGAAATACCGCAGCTTTCACGAGGTGGCGGACGCCGCCGACGGTCAGCCGCGCCGTGTCGTGCTCGGGCAGAATTTTCGCTCGCGGGCGGCCGTGCTGGACGCGTGCAACTACCTGTTTGCCGCCGTCATGGGCGAGACCGTGGGCGACCTCGTGTACACGGACAAAGAGGCGCTGCACCTCGGTGCGGACTACTATCCGGAGGCCGGAAATGCGCGATACAAGACTGAGGTGCTGCTCGTGGACGCGGACGGACTCGGAGAGGACGATGACGCACCGGACAAGACCGAACTGGAAGCACGTCTGGCCGCAAAGCGCATTCGTGCGCTGCTCGATGAAGGCTTTCCGGTGACCGACAAGCAGACCGGAAATCTGCGTCCTGTCACACCGGGCGACATCGTGATTTTGCTGCGCTCGCCGAAAAGCAAGGCACCGACGTACATCGCAGAACTCGAACGCGTCGGCGTAACGGCCAGCGCCGAGCAGCGCGGCGGACTGCTCGAGACCGCCGAGGTCGGCACGATGGTGTCACTGCTCAGCGTCATCGACAACCCGCGGCAGGACGTGGATCTCATCGGCGTCATGCGCTCTCCGCTGTTCGGCTTCACCGAGCAGGAACTGGCGGATATCCGGCTTGTGGACCGCAAAATCAGCTATTATGACGCACTTCTGCAATCGAGAACGGACTTTCCCAAAGTCGAAAACTTCCTGCAGCGTCTGGATTTTCTGCGCACATTCGCGTGCGACCAGCCGGTGTACCGTCTGCTGTGGGAGATTTACGACCAGACGGGCGCACTCGGTCTGTACGGTGCTCTGCCGAACGGCGCACAGCGCCAGAGCAACCTGCTGACGTTCTTCGAGCGGGCGCGTGCGTTCGAGGGACAGGGCTTCCGCGGCCTGTTTGACTTTGTGCGCCTGCTGCGCGGCATGCTCGAACAGGGCGAGGACTTCCAGACGGTCGGTGCAGAAGCGACCGGCGGTGCCGTGCGTATTCTGTCCATCCACAAGTCCAAGGGACTGGAATTTCCGGTCGTCATCGTGGCGGACTGCGCCAAGCAGTTCAACGACAGCGACCTCAAGGAGCCGGTGCTCGTGCACCAGAACCTCGGCTTCGGCAGCAAGTGCCGCGACAGAGACCGCGGTGTGCAGTACGACACCGCCGAACGCATTGCGGTTTCGGTGCAAATGCGGCGCGAGATGATATCCGAAGAACTGCGCGTATTATATGTAGCGATGACGCGAGCAAAAGAGAAGCTGATCCTGACGGCAGCCACCGGCAGTCTGCGCAATTCACTGAAAAAATGGTCGCTGCTGGCGTCGCTTGACGAGCTGCCGCAGTACGCCATGGGCGCGACACGCACGCCGCTTGCGTGGATTCTGACACCGCTGCTGCGGCATCCGTGCGCACGTGCGTTCCGTGAGGAATATGCACCCGAGGTGCCCGAGCACGGCACGGATAACGACGCGTTTACGATCAAGGTCTGCTACCCGAACGACCTGCAGCCGCAGGAGACCGAAATCCTGCGGTTCGAGGACATGGAGACCGGCGAGTACACTGTGCAGCCGCATCTCGAGTACGCGCACGCGTATCTGGCGGACCTGCCGAGCAAGCTGACCGCCACCGGTGTCGGCCGCGGCTACCGTGCAGACGAGGCTGCCGAGCAGACACCGCCTCCGCGGCATGAAGTGCAGCTGCGTGCGCCGCTGTTCGAGCAGGGAGCAAAAAAACTGACGCCTGCCGAAATCGGCACGGCACACCACCTGTTCATGCAATTCTGCGACTTTGACGCCGCCTGTGCGCCGAACGGCGTGGAAAACGAGCTGAACCGTCTGGCGGACAAGCAGATTTTGTCCACAGAACAGGCCGCTTCTGTGGATAAAAGCAAGATCGAACGGTTTTTCGCATCCGACCTGTACAAAACCTTTATGGCGGAAAATAAAGTCCGGCGAGAGTTCAAGTTCTCCGTGCTCGTACCGGCGCAAACGTATTTTCCGGTTGCGGCGGACGCACCCGAAGAGAACGTGCTCCTGCAGGGCGTTATCGACTGCCTGATCGAAACATCGGACGGCTTCGTCATCCTCGACTTCAAGACCGACCGCATCAAGAAGGGCGGCGCCGACGAGAGAGCCGAGCAGTACCGTCCGCAGCTGGCGGCCTACGCGCGTGCCGTGCACGAGATTTACGGCCGACCGGTCCGCGCGTGTGTGCTGTACTTTTTCCACACCGGCGACACCAAATGGGTGACGCTCGACGAGACCTGACAGCGTTCGGCTGCATGGCAGTTAAGAGCGCGTTAAGATTCGTTTACACGCATTGACATCGCGGGCACACGATGGTAAATTGAGTACAACAAAAGCCAAGGGGCACCGGAAATATACCGGACGGCTCCGCAAGTCTCAAATACGCCACCATCATTCATTCCTCATTTCCAAATGAAAAATCCGCAGACGGAAACGCCTGCGGATTTTTCTATCTGACAAAGAGTGGTTTCGCGACAGCTTATTGCACAACACGATATCGTCAAAACTCGTGAAAAACCGTCATATGCCCGCTTTACTTTGCAGGGCAAAAAGGCTATAATAAACTTAACTATCAAAAACGACCTATTTGGAGAAAAGGAGAACGACGAAATGGCGTATTATTTCAGTGAACCTTCGCATACCTTTAACGAATACCTGCTGGTACCGGGGTATTCCTCTGCGGAGTGCATGCCGGCGAACGTAAGCCTGCGCACCCCGATCGTTAAGTACAAAAAGGGCGAGGAATCCGCGCTGTATGCCAACATTCCGATGGTTTCTGCAATCATGCAGGCCGTATCGGACGACCGTATGGCGATCGCACTGGCTCAGGAGGGCGGCATCTCCTTTATCTTCGGTTCCCAGTCGATCGAGAGCGAAGCTGCCATGGTTTCCCGCGTTAAGAGCTACAAGGCAGGCTTCATCGTATCCGACTCCAACGTAAAGCCGGACACCACCCTTGAGGAAGTCCTCAAGCTGAAGGAGCGCACCGGTCACTCCACCATGGCGGTTACCGACGACGGCACCGCTAACGGCAAGCTGCTCGGCATTGTCACCAGCCGCGACTACCGTGTTTCCCGCATGGACCGCAGTGTCAAGGTTGAGGAGTTCATGACGCCGTTCGACAAGCTGATCACCGCTCCGGCAGATACCAGCCTGAAGATCGCAAACGACATCATCTGGGACAACAAGCTGAACTCTCTGCCGCTGGTAGACGACAAGCAGCACCTCGTATATATGGTATTCCGCAAGGACTACGACAGCCACAAGGCTAACTCTCTCGAGCTGCTCGATCAGCACAAGCGTTACGTTGTAGGCGCAGGCATCAACACCCGCGACTACGCAGAGCGTGTTCCGGCACTCGTTGAGGCAGGCGCAGACGTTCTCTGCATCGACTCCTCCGAGGGCTTCTCCGAGTGGCAGAGCCGCACCCTGTCCTGGGTACGCGCAAAGTACGGCGACACCGTTAAGGTTGGCGCGGGCAACGTCGTTGACCGTGAAGGCTTCCGCTTCCTCGCTGAGGCCGGCGCAGACTTCATCAAGGTCGGCATCGGCGGCGGCTCCATCTGCATCACCCGTGAGCAGAAGGGCATCGGCCGCGGTCAGGCTACCGCTCTGATCGAGGTTGCAGCCGCTCGTGACGAGTACTTCGAGGAGACCGGCATCTACATTCCGATCTGCTCGGACGGCGGTATCGTTCACGATTACCACTGCACCCTGGCTCTCGCTATGGGCGCTGACTTCCTCATGCTCGGCCGTTACTTCTCTCGTTTCGACGAGTCCCCGACGAACAAGGTCAACATCAACGGCAGCTACATGAAGGAGTACTGGGGCGAAGGCTCGGCTCGTGCCCGCAACTGGCAGCGCTACGACATGGGCGGCGACAAGAAGCTGTCCTTCGAGGAAGGCGTTGACTCCTATGTTCCGTACGCAGGCTCTCTGAAGGACAACCTCGGTCTGACCCTGAGCAAGGTTCGTTCCACCATGTGCAACTGCGGCTCTCTGTCCATTCCGGAGTTCCAGAAGAAGGCAAAGATCACGCTGGTATCCGCAACCTCCATCGTTGAGGGCGGCGCACACGACGTTGTGCTCAAGGAAACCGCATCCACCAGCAAATAAGTTAAGCATGTACTTTGAAATGCCCCACAGCTATCCTGCGGGGCATTTCTTGTCGGAAATGAGAACAGGCTGTACCCGGTACAGCGATCGGAATGAATGAAGGGGAGGGGCACTATGCCTCAAAGCAACAAACCGGGACACCGTCTGCTGCGGCAGCTGTACGGCTCGTGGTACCGTGTGCGGCACAATATCAGCACGTTTGCACGATGGTGTCTGTTTGCGGTGATCATCGGCGTGGTCGTCGGTGCAGTCGGTGCGGCATTTGAGCACGCACTCGAATGGGCGACCAAAACCCGACAGGAATACAGCTGGACACTGTATTTTCTGCCGCTGGTCGGTCTGTTTATCGCGTTCTGGTACCGGAAAATGGACATGCCGCTCGAGCGCGGCACCAATTTCATCCTGACGGCCGTCCGGCAGGATCATCCGGTGCGGCTGCGGCTTGCACCGAGCATTTTCATCACCTCGGCGCTGACCCACCTGTGCGGCGGCTCGGCCGGCCGAGAAGGTGCGGCGCTGCAGCTTGGCGGTGCGATTTCGGGCAATATCGGACATTGGATGCACTTGGACGACAAGGACTCGCGAACCATCACCATGTGCGGCATGGCGGCCTGCTTTTCGGCGCTGTTCGGCACGCCGCTTGCGGCCAGCGTGTTCGCGATGGAGGTCATCAGCGTGGGCGTCATGTACTACGCGGCGCTGTTTCCGTCCATCCTCGCGAGCGTTATCGCGCATCAGGTGGCGCTGCAGCTCGGCGGCGGCACGACCGCGTTTACGCTCTCTGGCGTGCCGGCTGCGGTGGACGCACTGCTCATCGTCAAACTGGTGGCGTTCGGCGTGGTCTGCGCCGGACTGAGTGCAGTCGTGTGCATCGTGTTCCATAAAATCGGCCACTGGTTCAAGCATTTTCTGCTAAATCAGTACGCCTGCATCGCGGTCGGCGGTGCGGTCGTTGTGCTCGTGACGCTGCTGCTCGGCACCCGAGATTACAACGGCGCCGGTATGCAGGTCATCGAGCGAGCAATTGCGGGTCACGCGGCCTACGAGGCGTTTTTTCTCAAGCTGGTGCTGACGGCCATCACCATCGGTGTCGGCTATAAAGGCGGTGAGATCGTGCCCGTGCTGTTCATCGGTGCGACCTTCGGCGCCGCCTACGGCGGATTTTTCGGTCTGGCGCCGTCCTTTGCGGCAGGTCTCGGCATGACGGCTGTGTTCTGCGGCGTGACGAATTCTCCGCTCACGTCCATCCTGCTGGCCTATGAGCTGTTCGGCGGTCAGAGCCTTGCGCTGTTTGCGCTGGTCATCGCCATCGCGTATATGCTCTCCGGCTACTACGGCCTGTACAGTGAACAGAAAATTATCTATTCCAAGCTGAGACCACAATTTATTGATAGAAAGACCAAATAAAAAGAGTGGAGAGTGAGGAGTGAAGAGTGGAGAGAACGTTTAGATAAAACTGTACGCAGGAAAACCATCGCATTCTCTTCACTCTCCACTCTCCAATCTCCACTCTTTCCTGAAAGGACTAACCCATGGCAAACGCAAACATCAAAGGTGCAATTTTCGACATGGACGGCACGCTTTTGGACTCCATGCCGGTCTGGAAAAGACTGACACAGCGATACCTCAAGCAGTTTGATGTCCACATCACGGACGCGGATTACGCGGTCTGCGAAGGTTTTTCGCAGCCGCAGGTTGCGGATTATTTCCTTGAGCGCTATCCGCAGCTGCCGCTCAACCGTCAGCAGATGCTCGACGGCATGGACGAGCTGATCACCTCTCGCTACGAGACGATCGCCAAGCCGAAGGACGGCGTCATCGACTTCCTCGAGCGCCTGCGTGCCCGCGGTGTCAAAATGGCCATCGCTACGCTGACGGCACGGCGTCACGCAGAGAAAGCGCTCATCGACCGCGACATGATGCAGTATTTCGAGTTCATGCTCACCATTGAGGACGTAGGCGTGCCCAAGTACGAGCCGGATATCTACCTGGAGGCCGCAAAGCGTCTCGACCTGACACCGGCCGAGTGCATGGTATTCGAGGATGCGCCGTACGCGGGCGTAACGGCAAAAAAAGCCGGTTTTGCGCTCTGCGGCATGGCCGAACCCGCGTATGCGGAAGGCGAGGACACGCTCCGGCAGGTCAGCGACGTGTTCGTCGAACATTCTTTTGCTGAACTGGCAGGAAAATTGTAAAAAACACTTGCAATATAGCAAATGATACCGTACACTATTACATAGCAGAAAGTATAGTGAAATGATGTGGCTGCGCCGGCTTGTCCGGCGCGGCTTCCTTTTACGTTAGGAGGTTGTAATTTTTGGGAGAACAAAACAAAATGGGCACTGCGAAAATGGGTCCGCTGATCTTCTCGATGGCCCTGCCGGCGATGATCTCCATGATCATCAACGCGCTGTACAACATCGTGGACAGTATCTTCGTGGCCAAGTATTCGCAGGATGCACTGGCGGCGGTTTCGCTCGTGTACCCGCTGCAGATGCTGGTCGTAGCGATCGGTGTCGGCACCGGCGTCGGCGTAAACTCGCTGATTGCACGCCGACTGGGTGAGAAGCGGCAGAAACACGCGGATTCGGCGGCAGAGCACGGCGTAGCGCTTGCGGTTGTCGGCGGCATCGTGTTCTTCATCCTCGGATGGGGACTGTCGGGTGTGTTTGTCGGGGCCTTCGGCGCCAGTGAGTCGGTTTCGACTTATGCTATTCAGTATTCTCACATTGCGGTCGGCATGAGTATTTTCGTCCTCATTTCGATGATGTGCGAGAAGATCCAGCAGTCGGGCGGCAACATGATCATCCCGATGTGTCAGGGCCTGACCGGTGCGATCATCAACATCATCCTTGACCCGCTGATGATTTTCGGCATTGGTCCGTTCCCGGAGATGGGTATCCGCGGTGCGGCTCTCGCGACCGTTATCGGCCAGATCTTCGGTATGTCGCTTGGTCTCTGGGGCGTGTTCCGCCACCAGAAGGTGCTGAATGTCAACATGCGCGAGTTCAAGTGGCGTGCCCGTACGGTCAAGGATATTTACCGTGTCGGCCTGCCGGGCATTGTCATGCAGAGTGTCGTTTCGGTTATGACGGCCGGCATGAACGGCATTCTCATTGCGTTCTCGCAGACGGCGGTCAACGTGCTCGGCGTGTACTTTAAGCTGCAGACCTTCGTCTTTATGCCGGTGTTCGGTCTCAACCAGGGCGCACTGCCGGTTATGGGCTACAACTACGGCGCACGCAACCGCAAGCGTCTGATGGGTGCGTACAAGATTACGCTGACGGCGGCTGTCGTCATTATGGCGCTTGGTTTGGTGCTGTTCCAGCTGCTGCCCGAGCAGATGCTCATGCTGTTCGTGGACAAGTCCGACGCAGCAGCGGCGCAGGAGATGATCGAAGTCGGTGTTCCGGCACTGCGGACCATCAGCCTGTCGTTTATCGGTGCGGCATTCGGTATCATCAATTCCACGCTGTTCCAGGCTACCGCACGCGGCATGAACAGTTTGATCGTGTCGGTGTGCCGTCAGCTGGTCGTTATCCTTCCGGCGGCGTGGATCCTCGGTCAGCAGTTCGGTCTGGGTGCCGTCTGGTACGCATTCCCAATCGCGGAGATCGCAGCATTCTTTATTTCGTATATCCTGCTCTGGCGTGAATACCGCACGGAGCTTCGATTCCTTGATGCACCAAAGGAGGCAAAGGTATGAAACGAATTGCCAGCTTTGAAGTAAACCACGATAAACTGAAACCGGGTATGTATACCTCGCGTATCGACGGCGATATCACCACTTACGATATCAGAATGGTGTACCCGAATGCGGGCACGTATATTCAGCCGGCGGCCGGTCACACGTTCGAGCACCTGTTTGCGACCTATGCACGCAACTCCAAGTTTGCCGACCACATTATCTACTGCGGCCCGATGGGCTGTCAGACCGGCTTTTACTTCCTCGTGCGTGATATGCAGCCTGCGGACGCGATCGCGCTCGTGCAGGAGAGCATGGCGTTCATCGCCGCTTACGAGGGCGAGATTCCGGGCGCAAGCCGTATCGAGTGCGGCAATTATCTGCTGCACGATCTGGCAGGTGCAAAGCAGTTGGCGGCTTCCATGATCCCTGTGCTCGAGGGCTGGAAAGAAGAAAATTTGATTTATGAAAAATAATGCTTGCATTTTCGAAAAACATGTGGTAAGATAATTTTACGACTGTTGGAGATATGAAAACATATCCGTGGAAAGAGGTGAAACAACATGAAACAGGGCATCCATCCCGAGTACAAGCAGACCACGATCCGCTGTGCCTGCGGCAATGTCATTGAGACCGGCTCCACTAAGGAGAACATCGTCGTTGACGTTTGCTCCAAGTGCCACCCCTTCTTCACGGGTAAGCAGAAGCTGGTAGACACCGGCGGACGTGTTGATCGCTTCAAGAAGCGTTTCAATCTGGACAAGTAATGAGAAAAGCCATCGAAACGTGTTTTCGGTGGCTTTTTCGTTATCTGTTTGCAGATGGGGAAAGACCGTCTGCGGCACCGGCGGACTGGTGC
This sequence comes from Bulleidia sp., assembly GCA_963661675.1. Taxonomy (GTDB): domain Bacteria; phylum Bacillota; class Clostridia; order Oscillospirales; family Butyricicoccaceae; genus Agathobaculum. Next base: position 20,996 of record CAVLCS010000044.1, read on the forward strand.
ACTTGAACCGCACAGGCGGTTCACCCTAACCGGGCGGCAGGCTTTTTTTCTGCACCGATTCTGCGGGGCATACGAACTGCGTAAGCGTGTTCGCCCTTTCCGGGCGGAGAGTTTTTCGCTGAACTTCAGCAAGGGAGTTGCGCTCTGCGGAGCGCGGGAGACTGCCGCGCCCGCGGCTGGGGCAAA
>CAVLCS010000045.1:0-21100 GCA_963661675.1 Bulleidia sp.
AAATGCTTCGGGTGTTACATTTTTGTCCGTGACGCGGGACTGGATGATTCCATTTTTATATGTTTCCTTTCAAAAACAGGTATAAAAAAACCACGCGGCTGCTGTTTTTCTGCAAGCCCTGCGTGGAACCGATCAAAAAGTGCGGTTACTTTTCGCTCTGCGTCGAATGGTCATCACCAAAGATCAGATCGTCGATGTCCGGTCGGTCGGGCTTCTGCGGAATAGAAAGTCTTCTCATAGTCTCTTGCCTCCTTATCGAATTATTCTATACTTTATTATATCACGTTATTCAAAAATTGCAAATAAAATTCCTGTAAAGTTACACAAATTTCACAAAAGATAAGGGGCGGCTAACGAGAAGCCGTCCCTTTGTCATTTCGTATGTAATTAGCGGCCGAAGTAGCTGAAGTGCATGTAGTCGCGCTTAGTGCGCCAGCCGTTGCCGCCCCAGGTGAAGCCGTACTTGGTGAAGGCGTTGTAAACATCGCCGCCCTCGGGGATGGAGTACGGATCGACATACGGCGTCCAGTGGGTGCCGCAGGTTACGGTCAGCGAGCCGTCCGAGTTGATGGTAGCTTCCATGTTCTCGTCCGGGTTGATATCAACTGCGGTGCCCTGCGAATGCTCGCCGGTACGCCACGAGTAGCAGCCTACATCGTAGATCGGGAACTTCTCGGAGCCGTTGAAGATCTCTTCGAAAATTGCCTGATAGATGGAAGCCAGCGAAGCGTTTACCTGCAGGTACGCCTTGGAAGCGACCTTGGTGCCATCGGACTGCATGTGCCATACCGGAACGACGATCTCTACCATGTGGGCCTCAGCCTCGGCAGAGGACTGGTACTTGCCGTTGCCTGCACCGTAAACGTAGGTCATCTTCTCAGCCTCGGTCTGCGGCAGACCTGCGATCGTGGTAGCTGCAGAGGTGGAAGAACCTGCGGTCGTCGGCAGGTTGGCAGAGCCGTCAACAGCTGCGATCGGCGTCTTATCCGGCTTGAAGGCCGTGCAGAAGCGGTTTGCCATGATGAGCGCCTGCTCACGGGTGGTGGTGCCGGACGGCGCCAGAATGGTGGTGTCCGTGCTGGTGTCGGTGATGCCGTTCATGACCGAATGATCGACCATGGTAACGACCGGCTGCATTGCGTAATCGCTGATCATGCTTACATCGGGGTAATCCTCGATGCAGGCGTCACCGGCGATTTCGGTTGCCTCGATATCGGCAGCAGTGAGGATGTTATCGAGCATGGTGCACATTTCCTCACGGCTGATCTTGGCATCCGGATCGAAATTGCCATTGGTGCGTCCCTTTACAATGCCGAGCAGGTAAGCTGCGGTGACATTGGGGTCGGAGCAGTCCGCGAACGGCTTTTTGCCCGAAACATAGACGGCCTTGCCGCTGACAGCCTTGTAGGCGTTCAGTGCCACGGCGCAGAACTCTGCACGGGTGATGGAACCGGAAGCGGCACTGTTCTCAAGAGAAGAAGGTGCCAGGCCGGCACTCTGTGCGGCAGCCACACCTTCCTGCGCCCAGTTGGACACACCGGATAATGCTCCCGCACTCGGCATCAGCATTGCGGCAGTCAGCGCAAGCAGGCCGGCACGGCGAGCGATAGGATGAGACATTGGGTTTTCCTCCTAACGGTATATTGGGTGAACAAAAAATGTCGAATTGATACGAAATGACGGGAATTGCGAACTTATTCACAAAGTCCACAGGCTTTTCCACAAGCTGTCAGGAACCTGCGGCCCGGTCGAGCGAGCGATACTGCAGAGCCTCGGCAAGATGCTCGGCCTGGATGACATCGCTGTCCGCCAGATCGGCGATCGTGCGGGCGACGCGCAGTACGCGGTCATGCGCACGGGCGGTCAAACCCAGTCGCTGGAATGCAGCCGCAAACATGCGGGACGCATCCTCGCTCAGCGGGCAGTGTTCGGCAAGCTGCGGCGGCGGAATGGCGGCGTTGCACACGTCGGAGCCCTGTCGGGCATACTGCCGCTCACGCGCGGCAAGCACGCGGGCACGAATGTCGGCGGAGTGTTCCTCCTTGGCCTGACCTCGAGCAGCGAGCGCGGCGTATTCGACCGGCTGCACAGCAACCTGCAGGTCGATTCGGTCGAGCAGCGGACCGGACAGACGGTGCAGATACTGCTGAACCGCAGCCTTGGTGCAGGTACAGCGTTTGGTGCCGTACCAGCCGCATTTGCAGGGATTCATTGCAGCGATGAGCTGAAACCGTGCCGGATACGTCACCTGACCGGCAACGCGCGAGATAGTCACTCTGCCGTCCTCAAGCGGCTGACGCAAAGTCTCAAGCACATCACGGCGGAACTCCGGAAATTCATCCAGAAACAGCACACCGCGGTGCGCGAGCGTGATCTCGCCGGGAACGGGCAGCCGACCTGCGGCACCCGAACCGCCGGCCATCGCATTGGCCGAGGAATTGTGGTGCGGTGCACGGAACGGCCGTTCGGCTCGTTCGACCGCTTCCTGTCCTCTGCCGATGGCGGACCAGACACGGATAACCTCCAGCCGTTCGCTGTCGGACAGCGGCGGCAGGATGGTGGAAAAGCGTTTTGCAGCCATGCTCTTGCCCGAACCGGGCGGTCCGGAAAGGAGCACGTTGTGTCCGCCTGCGGCCGCAATTTCAAGCGCGCGTTTTACCGCGTGCTGACCGAGCACGTGCGCAAAATCAAGCGCATCGTCCTGCGGTTCGGGCTTGGGCGGAGGAGCGCACGGCGTGAGCGGCTTTCTGCCGTTCAAATGTCCGAGCAGCTCATTTAATGTATGGATCGGAAACACCGTCACACCGGAAGCATAGGATGCTTCGGCGGCGTTCATCGCGGGAACGAACACGGTTTGAAAACCGGCGTCACGCGCGGCAAGTGCCATGGAAAGCGCACCGCAGACAGGCCGAAGCTCTCCGGTGAGGGAAAGCTCGCCGAAGAAAAGGGCAGTGTCGGGCACGGCATCAATCTCACCTGCTGCTGCCAGAATGGAGAGCAGAATGGGCAGATCATACGCTGTACCGGCCTTTTTTGTGTCGGCAGGTGCAAGGTTGACGGTCAATCGGGACACGGGCCAGTCAAAGGCACAGGCCTTTGCGGCGGCACGGACGCGCTCACCGGCTTCGGATACGGCGCCGGTCGGCAGACCGACAACATCCAGCCGGGGAAGGCCGCCGGAGAGAAAGCACTCAACGGTGACGATATAGCCGTCAATGCCGCTCAGTCCTGCGGAGAATACGCGAGATACCATGCCGATCCCTCCGATACGATGGCAACATCGTACAAATTGCGATGTTACTATATAACTATACATCTAATACTATACTATGAGTCATCAGATTACGCAATAAAAAACATAGAAAAAACACAGAAAGTTCACGATAAAAAGTTCGCAAACATTCCACAATATGAAACAGCTTATCAAAATTTGAAAAATAGTGCGGAAAAAAGCGCATTTACTGTTTACAACTTTGTGCGTGAGTGCTACAATGAAGGGGCAGGTAAGGCTTAGTTTAGGTTAAAATACACCAAAACGAGGGCTTTTTAATTCCAATAGAGAATTATAATTTTTTATAGGAGGACATCAACATGGCAAGAAAGATGAAGTCCATGGACGGCAACACTGCGGCCGCGCACGTATCGTACGCGTTTACCGAAGTTGCGGGTATCTATCCGATCACCCCGTCCAGCCCCATGGCAGACAGCGTTGACCAGTGGGCTGCCGCAGGTCAGAAGAACATTTTCGGTACTACCGTTAAGGTAATCGAAATGCAGTCCGAGGCAGGTGCGGCGGGTACCGTACACGGCTCTCTGGCAGCAGGTGCGCTGACCACCACCTACACCGCTTCTCAGGGTCTTCTGCTGATGATCCCGAACATGTACAAGATCGCAGGCGAGCTGCTTCCGTGTGTATTCCACGTTTCCGCTCGTACCGTTGCATCCCACGCACTGAACATCTTCGGTGACCATTCCGACGTTATGGCTTGCCGCCAGACCGGTTTCGCTATGCTGGCTGAGACCAACCCGCAGGAAGTTATGGACCTTTCTGCAGTAGCACATCTGGCTACCATCAAGTCCCGCGTTCCGTTCATCAACTTCTTCGACGGCTTCCGTACTTCCCACGAGATCCAGAAGATCCAGGTTTGGGATTACGAGGACCTGAAGGAAATGTGCGACATGGATGCTGTTGAAGCATTCCGCAAGCGCGCACTGAACCCGGAGCACGCTATGATGCGCGGCTCTCACGAGAACGGCGACGTATTCTTCCAGCACCGCGAGGCTTCCAACAAGTTCTACGAAGCAGTTCCGGGCATCGTTGAGGAGTACATGGGCAAGGTAAATGCCAAGCTTGGCACCAACTACCAGCTGTTCAACTACTACGGCGCTGCTGACGCTGACCGCGTTATCATCGCTATGGGCTCCATCTGCGACGTTGCAGAGGAAGTTATCGATTACCTGAACGCACACGGCGAGAAGGTCGGCCTGGTAAAGGTTCGTCTGTACCGTCCGTTCCGTGCTGACAAGCTGATCGCAGCTATCCCGGAGACCGCTAAGAAGATCGCAGTCCTCGACCGCACCAAGGAGCCGGGCTCCCAGGGCGAGCCGCTTTACATGGACGTTGTTACCGCTCTGGCTGATGCTGGCATCACTGATAAGGTTGTAACCGGCGGCCGTTACGGTCTGGGTTCCAAGGATACGCCCCCGTCCTCCGTATTCGCTGTATACGACGAGCTGGCTAAGGACGAGCCGAAGAAGATGTTCACTCTGGGCATCAACGACGACGTTACCTACCTCTCCCTCGAGGAGAAGCCGTCCCCGAACACCGCAGCAGAAGGCACGACCGAGTGCAAGTTCTGGGGTCTCGGCGGCGATGGTACCGTTGGTGCGAACAAGAACTCCATCAAGATCATCGGCGACCACACCGACAAGTTCGTACAGGCTTACTTCCAGTACGACTCCAAGAAGACCGGCGGCGTAACCGTTTCGCATCTGCGTTTTGGCGACAAGCCGATCCGTTCTCCTTACTACATCAACAAGGCTGACTTCGTAGCATGCCACAACCCGTCCTACATCACCAAGCACTTCCCGATCGTGCGTGACGTTAAGCCGGGCGGCGTATTCCTGATCAACTGCCAGTGGACTCCGGAAGAGCTGAGCAAGCATCTGGCAGCTTCCGAGAAGCGCTACATCGCTAAGAACAACATTCAGCTTTACACCATCAACGCAATCGACCTCGCTATCGAGATCGGCATGGGCAAGCGCACCAACACCATTCTGCAGTCTGCATTCTTCGCACTGGCTAAGGTAATGCCGAGCGAGCAGGCTATCCAGTTCATGAAGGACGCTGCTACCAAGTCCTACCTGAAGAAGGGCCAGGACATCGTTGATATGAACCACAAGGCTATCGACATCGGCGCTACCGCATACCAGAAGATCGACGTACCGGCTGACTGGGCTGACGCTCAGGACGAGGTTGATACCCGCGATCTGCAGGGCCGTCCGGAAGTTGTCAAGATGGTCAAGGACGTTATGGAGCCGATCGGCCGCATGGACGGCGACTCCCTGCCGGTATCTGCATTCGCAGGCGAGCATGTTGACGGCTCCTTCGAGCACGGCGCAGCTGCTTACGAGAAGCGCGGCGTAGCTGTTACCGTTCCGCAGTGGAACGAGGCTACCTGTGTTCAGTGTAACCAGTGTGCTTATGTCTGCCCGCACGCTACCATCCGTCCGTTCGCACTGACCGAGGACGAGGCTGCTGCTGCTCCGGCTTCCACCAAGCTGGTTGACATCAAGGCAGGCAAGGGCAAGGGCGTTTACAAGTACACCATGGCTGTATCTCCGCTCGACTGCATGGGCTGCGGCGTATGTATCGGTGTCTGCCCGACCAAGTCCCTCAAGATGGTACCGCAGGCAGAGGAAGCTGCTCAGCAGGATGCATTCGATTACTGCGTAGCAAAGGTTTCCGAGAAGGCCGACATGATCTCCACGAACTCCGTAAAGGATTCGCAGTTCAAGAAGCCGCTGCTTGAGTTCTCCGGTTCCTGCGCAGGCTGTGCAGAGACCTCTTACGCCCGCCTGATCACCCAGGTTTGCGGCGATCGTATGTACATCTCCAACGCTACCGGTTGTTCCTCTATCTGGGGCGGCCCGGCTGCTACCTCTCCGTACACCGTTGACGCTAACGGCCACGGTCCGGCATGGGCTAACTCCCTGTTCGAGGATAACGCAGAGCACGGCCTCGGCATGTACTACGGCCAGGAAGCTCTCCGCGATCGCCTGATCTCCAAGCTCGAGGTTATGGCTGGCGCTGAGAACGCTACCGACGATTTCAAGAACGCTGTCAACACCTTCATGGATACCAAGGACAACGGTGCAGCTAACGCTGAGCCGGCTAAGGCACTGGTTGCAGAGCTCGAGAAGGGCGCAGCAGCAGGCTGCCCGGACTGCAAGGAACTGCTTGCTCACAAGGAGTACCTCGCTAAGAAGTCCGTTTGGATCTTCGGCGGCGACGGCTGGGCATACGACATCGGCTTCGGCGGTCTGGATCACGTTCTGGCTTCCGGCAAGGACGTAAACGTTATGGTATTCGATACCGAGGTTTACTCCAACACCGGCGGACAGGCTTCCAAGGCTACCAACATCGGCGCTGTTGCACAGTTCGCAGCTTCTGGTAAGACCACCAAGAAGAAGAGCCTGGCTGAGATCGCTATGAGCTACGGCTACGTTTACGTTGCTCAGATCGCTATGGGTGCAAACCCGGCTCAGACCCTGAAGGCTATCGCTGAGGCTGAGGCTTATCCGGGCCCGTCTCTGGTAATCGGCTACGCTCCGTGTGAGATGCACTCCATCAAGGGCGGCATGACCAACTGCCAGGCTGAGATGAAGAAGGCCGTAGATTGCGGTTACTGGAACCTGTTCCGCTTCAACCCGCAGCTGGCTGAGGAAGGCAAGAACCCGTTCATTCTGGAGTCCAAGGAGCCCAAGACCGAGGATTATCAGGCATTTATGAAGGGTGAGGCTCGTTTCTCCGCACTGACCCGTTCGTTCCCGGATCGTGCCGAGGGCCTGTTCAAGCGTTCCGAGGAAGAGTCCACCAAGCGCTATGCACATCTGCAGCGCCTGCAGGCTCTGTACGCTCCGGAGGCGTAAGAACAAGCAAAACGCTTGCTGAAATAGCATAATAAAATCCCGCAGAGGTTGCCTCTGCGGGATTTTTTTGCATATTTGGGTGGAATGGTGTGCGTTGGATAAAATTTTATACACGTTGTTGCAAATGGACGCGCAATGCACGCCCTACAATGATTTATCGTGTGCAATATGGTTCATCTACCTGCAAATGATAACGACCGTAGGGGCGCGCATTGCGCGCCCGTATTCTAACGATCTATGCCGTTTTGCGTTCGTGGCACATGTTCCGTAGGGGCGGACCGATGTGTCCGCCCATTTCTAAAGATTGATGTTTTGGCTTACAGGGCGGACACGCTGGTCCGCCCCTACGATGGTGTGTGCAGGTTGATTAAATCGGCGTATCAAAATAGGTTAAGGGTATATCCGTACATAAAATTTTATGATATACTGAAGGAAAGATAAGGCAGGACAATCAGATAGAGAAAGGCGGGTTTTTATGAACAGGAATTTGCTCAAACGTGTGGGAATGTTGACAGCGGCAACTGCGATCTGCACAGCCGGAGCCTTCGGCGCACTGGCGCTGAACGGACTGCGGTACATGCGTCCGACGGCGGATAACTGGTGGCTGCTGCCGTATGCCGAACCGGCGGATAGAGTGGAACAGGCGGTCATTCGCTACGGTGAAAGCGGTGTAGACCGCATAATCGCTGGATACGATACACAGGATCGGGTGCTCTGGTCGTGCTCAATGACAGGTATGCCGCCTTCGATTGGCAGGGTGCGCAATGTGTACACCGGCAACACCGGTGCGAATTATTCCGTCGGACATGGTTGCACACCAAATTCTTACTGGAAGTTTGATGAACAGGGCAGACGCACCAAGATGGAAATCGGGGACGAGACAACGACCTATTTCTACCGCGGAGACAAAAAAGAGCCGTATTTGCGAGAGAGTCATAACGCACAGGGCATTTTAACCGATCGTTCGGTTGCTGAAACAGATGCAAAAAACGGAAATACAATCCAAACGGTTGAAACCTTCGAAGACAGCGGAGCATCTGCCGGTACAATGCGTTATACAATCGACACGCATGGCAATGTAATAAAGTCAGAGATGATAAACGTAGACGGTACCACAGAAACCTATGTTTGTCAGTGGAGTTACGACGATACCGCGCGGACAGCCACTCGTGTAAATGAATCGGATGGCACGATTGAGCACTATCAGTATGATGAACAAGGCCGCTGCATCAGTCAAAATTGGACGGACAGCCTTGGTGCACAGTGGGAATACACCACCACCTATACCGACGTGACCCGTTGAGGAGGTGCGCTTATGAAGAAGAACATCTTCAAACGAGCCGGTATGCTGCTTGCAAGCACCGCAATTTGCTATGGCGGAATTTTCGGTGCATTATCGTTGAATGGACTGCGATATGCCCGTCCAACCGCGGAAAACTGGACGCTTCTGGCGTACATACAGCCTGCAGCTCGTATCGAACAGCAGAAACAAACGCGCGTTATATCGGATGAAAAGGAATGGTCCAATCTAACAATTACCGGATATGATGAGCAAAACCGCATGATTTGGCTGTTAAATTCCAAGCGTCCGTTCGGCGTGAGTTCCAGTGAACGCAAGGTATACAGCGGCAGTCAAATGACGTGGTATACCACAACCTATGGCACCAAAGCGGTAACTTACACGGAGTATGACGAGCAAGGCCGTATCATTCGCACGGCAGATGGGAGCAGAATCGCCACCTGCGCCTATCGCGGAGACGAAAAGGAGCCGTATCTGGAGCAAAGCTATGACGCGGAAGGCAACCTGCAGTCGCAGACCGTGTCGGAATACGACGCCGAGACCGGCGAAACGACCAGAACCAGCACGGTTTTCGAGGGTTTGCTGACCGGCACATGGATCACGGTGAAGGATGCACGCGGTTCCATACTGCGCATGGAAAGCAATGTGCATGATCCAAATTACGAAATCACGCAAAACAATGAATGGACGTATGACGACACCGAGCACACCGCCATCTGCGTCGGCAAGGACGGCGTAACCGAGAAAATATGGTATGACGACCAGCAGCGCGTCCTGCGGGACGAATACTACACGCCGGACGGTATCCTGCAGACCTGCACCGTCAACAATTTTTTTGACATTACCCGATAAATCTGGGAACCTTTTGCAGATACCCAACGTCAAATACAATGTAGCGATCAGAAAAACAGCATGTGCGTGCTGTCGAGCACGGAGAAAAAACATCACTGACCGCCAAATTAAAAGGAGGATTTTCTATGAAACGAACGATTGCAGCAATTTTATCTGCGGCTATGCTGGTAACGGCGGCTGCGGCCGCGGAAGCGCCGAGCAACTGGGCCAAGTCGGCGGTGGATACCGCACGCAATGCGGGCATTGTGCCGGAGCAGGTCGATCAGGCGTACACGCAGAGCATCACGCGTGCGGATTTCTGCGCACTGGCGGCAGCGGTTTACCGCACGTGGGAAAAGAGCGGTAACGTCAAGTCGGTCGAGAAAACCACGGTCTCCTTCTCGGATACCAAGGACGAGGACGTGCTGCTTTGCGCGTCTCTGGGCGTGGTAAACGGCGTTGGCAACGGAAAATTTGCACCGCAGCAGCAGTTGACCCGTCAGCAGGCGGCAAGTATGCTGCACCGTCTGGGCAACCTGCGCAAGAGTGCCAAGGACGACGTAAAGGACCGCATGCCGCACATTTTCGCGGATGGTGCGGATATTCAGGCGTGGGCACGCAGCGATGTGTACTGGGCGTACAACAGCGGCGTGATGAACGGCGTCAGCGGCAATCGTTTTGCACCGAATAACAGCTATACGCACGAGCAGTCCATCGCGACCATGCTGCGCCTGTATGATACCAAGTATGCCGAGGTGCCGAGCGGCGAGACCGCAGCAGCCTACACCGTTGTCATGGACAGCGAGGGCGGTGCCGGTGCACCGTCGCAGATGCACATCGAGGACGCAAAGGGCAAAAAGCTGCTGACCGATTATAAGGATACCAAGGGAACCTTCGAGAATGTTACTCTGCTCGGTGCGTGGGCCGGTTTGAAGATGGAAGAAGGCACGAAATATGACGTGGTAAACCTTAAAACCGGTGAAAAGCTGGAGAATTATGAACTTATCATCGCGGACGGCGAGAAGACAGGCTGGCTGTGCCCGAAGGACATCACCAAGGTGACCTACGGCAAGGATTATATTGCGCTGGCTGACGGCACCAAGAGCGCGGAGACCTATGACCACATGACCGATTTCAAGAACGGCAAGGCCGTTGTCAATGTGGGCGGCAAGACCATTCGCGCGATTGATACTACCGGCAAGACCCTGTGGAGCATGAATTTTGCGTTTGACCGCAATAAGATGTATGTTCGTGATGGTGCAGGAGACCGCTTTACTGTGTGGGGCAATAATTCGGCTACCATTATCGCAGGCGGCAAGCGCATTGCATCCAGCTCGGGCGGTCTGTATCTCAATCAGTACAGTGATACCTACATCTACTCCGAGAATACAGGCTACTATGCACTGTACAACTTCAAGGGCAAAAAGCTGACAAAGACCTATCAGAATGCGTTTGACGAGGTCGGTCAGAACCTGTACAGCCGCTGGATCAACGACAAGGAATACGAGTACTTCCGCTGTGACGCGGACGGCACAAACAAGGTTCTGTTCCGCGTAAAGTGCCCGAACGGCCGTCCGGGAGCCCTGCCGACCGACGGCGCAGGCGTGTATGCGCTCCGCACGGACGAGCATACCATTACCTGCTTTGATCGTTTCGGCGCAACAATCGGCACCATCAAGAACGATGGCGCAATGACGCAGGAAATCACCTTTGAAAACGGCTGTGTCCGCGTGCTGGATAAGCTGTACCTCCCGACCGGCGAGGAAATCTGATAAACGCAAAAAGGCACTCTTCGGAGTGCCTTTTGTCTGTTTCAGCCTTGTAACAGGGTGCGGAAACGGGTATAATAAGTCTTGTACGATAAAAGACGAAAAAGGAGGAATTTCCTTGCAGTTAGAACAAACGCTGCGGACGCTGTGCGCACTGCCGGCGGTCAGCGGCTTTGAAATGCAGGCGGCAAAGGCCGTCGCGGAGCTGTTCCGCCCGTACTGCGACACCGTGGACGCGGACAAGAACGGCAATGTGATCGGCAGCCTGTCCTGCGGTAAAGAGGGCGCGAAGACCGTCCTGCTGGACGCGCATCTCGACCAGATCGGTTTCCTCGTCACCGAGGTACTGGACGGCGGTTTCCTGCGGTTTGCGCCGGTCGGCGGCGTGGACCCGCGCATGCTGCTCGGCGGTGAGGTGACGATTCTGGCGGACGAGCCGCTGTACGGCGTGGTATCCTGCATGCCGCCGCACCTGCTCAAGGCAGGCGAGCAGAACAAGGCCGTCCCGATCGACCAGATGGCCATCGACACCGGTCTGCTGGACGCCAAGAGCCGCATTCGCGTTGGCACGCCGATCGTATTCGCGCAGCAGCCGATCAAGCTGGCCGGCGGTCAGCTTTGCAGCAAATGTCTGGATGATCGAGCGGGCGTAGCCGCCATTCTGCTGGCGATGGAGCAGCTGCACGCGGCAAAGGATAAGCTGAAATGCAACGTTGCGGTGCTCATCAGCACGCAGGAGGAAGTCACCGAACTGGGTGCGCAGACTGGCGCGTTTGCGGTTCAGCCGGAGTACGCCATCGCAGTGGACGTGACCCACGGCAGAACGCCGGACGGTCCGTCGGACGGCGTGTTCGACCTCGGCAGCGGTGTGGCTGTCGGCATGGGCCCGAACCTGCACCGAGGCTTTACCAAGGCGCTCATCAAGACCGCCAAGGCGAACGATATCGACTATACGCTCGAGATCATGGAGGGAAACACCGGCACGAATGCGTGGACGATGCAGATCGTCGGCCGCGGCATCGCGATGGGTCTGCTGTCCATTCCGGAAAAATACATGCACACGCCGGTCGAGGTCGTTAAGCTGTCTGACGTGCAGGCAGTTGCCGACCTGATGGCGGAATTTCTGCGAGAATTTGACGGGGAGGTGGGCGCATGATCGAACTGATGAAGCAGCTGTGCGCACTGCCGGGTCCGTCCGGCTGTGAGGACGCCGTGCGCGAATTTGTGCTCGAAAAGGTAAAACCGTTCGCGGATGAGATCAAAACCGATGCCATCGGCAACATTATGGTGTTCCGCAAGGGCAAAAAGGCGCTTGAGCGTCCGGTTGTGCTGTGCGCACATATGGACGAAGTCGGCGTTATCATCAAGAAGATTACGGACGACGGTATGCTGAAATTCGGCTTTGTCGGCGGCGTGGACCCGCGTGTTGTCATCGGCCGACCGGTTCGCTTCGGTGACGTGCAGGGCGTTATCGGCATCAAGGCGGTGCACCTCACGACCGCCGCAGAGCGCCGCACCATGCCCAAGACCAAGGATCTGTATATCGACATCGGCGCGACGAGCAAGGCTGCCGCCGAGGACAAGGTTTCGCTCGGCGATTACGGCGTGTTCGACTCGGCGGTTGTCGAGTTCGGCGACGGTCTCATCAAGGCCAAGGCGATCGACGACCGCGTCGGCTGTGCGGCGCTGCTCAAACTCATCGAGGACGAGCCGCCGATCGACACCTGGTTCTGCTTTACCGTGCAGGAGGAAGTCGGTCTGCGCGGTGCGGCCAGCATGGCGTATGCGCTCGACCCGGGTTTCGCGATGGTGCTCGAGGGCACGACAGCCGCAGACCTCGCCGAGGTCGAAGGCGGCAAGGCGGTCTGCCGCGTACGCGGCGGTGTGGTCCTGCCGTTCATGGACGGTGCCACCATCTACGACGCGGAGCTGTTCGAGCTCCTGCGAAACGCCTGCGACAAGCGCGGTATCCGTTGGCAGACCAAAACGCGCGTGGCCGGCGGCACGGACGCAGGCCGCATCCACAAGAGCCGTGCAGGCGTGCGCGTGTGCGCGGCCGCGGCTCCGGTGCGCTATATTCACTCGCCGTCCTCGGTGGCGGCAGTATCCGACTGCGAAGCGGTGCTCGCTGCCGCACGCGCATTTCTGGAAGAACTCGGAGGGGACGACGAATGAGCAAGATTTTTGATTTATGGAATACGGTCGCGGGTGCATTCGGCCCGTCCGGCCGTGAGGATGGCGTTCGCGAGACCATCGCGGAGATTGCGGGCGCGTATATCGACGACGTGACGACGGACGCGCTCGGCAACCTCATCTGCCGCAAAAAGGGCGCAAAGGACGGCAAAAAGCTGCTGTTTGCCGCCCATATGGACTCCATCGGCGTGGTTGCGACCTATATCGAGGACAAGGGTTTCATCCGCTTTTCGCAGATTGGCGGCCTGTACGTCGGCGACCTGCTGAACATTCAGGTCAAGTTCGCAAACGGCACGCGCGGCGTGATCTCGTACGAGGAAAAGACGCCGCTCAAGGATCTGACGCTGGACAATCTGTTCATCGACATCGGCGCAAAGAGCGCAGAAGAGGCTTGCAAACTGGTGCAGATCGGCGATTTTGCCGTGTACGAGGCACCGCGGTTCGAGCAAAACGGCATTCTCTGCGGTCCGTATCTGGACAATCGCATCGGCTGCGTGACGCTCCTGCTGATGATGGAGCAGCTGGCGGACAAGCCGGTCGAGAACGACCTGTACTTCGTGTTCACGGCCCAGGAGGAGGTCGGCCTGCGCGGCGCAGGCGCGGCAGCGTTCGCGGTCGAGCCGGATGCGGCTATCGCCGTTGACGTGACCGACACCGGTGACCTGCCCGAGATGAAGTCTGCGATGGCGGTCGAGCTGGGCAAGGGACCGGCAGTCAAGGTGATGGATCGCTCGGTTATCTGCACCCCGGCGGTCGTGGACGCGCTCGAGCGGGCGGCCAAGGACTGCGGTGTGTCCGCGCAGCGTGAGATCCTGCTGTGCGGCGGCACGGATACCTCGGCTCTGCAGAAGGCACGCGCAGGCGTGCACGCAGGCGCGGTCTCGATCCCGACCCGCTATATCCACTCTCCGAGTGAGCTTTGCGCGGTTTCGGACGTGGAAGATGCGGCCAAGCTGCTGGCACAGTACGCGCTCCAAAAATAACCGATAGAATTACTGGGAATTTTGTAAAAATCGACAGGTGACAAATCGTCGGTTTTGCAGTATGATAAAGACACAGCAAGGGGGCTGATACCGATAAAAGGTGCAGGACTCTTGCTGTTTTCTTTTACTCCCTTTCTATTTCGACCACATCTTACTTACATACTACTCTTTGCCTGAAACCGTTCTATCCCATGGTAGAGCGGTTTCGGGCATTTTTGCGCTCTTTATTCGGCAAAACGTGCAGGAAATGTGTGCTATGATTAGTCTCGTTCGGGAGGTGCGGTATGGTCGTCTATCTGGATGTGCTGTTCGCGGTCAACGCGCTGATGGACGGCGCAACGCTGCTTGCGGCGGCTCGCTTAGGCGGCGTGCGGGCGCGGAAAATGCGGCTGATTTTCTCATCGGCACTTGGCGGCGGCTATGCGGTGCTGGGTGCGGTGTGGCCGGTTTTGACACTCGTGCCGCTGCGCCTTCTCGCAGGACTGGGCCTGTGCAGCGTTGCCTTCGGCAGGGAACGGCACCTTGCACGGCTGTGCGCGCTGTACGGCGTGGTCGCGGCCTCGTTCGCCGGATTGGCGGCGGCGCTGAGTGCCGCAAGCGGCAGGCGTCTGCTGCTCGCGTGCGGATACTATTTCGCGGTGCCGCTGCGGGTGCTCATGCTGGCGGCCGCGGTCGGCTACGCGGCAAGCGGGATTCTCCTGCGGGGAGATGCGAAGCACGGCGCACTGCACCGCGAAACGGAAACGCTGACCATCCGGTTTGGCACTCGGCAGACCGCCGTGCGCGTGCTGCACGACACCGGAAACGACCTGACCGAGCCGGTCTCGGGAAAGCCGGTCGTGGTGCTTGAAGGCAAAGCCGCCGAGTGCCTGCTCGGCACAAGATTGCCGCCTGGGAGCGCATCCGCGCAGCTGGCTACTCTGCCGCCGGATATCGCCGCCCGCTGCGGTCTGCTGCCGTTTCACGCGGTCGGCACGGACGGCGGTCTGCTGCTGTATTTCCGGCCGGACAGCGTGCAGCGGGCGGACGGCACAGCGCTCGGCTGCGTGTGTGCGGTGAGCGCTGTCTCCATCGGACAGGGCGCGTACGAGGGTCTCATCGGGGTGTGAAAGGGAGAGTAAAATGAGGATTCTGCAGTGGTTACAGGCGGTTTTACGGCGTTTTCTGGCACGAAATGTACATTATATCGGCGGCAGCGATGTTCTGCCGCCGCCCTTGTCTCCGGAGGAGGAGGTCGCCGCGGTTGAAGAGAACAGCAAGGGCGATGTCGCGGCACGCAACCGACTGATCGAGCATAATCTGCGGTTGGTCGTGTTCCTGTCGCGCAAGTTCGAGTCAAGCGGCGTAGGAACCGAAGATTTAATTTCGATTGGGACGATTGGCCTGATCAAGGCGGTGAGCACCTACCGGAGCGACAAAAATGTCAAGCTGGCGACCTATGCCTCGCGGTGTATCGAGAACGAGATTCTCATGCACCTGCGCAAGATCGCCGGACGGCGGACTGAGGTTTCGATCGACGAGCCGCTGTCGTCCGATTGGGATGGCAATGAGCTGCTGCTGAGCGATATTCTCGGCACCGAGCCGGATAGCGTCATGCGGCCGCTCGAGGACGATGTGGACAAAATGCTGCTGCATCGGGCGCTCGACCAGCTGCCACCGCGTGAGAAGCAAATTATCTCTCTGCGGTTCGGCATCGGCACGCCGAAGGCGCTGACGCAGAAGGAGGTCGCGGATCTGCTGGGCATCTCGCAAAGCTATATTTCACGGCTCGAGAAGCGGATTATTGCGAGAATGCGCAAGGACATTTTGAAATATTCAGCGTTTTAACGGAGAGTGAAAAGTGGAGAGAAAGCGATTATTTAGTCTGTTGTGGGCGGCCAATGGCCGCCCCTACGATTATGCGTGTGCAAATCGTTTGATACGGTGCGCCGAGGTCGGCGCACCCTACGGTAACATTCGTTGTCAGATGAAATTCGTAGGTGCCGTCCGTGGCCACTAGGCTAACGAGTTGCGCGGCACTGTCATGCCGCGCCTGCGTGGATGAAACCGTATGTGTAGCAGTACGGAATCTGGCATGTCGTATAGGTGGAGAAATGGGCGGACACATTGGTCCGCCCCTACGAAAGTAAAAATCCTCTGCCGTTCCCCTATAGTCTCAGTTCTCTGACAGGCAGACGCTAAGAGGAAACGGGGAGATTCACAAGAGGGGTGGAAACCTTGGTGTCCATCCCTCTTGTGCGCCCGCGCGGCGTCAGCGCGTCCCTCGGTTTGCAGCCGAGTCAACAGTTTTCTTTTCTCCTGCACTATGCTATAATAAAAGAAAAACCCAAGGGGACGAGATACCATGCAGATCGAAATTCGACAGTACGAGCAGCGCGACGCAGCCGCGGCGGCTGCTATCTGGAACGAGGTCGTCGAGGACGGCAAAGCCTTTCCGCAGCTGGAAAAGCTGGACGAGGTAACCGGTCACGCCTTTTTCACTGAGCAGACCTACACCGGCGTAGCGTATGACACGGCAACCGGCGAGCTGGTCGGTCTGTACATTCTGCACCCGAATAATGTGGGCCGCTGCGGACACATCTGCAATGCAAGCTACGCGGTCAAAAAGACCGTACGCGGACAGCATATCGGCGAAAAACTCGTCAAACACTGCCTTGCACAGGGCAAAACATGCGGATTCCGCGTGCTGCAGTTCAACGCAGTCGTCAAGAGCAACACGAGCGCACTGGCCCTGTACAAAAAACTCGGTTTCACTCAGCTTGGCGTGATTCCGGGCGGATTTTTGAATAAAGACGGCGAATACGAGGACATTATCCCGCATTACCACGTTCTGTAAAGAGAAAAGGAGAACACAATGCTTTTTTGCAACATTGACCTGTTGGATGAGAATTTCGAGCTGAAACGCGGACAGTATGTCGGCGTGAAGGACGGCAAGATTGCCTACATCGGCGACACCGAGCCACAGGAGGACTACGGCGAGCGCTACGACGGCAAACACCGTCTGCTGATGAGCGGCTTTTACAACGTGCACAGCCATGCACCGATGACGCTGCTGCGCGGCTACGCGGAAAATCTGCCGCTGCAGCGCTGGCTTGGCGAGAAGGTATTTCCGTTTGAGGACAAGATCGACGACGAGGCCGCCTACTATGGCACGCAGCTTTCCATCGCGGAGATGCTGGCGAGCGGTACGGTTTCGTTCTCGGACATGTATTTCTTCTTTGACGGCATGATGCCCGCCATTCGCGAGAGCGGCATCAAGTGCAACCTCAGCCGCGGTCTGACTGTATTCGACGACAGCGACTACGAGAGCCTGCCAGCCTACAAGGATAATCTGCGCCTACTGAACGAGTGGAACGGCGAGAACGGTGGTCGTCTGGTCGGCGACCTGTGCATTCACGGCGAGTACACGTCCAACCCGAAAATCGTTGAGGCGGTAGCCGCACATGCCAAGCAAGCCGGTGCGCGTATCCACATCCACCTGTCCGAGACGCAGACCGAGCACGAGGAGTGCAAGCAGCGTCACGGTCTGACTCCGGCGGCGTACATGGAAGCGCACGGCATTTTTGATTCTCCGACCACGGCGGCACACTGCGTCTGGCTCGAGGACGAGGATTTCGACATTCTCAAGCGGCATAATGTCTCCGTAGCCTGCTGTCCGGCGAGCAACCTCAAGCTGGCGTCCGGCTATGCGAATATCCCGAAAATGCTGGAGAAGGGCATCAACATTGCCCTCGGCACGGACGGCGCAGCCTCCAACAACAATCTGAACATTTTCCAGGATATTTACCTGTTCGGCGTGGTCTACAAGGGCTTTTACCGCGATTCCACGCTGCTGACGCCTGCACAGGTGCTGCACACCGCAACGCGGGCGGGTGCGCTCTCGCAAGGCCGTACCGACTGCGGCAGACTGGCTGTCGGCTGCAAGGCCGATCTGTGCGTCATCGACACCGATACGCCGCAGTTCACGCCGATGACCGATGCCGCGTGCAACGTGGTCTATGCCACTCAGGGTGCGGACGTGCGTCTGACCATGGTAGATGGTGAAGTGCTGTACCGCGACGGTGAATTCAAGACCATCGACATCGAAAAGGTAAAGGCGGAGACGCAGAAGCGCACGGACGCCATCCTGCGCCAGCTGTAAGGAGGGACAACCTATGCTGACCAAAGCAAATGTAGTGGAATCCGCAGCATATCTCAAGGAAAAGCTGCCGTTTGTGCCCGAAATCGCACTTGTGCTCGGCTCGGGCATCGGTCCGCTGGCGGACGAGGTGGAAAACCCGACGTATGTGCCTTACGGCGATATCCCGCATTTCAAGGTATCCACCGCACCCGACCACGCAGGACGCATGGTGTGCGGCACACTGGCCGGCCGACGTGTAATCTGTATGCAGGGCCGCCTGCACGGCTACGAGGGCTACGCACCGGACGAGGTGGCGTATCCGGTTTATGTGCTGAAAGAACTGGGTGTGCAGGCGCTTGTCGTGACGAACGCCTCCGGCGGCATCAACACCGGCTATCACGCGGGTGATTTCATGCTGATTACCGACCACATCAACATGACCGGCAAAAGTCCGCTGACCGGCAAGAACGATCCCGCACTCGGGACCCGTTTTCCGGATATGACGTTCGCATACGACCGCAAACTCGGCGAAAAAGCCATGCAGGCCGCCGAGGACTGCGGTCTGGAGCTGCACCAGGGCGTATACTGCGGCGTAAACGGTCCGCAGTTCGAGACCCCGGCAGAGATTCGCATGTTCCGCACGCTCGGCGCAGATGCCGTCGGCATGTCCACCGTGTTCGAGGTCATTGCGGCCGCACACTGCGGTCTGCCGCTCGTCGGCATTGCCATGATAACCAATATGGCAGCAGGCGTGCTCATGCAGCCGCTCTCGGGCGCTGAGGTCAACGAGACCGCCGAACGCCGCGGAGCAGAGCTGCGCAGACTGGTCGCAAAGCTGCTTGAAAAAATTTAACGAATATTTTTAGAAAAGTGTTGACAGAAAGCGATTTCTGCGATATACTAATAAAGCTGTCACGGAAAAGCGTTGACAGCTTGATTTCGAGGTGTGGCTCAGCTTGGTAGAGCGCTTCGTTCGGGACGAAGAGGCCGCAGGTTCAAATCCTGTCACCTCGACCACAAAAACTCTGAAAACCACATGGTTTTCGGAGTTTTTTGCTATCTGATGAAATTTTACTTAACATATCGAAAGAGAGGACGGCATAGATGCAGAACGCAGAACAGAAGACCGCGCTCATCGCGATGAGCGGCGGCGTAGACAGCTCGATCGCGGCATATCTGATGCGGCAGGCGGACTTCCGCTGCATGGGCACGACCATGCGGCTGTACCGCAATGAGGATCTCGGCGCATGTAATTTCCGCACCTGCTGTTCGGAAAAGGATATCGAGGACGCGAGCGAGGTCGCATTCCAGCTGGATATTCCGTATGAGGTGCTGGATTTTACACTGGATTTTCAGGAGAAGATCATCGGCAAGTTTGTCCGCACCTATGAGGCCGGCGGCACGCCCAACCCCTGTATCGACTGCAACCGCTTTATGAAGTTCGACAAGCTGCTGGATTTTGCCGAGCAGCACGGCCTGTATTACGTTGTCACCGGTCACTACGCCCGCATTGAGCAGGACGAGAACACCGGACGCTGGCTGCTCAAAAAGGGCGTGGACGCGGGCAAGGACCAGAGTTATGTGCTGTACACGATGACGCAGCGTCAGCTGGCGCACACCAAGTTCCCGCTGGGCGACCGCAACAAGCCGGAGATCCGCGATTTAGCGGAGCAGCTCAGCTTCTGCAACGCCCGCAAGCACGACAGCCAGGATATCTGCTTTGTGCCGGACGGCGATTACGTCAAGTTCATGGAGCAGTACACGGGCAAGCACTATCCGGCGGGCGATTTCCTCGATCTGGACGGCAAGCCGGTAGGAAAGCACAAGGGCGCTGTCCGCTATACGGTCGGTCAGAGACGCGGCCTTGGTCTTGCGATGGGTGAGCCGGTGTACGTCTGCGGCAAGGACATGGAGAAGAACACGGTTTCGGTCGGTCCGGAAGCGGCGCTGTTCTCGGATACCGTCATTGTGGACGATATGAACTGGATTTCGATTCCCGAACTGACTGAGCCGATCCACATCAAGGCAAAGATTCGTTATCGCCATCCGGAACAGCCGGTAACGGTGTCTCCGATGGAGGACGGCAAGGTCAAGCTGGTGTTCGATGAGCCGCAGAGAGCGGCAGCGATCAGACAGGCGGCCGTGCTGTACGACGGCGATGTGGTCGTCGGCGGCGGCACCATCGTGGATGTGCCGAAACAGGCAGGTAAGTGAGGGGCAGCATGAAATTTCTCATTGCATCCGATATTCACGGCTCGGCGTACTACTGCGAACAGCTGCTGCAGGCGTTTGAGCGTGAGCAGGCATCGCGTCTGCTGCTGCTCGGCGATATTCTTTACCACGGCCCGAGAAACGACCTGCCGCGCGATTACGCGCCCAAGAAGGTCATTGCTATGCTGAATCCGTTAGCGGATAAAATCCTCTGTGTGCGCGGCAACTGCGATACCGAGGTGGACCAGATGGTGCTCGATTTTCCGATTCTGGCGGATTACGCCGTCCTGCCGGTAGGGGAGCGTCTGGTGTACGTCACGCACGGGCATACCTTCAATACCCAGACACCGCCTCCGCTGTGCAAAGGCGATATCCTGCTGCACGGACATACGCATGTTCCGGCGTGGGAGCCGTTTGGAGACGGGAATGTGTATCTCAATCCGGGTTCGGTGTCTATCCCCAAGCAGGACAGCGCACATGGGTATATGACGCTCGAGAACGGCATGTTTGCGTGGAAAACGCTGGACGGCGAAACATATCA
>CAVLCS010000046.1:0-21047 GCA_963661675.1 Bulleidia sp.
ACATCTTTACCTCGCCCGGCGTGATCGGAACGAATTCCTCCTTCTGACGGGTCAGCGTGTTGTAGAGTTTCATGGTTTTTATCTCCTTTTGATGGTTTTCAGGGAAGATATGCGGAGTTTTGGGAATAAAAAAAGCCTTCCAAGGGCTATTCATCCCTCGGGAGGCGTGCAAACGCGGTTCCACTCCGATTTTTCGCTCGTGCAGTGCGGTAACGGGCACTTCCCGCAGGGCGTTTGACCCTGTTGCTCGGCAGGCGCACTTCACCGTTTCCCGCACAAAGCCCTTTCAGCCGAGGAGCTTCTCTCTTTCGCGCAAGGCGATCCGGTTACTTTTCCTGCGTCATCGCATAAATAACGATTATAATGGTTCTATTATAACCATTTTGCGAGGAGAAGTCAAGCAGACAGGTGCGGTCAGCGGTTTTCCGCAAAATTAAATACACCGCAGAGAGTGCCACCTTGACGAAAAGCACTTCCTGCGGTATACTATGGATATACAGGGACGCTGTCTATGCAGTCAGCCCCTTATATGATCATTTGCTTTTACACAGATGACCGTTCGGGTACCAGCCGAGCGGTCATCGCGCTTTTACGAAGAAAATGTACAGTACAATGACCGCACAAATAAAAAGCTGAAGTGCTTTCTTCTTCATCTGCGCCCACCTCCTTTCCACCGCAGACCACGGGGAAAGAAAGGGCTGACCGCCATACAAAAAACAGCGTATATATATCCTTAAATAACAGTATAGCAGATTAAGGCGTATTTTGTCTATGTGCTGTATTACTATAAAAATACCGCAGAGTGCACGATTTTAATCTTCCATGCACCTGCGGTATATTTTTTACACATGATGAAACGCCGTCAAAAAGTCATACGCATCGAGCAGATTGCCGATATGGAAATCCATAACCTGAGCGTCCACCGGCGAACACCGGCAGTAATCCTTGAGGTTCTCCGGTGCGGTCAGTCCATGTGCGGTCAGCCGCTCCATGCTCTTCTCGCCGGGCACCGGATTGGAATCCATATTACACAGGGCCGCCAGCTCACCGCACATTTTGGCGAGCAGCTGCTCACAGCCGCGCAGATAGGCCGCCTCCTGCCGTCGGGCGGCGACACGCACCGCATGCTGCCACAGAGCGACCGGCTGTTTCTCGAAAATACGCAGTTCGGACGCCAGCGACGACATTTTCTCGGTCAGCGGTGTCAGATCCGGATAATGATGCTCGAGCACACGCGCCTGCAGCAGCGGCAGGAACATTTTCTGGATATCCCCCATCATATTGATGATCTTCTGGCGATTGTTATACGGCCGGATCACCACATTGACGAGCAGCGCCACGACCAGACCGACCAGCGTATCCGTGAATCGGTGAAAGCCGTACACGATCGAATCGCCGCCGGTATACAGACACACGTCCGCGAACACGATACTCGCCAGTGGAATCGCAAAATTCAGCTTGAGACCGATACACAGCGAGATGACACACAGCACGCCGAGCGCCATCCACACGAAAAACGTCGGATTGGGCAGCACCGTAACGAACACGCATGCGATCAGATAGCCGAGAAACGTACCCGCTATCTGGTTTAGACTCTCTTTCAGCGCGTCCACCCAGGTGCGGCTCATGACCGAGATCGCACCGATGGCCGCAAAAATGGGCAGGCTGGAACCCAGCACCATCGCCAGTGCAAGCGCCAGACCGACCGATACCGCGGTCTTGATGGCACGCTGGCCTACCCGAAACCGTTTGATAAACTGCAACGTTCTATCCCCTTTACCTAAACAATGCTTTTCTTAGTTTAGCACACTATGCCGGTAAAATCCAACATAATCCTGTCGCACAAAGAAAAAAGGCTTCCCGGCCATCTGCTCCGGGAAGCCTTTTGCAAATTCAGTTGAATTACTTAGCGTTGCGGCCAGTCTTGCGAGCACGAGTAGAAACGCGTGCGCCCTCCAGCTCTGCCATACGTGCGCTTACCAGACCATCAAAGAAACCCTTCATCATGATTATATACACTCCTTAAAAGTTAATGACTAAATTATGTTTTGGTGTTTGGATCATTTCCTGATCACAGGTATTATAATACACGATAACCGCTCCTGTGACAAGAGCCAGAATTTATGAACCTTCACCAATCACAGCGCTGTCTTTTTGTGCATATTGAACAGTTACTGTTCACGAAGTATACAAAGAAAACCATTCCTGCTTGTATGCTTTACATAATAAAGCTGACAAATATTCCAATCTGAGAATCCGCTTCTCAGTTTATCCGACTTTTTTATCGGCCGAACCCGTGTATTTTCTTGACTTTTCCCGCATTTCCCTATACTATTTATATGATAAGAAAATTTATTTGTTACAATAGATACAGAGTGTCCCCAAACAGAGCCTGACCCGCTCGGTTTGGGGTTGTTACCTGTTTGGGGGAGAGTGATGACAGTTGAACCAGAATCTGGTCGATCTGCAAAACCTGAAAAAAGAATTTGACGGAACGCCTGTGCTGCGCGGCATTTCGCTGTCCATCAAGCGCCGCGAGTTCGTGACGCTGCTCGGACCGTCCGGCTGCGGCAAAACGACCACGCTACGCATTATCGGCGGCTTTGAGCAGCCGGATTCCGGCGATGTGTTCTTCGACGGCAAGCGTCTCAACGATGTTCCGCCGTATCAGCGTGAGATCAACACCGTGTTCCAGCGTTACGCGCTGTTTCCGCACCTGAATGTGGCGGAGAATATCGCGTTCGGTCTGCACATCAAGAAGATGGACCGTGCAGAGATCAAGCGCAAGACCGCCGAAATGCTCGAGCTGGTCGGTCTGCGCGGCTTTGAAAACCGCGATGTGACCAGTCTGTCCGGCGGTCAGCAGCAGCGTGTCGCGATCGCGCGTGCGCTGGTCTGTGAGCCGCGTGTGCTGCTGCTCGACGAGCCGCTCGGTGCCCTCGACCTCAAGCTGCGCAAGGACATGCAGATCGAACTGAAACGCATTCAGCAGCGTACCGGCATCACCTTTATCTACGTCACCCACGACCAGGAGGAAGCCCTGACGATGAGCGACCGCGTTGTTGTTATGAACCACGGTGTTATCCAGCAGGTCGGCAGTCCGACCGACATCTACAACGAGCCGGTCAATGCCTTTGTTGCTGACTTCATCGGCGAATCCAACATCATCGACGGCGTCATGCTCGAGGACTGCAAGGTCGAGTTCTGCGGCCGCACCTTCGAGTGCGTGGACAAGGGCTTTGAGAAAAATGCACCGGTCGATGTTGTCATCCGTCCGGAGGACCTCAAAATCGTCTACGCCGGTGACGGTCTGCTGCAGGGCGTTGTCGAGTCCATCGTATTCAAGGGTGTACACTACGAGATGATGGTGCGCACGCAGTTCTTCACCTTCACCGTGCATTCCACCATGGCGGAGTCGGTCGGCAAAATGGTCGGTCTGTCCGTCATTCCGTTCGATATCCACATCATGCACAAGAGTGCGGAGGCGGAAGCGTGAAAAAGTCCTTTGCCTATCCCTACGGCGTATGGCTTGCCGTATTTATTCTTGCCCCGATTTTGATGGTCGTGGTCTATGCGTTCAACAACGCGGACGGCGGCTTTACCCTGCATAATTTCAGCTATCTGCCCGGCTACCTGCCGATTTTCGGACGCTCGTTCTGGCTGGCGTTTCTCTCGACCGTGGTGTGCCTTGTGCTCGGCTACCCGATGGCCTATTTAATGAGCCGTCTGTCCACGAGCAAGCAAAGCCTGTGCATGATGCTCATCATGCTCCCGATGTGGATCAACTTCCTGCTCCGCACCTACGCATGGATGTCGATTCTGGAGAACAACGGCTTCATCAACCAGTTTTTCCGTTCTATCGGCTTAATATCCTTCCTGCAGAGCCACTTCGGCTATTCGCTCGACTACATTCCGCTCATCAACACACAGGGCGCCATCGTGCTCGGCATGGTGTATAACTTCCTGCCGTTCATGGTGCTGCCTATCTACACCGTGCTCATCAAGCTGGACCGCAAGCTCATCGAGGCTGCACAGGACCTCGGTGCACCGACGCACCTTGTGTTCCGCCGCGTTATCTTCCCGCTTAGCATTCCGGGCGTCATTTCCGGTATCACGATGGTATTTGTGCCGTCTGTCTCCACGTTCGTTATCTCGCAGATGCTCGGCAGCGGCAAAAACCTGCTCGTCGGTGATTTAATTGACCTGCAGTTCATGGGCGGTGCGTACAACCCGCACCTCGGCTCGGCGATTGCACTCGTTATGATTATCCTCATCTTTATCTGTATGTGGATCATGAATAAGTTCGATGACGGCTCCTCCGAGGAAGGAGGGCTGCTGCTGTGAAAAAGTTCTTCAAAAACTTCTATCTGCTGCTCATCTTCCTGTTCCTGTACGCGCCTATCGTAGTGCTGATGATCTTTTCGTTCAACGATTCCAAGTCGCGCCGACTGTGGAACGGCTTTACCACCCGTTGGTATGTCGAGTTGTTCCGCGACGCGGACATTCTGCACTCGCTGTATGTAACCTTGCTCGTAGCCGTTGTTGCCGCCGCGATTGCGACCGTGCTCGGCACGATTGCCGCCATCGGCATCCACAACATGGGCCGCAAGGCAAAGGCGGCTTATCTGACCGTCAACAACATCCCGATGTCCTCGTCGGACACCATCATGGGAGTGACGTTTATGCTGCTGTTTGCCGCCATCGGTCTGGACAAGGGCTACCTGACGCTCATTCTGGCGCACGTTACGTTCTGCACGCCGTATGTCGTGCTCAATGTCATGCCCAAGCTGCGTCAGCTGGACAAAAACGCCTACGAGGCCGCACTCGACCTCGGCGCAACGCCGCATCAGGCACTGCACAAGGTTATCCTGCCGGAGATTATGCCGGGCATTGTCACCGGTGCGATCATGGCGTTCACCATGTCGATCGACGATTTCGTGGTCTCCTACTTCACCGCCGGTACGACCAGTCAGCCGCTGTCGGTCGTTATCTACTCGATGACCCGCCACCGCATGACGCCCAAGATCAACGCCATCTCGACCATTCTGTTTCTAATCGTTCTGGTGCTGCTCATCGTCATCAATATGCGTCAGGTCCGCGACGAAAAACGCCGTGAGGCCGCCCGCCGGAAGGGAGCGATGCAGCCGTGATGAAACGTATGCTTTCCCTGCTGCTGTGCAGCGCAATGTGCGCCGGACTGCTCTCCGGCTGCGGCAATTCGTCCTCGGCTGAGGTGCTCAACGTGTATAACTGGGGCGAGTACATCGACACCGACCTCATCGACCAGTTCGAGGAGGAGACCGGCATCAAGGTCATCTACAACACCTTCGATTCCAACGAAAACCTGTATTCGCGTATCCAGACCACGAGTTACGACGTTATCATCCCGTCCGATTACGCGATTTCGCGCTTTATTGACGAGGATATGCTCCAGCCGCTCAACTACGATCATATCCCCAATATGAAGCTGATCGACGAGAAGTACACGCACCTCGATTTCGATCCGGAGCAGAAATACTCCGTGCCCTACACCTGGGGCGTGGTCGGCATCGTGTACAACACCAAGTACGTCGATGAGGCGGATATCGGCTCGTGGGACCTGCTTTGGAACCCCAAATACACCAACCGCACGGCCATGTTCAACAACTCGCGTGACGCGCTCGGCATTGCGCTGATGGAACTCGGCTATTCGCTCAATACCACCAATAAGGACGAGCTGCGTCAGGCGGCTGACCTTATCATCGCCGGAAAACCGGTATATCAGGGCATCTGGATGGACCAGATTCTCGAAAAGCTGCCGAGCGAGGAAATCGTGGCCGCACCGTACTATAACGGCGATGCCGTCACCATGATTGACGAAAATCCCGACCTCGCGTTCTACGTTCCGAAGGAGGGCACGAACCTGTTTGTCGATGCCATGTGCATCCCTAAGAACGCGAAGAACGTTTCCGGTGCGGAGAAATTCATCAACTTCATGTACTCGACCGAAGCCGCCATGGCTAACTGGGAGTACGTCGGCTATTCCAGCCCGCAGACCGAGGTCTACGACCAGCTGGCCGAGGAGATCACCAGTGACCCTCTGTATTTCCCGGATATCACGCAGTATCCGACTGAGGCGTATACTAATCTGCCGGCGGAGATAAATCAATATTATAATGATTTGTGGGTGGATATTCTCACCTGATACCGAAACCAATCGGCAACAACAACGGAACCGATTCCGTAGGGGCAGACCAATGTGTCTGCCCTTTTCTATGGATTGGCGTTCCGGTTTACCGGGCGGACACACTGGTCCGCCCCTACAAAAGACGATGCCGCAGACGTTGCTCGGTTAGCATCCATGCAAAGAAAAAGAACGTATCCTAACGGATACGTTCTTTTTTGCACTTACTCTCTTTCCAGCGCTGCCATCGCAATCTTTTCCGGTGTGATGGGCAGTTCATAGAACCGCTTGCCAACTGCGTTATAGATCGCGTCCGAAATGGCCGGCAGCGGTGTATTGATAACAACCTCGCCGATGGACTTTGCACCGAACGGGCCTTCGCCCTCGTAGCTGTTCTCAAATTCCACACGAATTTTGCCGATATCCACGCGTGCGGGAATCTTATACTGGAAGAACGAATTCTCCATCGGATAGCCGCGGTCGTCGTAGGTGACGCTCTCGGTCAGCGTCATGCCGATGCCCTGTGCAATGCCGCCTTCAGCCTGCACGCGCGTCAGATTCGGGTTGATGGGTGTGCCGCAGTCCACGGCTGCCGCGTAATCCAGCAGGGTGACTTCGCCGGTCTCGGTGTCCACCTCGACCTCGGCCGCGCCGACCATGTACGGCGGAGGCGAAATCTCAGACGAATGCGTCACCGTTGCCTGCAATTCGATGCTGTTGCCGTTCATGGACGCGGTCGCGATGTCAAACAGGCTGATGGTCTTGCCCGCATGTTCGCCTTCTTCTACGCGGACCTCCTTACCGTCGAAGCTGACCTGCTCCTTCTCACAGCCGAGCAGCTTTGCGCCGAGCGCACAGATTTTGCCGCGCAGCTCGAGCGCGCACTTCTCGGTCGCCTTACCGGTGACGTAGGTCGTACTCGACGCATACGAGCCGGAATCATACGGCGACCAGTCGGTGTCCGCACTCAGCGTGGTGATGTTGTCAAGCGGACACTCGAGCACTTCTGCCGCAATCTGCGCAAGCGTGGTATCACAGCCGGTGCCCATGTCAGCCGCACCGATGAGCAGCGTGTAAAAGCCTTCATCGTTGACCTTGAGGGTCGCACTGCCGACGTCCATGCTCGTAATGCCCGAACCCTGCATCGCCATGCCCATGCCGACCGCACGGACCTTGCCGTTGCCCATGTCCTTGCACGGGTACTTGTTATCCCAGTCGATCATGTCGTGCACACGCGCCAGACAGCGGTCGAGCGCACAGCTTGTGTTCATCTGGCCGTAGTACGCGGGCATGATCTCGCCCTCGTGCGTAATATTCATCTCACGGATCTTAAACGGGTCCATGCCGAGCTTGTTTGCCAGCTCATTTACCGCACTTTCGACCGCGAACAGACCCTGTGTCGCGCCGTAGCCGCGGTACGCGCCTGCCGACATGTGATTGGTGTACACAACGTCGCTCGTGAAGCGGAACGCTTCGGCCTTGCCGTACAGCGGAATGGACTTGTGGCCGGACAGGCCAACGGTCGTCGGGCCGTGCTCGCCGTACGCGCCCGTGTTGGACAGCGTGTGCAGGTCGATGCCGCGCACAATGCCGTCCTTGCTGGCGCCCAGACGGACGTGCATTTCCATCTCATGACGCGGCGAGGACGCAATCTGGCTTTCCACGCGGCTGAAGATGATCTTGGACGGTTTTTTTGTCATCCAGGTGACAAACGCCGGATACACAGCGCTGACTGCGGTCTGCTTGGCGCCAAATCCACCGCCGATACGCGGCTTGGTGACGCGCACCTTGCTCTTCGGAATGTGCAGCGCGTTCGCCACGATGCGGCGAGTGTGGAACACGATCTGCGTCGAGCCGATGATGTGCAGGCGTCCATAGGTGTCAATCTCGCAGTAGGTGCGGAACGTTTCCATCATGGCCTGCTGACACGCCTGCGTGTGGTATACATGGTCAATAACAACATCGCAGTCCGCGAGAACGGCATCGATATCGCCGTTGCCGCACTCGTCGTGCGCACACAGATTGCGCTTGTTGTCCGCGCCGACCGGTGCAAGGCTCTCCCAGTTGTCCTCCGGATGCACGAGCACCGGATTGTCCTTTGCGGTATGGAAATCCAGCACGGGTTCGAGCACCTCGTACTCCACCTTGACCAGTTTCATCGCCTTATCCACGCATTTTTCGTCTGCACCGGCGAGAATCGCAACCACATCGCCGACAAAGCGCACATGGCGGTCGATGACCAGTCGATCATACGGACTGGCCTCCGGGAAAGTCTGACCGGCCTGCGTGTAGCGGCGGCCATTCTGGTCTACATCCTCCCAGGTGAAGATGGCTTCCATGCCCGGAACCTTCATCGCGGCCGTTTTGTTGATGGATTTTACGATCGCATTCGCGTGCGGCGAGCGCAGCAGCTTGACGCACAGGCAGTCACGCGGCGTTACATCGTCCGTATACACCGGCTGACCGGTCACAAGCTGCATGGCGTCCTTTTTGCGCAGAGGCTGATTGACTACTTTCACTGTGCGTCCTCCTCTCTCTGCTTTTTCCAGTCCAGATAGGCGCGGATGCCGCGCAGCTGTCCCTCATATCCCGAGCAGCGGCACAGATTGCCCGCCAGATATTCCTTGATCTCCTCGTCGGTCGGGTCCTGCTTTTCGCGGAACAGCGCAATCGCGTTCATCATAAAGCCCGGGTTGCAGAAGCCGCACTGCTCTGCGCCCTGGTCGGCGATAAACGCGCCAAACTCGGCGGCTTCGCCCTGCAGACCCTCGAGGGTGGTGATATTGTGTCCGCTTGCGCGTGCCGCCAGCACCGAGCAGGACAGCACCGGCTTTTCGTCCATAAACACGGTGCACAGACCGCAATTTGCGGTCTCACAGCCGCGCTTGACGCTCAAACAGCCGTGTTTGCGTACAAAGTCGATGAGCAGCGTGTCCGCCGCCACATCGTCTGCTACTTTCTTTCCATTCAGTGTGAGTGTGATCAGCATATCCGTTCCCCCTTACTCTGCGTCCAGGGCCTGCATGGCCCGGCGGACCAGTACGCCCGCGAGGTGTCTGCGGTACTCCGCACTGCCGCGCAGACTGCTGCCGGTCTTGATCTCCGCCTTGACGGCTTCGGCCATCTGCTCCGCAGACTTATCCCCAGCCTGTGCATAAATCTGTGCACGTGCCGGACGGGCCCCGATGGAAAATCGGTAGCCATTTTCGTCCTTGACGGACGCGCAGGTCAGCACCGGAATATCGGTCTGACTGATACGCACGGACTGGTAGTTGAACTTCGCATTGCGCTTCGGAACGATAATACGCACCAGAATATCGCGGTCCTTTTTCATCTCTGCGAACTCGGCAAGCGGCAGAATACCGCCCTTGTACAGCTCCACCTGTGCGTCGAGCGCAAGGAACATGGTCAGCACATCGGAAAAACCGAACCGGCTGTACAGGCTGCCGCCGACGGTCGCCAGATTGCGCAGCTGCACGCCGACAATATGGCGCACGGACTCACGCATGGCACCGTTCGTATAGGTTTCCAGACCTTCATGCCGCTCCAGATCCCGCAGCGAGACCATCGCACCGATTCGGAACTCGGTTTCGGTCTCCTCAATGGTGTCCAGTCCCAGACCGGACAGGTCGATCGCCGTGCCGACGTTCAGCGTCTCCATCTTGAGCCAGATCATGCCGCCGATCACGCGGTTGGATTTCTTCTGGTTGAGCGTGTACGCTTCTTCGAGCGATTCGGCCTTTTTGTATTCCCTAATCGTTAACATATATCCTTATCCTCCTGCTTTCGGGAGTTTCTACTATCTTTTCAGCATACTACTTTTATTTTACCACAAAATCTGCTATAATGCCGTTGTGAATATCAAAATACAACGACTTTTTGAGGGGTGAAGCCGCCATGCAGCCAAATATCCGCGTGACGCTGTTCGATGAGGACGGCGAACGCTTTTTCGGCGAAGGACCGTGCCGCCTGCTGCACGCCATCGAGCAGACCGGTTCGCTCCGGGCAGCCGCACAGTCCATGCAGATGGCGTACACGAAAGCGCTCGGACTTGTCCGCCACGCCGAGCAGGTGCTCGGGTTTGCGCTCACCGAGCGCAAAATTGGCGGCAAAGGAGGAGGCGGCAGCGTCCTCACCGACCAGGCAAAGGAGTTTCTCAATCGCTATGAGCAGTATCGTGACGCCTGCAAACAGGCAGGAAAACAGCTCTATCCGCAGTTTTTCCCCGATGAAAAGTGAGACTGGGTGCGTTATCATGGCGTCCGGACTGGCAAAACGGTTCGGGTCGAATAAGCTGCTCGCCGAATTTGACGGCAAGCCGCTGCTCTGCCGTGCGTTTGCCGCGACAAAAGGGTTAAACCGTGTGGTCGTCACCCGCTCGGCAGAGGTGCAATCTCTGTGCGAGCAATACGGCGTCCCCGTCCTGCACCATGCCCTGCCCTTCCGCAGCGATACCGTGCGGATCGGACTGGAATTCCTGCTGACACGGTTTCCGGCGCTGATCGGCTGCGTGTTCCTGCCGGGCGATCAGCCGCTGCTGACGAGAGAAACGCTTGACGGTATGGTGTCCGCGTTCTGCAAAGAGCCTGAGCGGAAATCGCGGATTTTTCGTCTGTACGACCCGAAAAGTGGTACACCGGGCAGTCCAGTGCTGTTCGGTTCGGATTATTTTGAGGAGCTAAAAAGCCTTCCCGAAGGCAAAGGCGGCGGTGTGGTCGTAAAACGGCACGAGGAAAAGGTTGCGCTGTTTCCTGCAAGCCATCCGGCGGAATTGATGGACGCGGATACGCCGGACATTCTCGCAGAATTGAGAGCAATTTTTCAGAATGATTTATTTTATCGGTGATGCTAACCGTGTGATATGGCGTTGTGTGGGCGCACACTGTGCGCCCCTACGATTACGCCTGCGCAGATGGTTTACACGGTGCGCCGAGGTCGGCGCACCCTACGGTTATATCCGTGCAAATCGTTTGATATTGCACGCCGATGCTGCCCTATACATTCATTTTCCATTCTCAATTCTCCATCCTCAATTAAAAACACCGGAAGGAAACCTTCCGGTGTTTTTCTATTTACGCTTCCTTTTTATCCTTCGGGAGCACGATATTCAGCAGAATTGCAACAAACGCTGCCGGTACGATACCGGAGCCGCCGAAGATCAGCTGAACCGCCTGCGGCGCCTGCGCCAGAATGGTCATATTGGCACCCATGCCGTAGCCAACGCCCAGCGCAACCGACACGATAGTCAGGTTACGCGGCGTCATTTCCTCCTTGGTGATCAGCTGGATACCGCTGATGACGATGGACGAGAACATCATAACAGCCGCGCCGCCGAGTACGGACTGCGGCATGATGGACACGATCGCACCCAGCTTGGGGATCAGGCCGCACAGAATGAGGAAGATCGCACCGACAGCCAGTGCACCGCGATTAACGACCTTGGTCATGGTGACCAGACCTACGTTCTGGCTGAACGAGGTGTTCGGCAGCACGCCGAACAGCGCCGCAAACGAGGAACCCAGACCGTCACAGGCTACGCCGCCGGACAGCTCCTTATCGGTTGCTTCACGGCCCATACCGCCTTCCATAACGCCCGAAATATCGCCGACGGTCTCGACCGCGGTAACAACGAACATAACCAGTACCGGCAGGATGGCACGCAAGTCAAACACCGGCTTTACCGGCATCAGCTTCGGGATGGCGAACCAGCTTGCCTGTGCTACCTTATCCCAGTTGAGCACCCAGGCCTTGGTGAACTCTACGCCGTCCGCGTCCACACCGGTGGTCGGCAGAACAAAACCCATGATGATGGCCGCAATATAGCCTGCAATAATGCCGACAAAGATCGCGGACGAGCCGAGGAAACCCTTGCATCCGTGCTTGACCACCAGAATAACCACCAGCACGAACAGCGCCAGCAGCAGGTTTTCCATCGAGCCGAAATCCTTTGCGGAGTTGCCGCCGCCGAAGGAGTTGATGCCGACCGAGATCAGCGACAGACCGATACTCAGCACGACCGTGCCGGTAACGACCGCCGGAAAGAACTTACGCAGCGGCTTGAGGAAGAAGCCGAGCACGGTCTCAAACAGACCGCCGAGAATGGACGCGCCCATGATCGCGCCATACGCGATGATGCCGCCGCCCATCGTCGCGGCTACGCTGTTGAATACGCCGATAAAGCCCGAGCTTGTACCCATGATGATCGGCACCTTGCCGCCGATCGGTCCGATGGAGAACAGCTGCACCAGCGTTACCACGCCCGCTACAAACATCGCGTTCTGCAGAACGCTTACCTGCAGGTCCGCGAACTCGCCGCCCGCAATGCCGCACGCGCCCATGATAATGAGCAGCGGCGTCAGGTTGCCGACGAACATCGCGAAAACGTGCTGCAGTCCCAGCGGAATCTTGCGCGAAAGCGGCATTTTCGCCTCAAAATCGTGCGCCGCGTCCAAAGAAATTTTCTCTTGCATACCCACACTCCTTTGTGTTGTCCCGTACAGTGCCAAACCGTTTTGTTACCCCATGATTTAACACTTTCTGATTTTATGCAAATAAATTATAGCAAAAACAGATACCCGTGTAAATGGATTGCGCGGACAGATGTCTTTTTTCGGAGTTATGCGCAAAAATTTACGTTTCCCGACCGGATTCCTTAACAAATTCCCGAATCCAAGCAAAAAGAAAGGAACAACGCACACAGGCATTGTCTCTTTTCGTATAATTACTAATTAACCCAGTCTTTCCTTACGCTCTCGACCGTCTCTCAGCAGAACAGTCAATTCCTCACGGTCTCCGGCACGGATGGCCTTGCGGTATTCGTCCAGGTGCTTGATGACCTCGTCGATCTCCTGCGCGAGCGGCTCGGCGTTGCACAGGAACAGCTCGCTCCACATGGTCTCATTCAGCTTGGCTACACGGGTCAGATCCTTGTAGCTGCCCGCAGAGTAGCCGTTGTGCTTGTCCGCCTCCGGGCTTTTGATGTACGCCGAGGACACCACATGCGCCAGCTGCGAGGTAAACGCGATCATGTGATCGTGCTGCTGCGCCGAGCAGCGAACCGTCTGACCGAAGCCGAGCGACATAAAGTACGCCTCAAGCTGCTCGAGCACGCGCTCGGTGCTGCTCTTGGTCGGCACGAAGATCATGCTGGCCCCGTCAAACAGCGTCGGCAGGGCGAAATCCAGACCGGAGAACTCGCGTCCTGCCATCGGGTGGCCGCCGACGTAGTGCACACCGGCGTCAAGCGCTGCCTGCTCCAGATGATCGACCATAAACTGCTTTACGCCGACCATATCCACGATCACACAGCCCTTTTTCATCTTGGACATGTTCTCGAGCAGCCAGTCCACCGTGGCCTGCGGGTACAGACCGATGATCACAAGGTCGGCCTCCTTGTACAGTGCTTCCGTGGCTATCGCGTCGATCGAGCCGTCGGCGAGTGCCTGCTCGGCGGTTGCGCGCGTGCGGTTCCAGCCTAAAACGCGGCTGAGCGTGCGTGCCTTGATGGTCTTTGCCATCGAGCCGCCCATCAGACCCAGTCCGGCGATGAGTACGGTATCAAACATGAATGGGTTCCCCCTGTCTTTGGTTTTTTATTCAGTTAAAGTTTATAACGGCAGACAGGGTTTGTCAATGAAAAACCGACTGCGTTTGCAGTCGGTTTCATTTCATTATTTCTTTGGTCTTGGGTTGACGCTGCAAATGCGGTGCCACAGCGGTGTCACGCGGCAGACGATGAACACGATGAGTGCTCCCGCCAGATTGAGGATGAGGTCATCCACATCGCAGGAGCCGGTGCCGGTGTAGATCTGCAGTACTTCCACCGCCGTGATGCTCAGCGCGAGCGACGCCGTGAAGAAGAAAATGCTCCTCTGCCAGCGGAACAGTGCGGGCAGGAACACGCCCATCGGCGCAAACGCGATCAGATTGCCCGTCAGATTGAGCACCACCAGCCGCAGGGAAATATTGCCGTAGCCGTAGGCCAGCAGGTAGTTCTTCACCGTGCGGAGCGGCTCTAAATTCACCATATCGAGCGAGGTATGACCGAAACCGCGGCCGAACGCATTATCGAAAAACAGTACGTTGAGCAGTACCCATATGTAGTACACGAACAGCGCCAGCATGTATATCCGCCGCCGGGCAGGACGTGTGCTGTCCGGCACGCCGCAGAACAGCGCGATACGCAGCAGCACCACAAATACCGCCGCAAACAGGAATTTCTGCTCGGGCGCGACCGTAATACCGGGCGCTAACTCATAGTAGATGTTGAAGCACAGAAATACCGCTGTCAGCAGTACCGCTATGCCGCGAATCAAATTCTTCAAAAGGAGATTCTCCTTTATAAGGAAATATGGTTTACGATGTGACAGGGCGGACACATTGGTCCGCCCCTACGGTGTCGTATACCGTTCACACCGTGCAAATACATGAAATTACAGGCTTTCCGCTTCCTTGAGCCACAGAGCCGACACCGCGTCCGACGGCATACGCCAGTCGCCTCGCGGCGAGAGCGTTACCGTGCCGACCTTCGGGCCGTCCGGTAGGCAGGAGCGCTTAAACTGCTGCGTGAAGAAACGGCGCATGAAGGTGGTCAGCCATTTCTTGATGGTCGCGTCGTCGTACACGCCCTCGAAGGTCTTGTGCGCAGCACGGAAGATCTTGCGCGGCGGATAGCCGAAACGCAGCATGTAATACAGGAAAAAGTCGTGCAGTTCGTACGGACCGACGAGGTCCTCGGTCTTCTGGCTGATCTCGCCGTCCTTGGGCGGCAGCAGCTCAGGAGATACCGGGGTATCGAGGACGTCCTGCAGCACATCGGACAGCTCGCCAAGC
Source organism: Bulleidia sp. (assembly GCA_963661675.1). Classification (GTDB taxonomy): domain Bacteria; phylum Bacillota; class Clostridia; order Oscillospirales; family Butyricicoccaceae; genus Agathobaculum. Next base: position 14,996 of record CAVLCS010000046.1, read on the forward strand.
GTACGGTCAGCTTCATAGGCTACGAGGTAGCGTACCAGTGTCTTAGGGATAGAGCCGTTGACGCCGTACATGCTCATGTGGTCGCCGTTGTAGGTCGCCCAGCCGAGCGCCAGCTCAGACAGGTCGCCTGTGCCGACAACCATGCCGCCGTTCTTGTTGGCGAGGTTCATCAGCACCAGCGTGCGCATACGCGCCTGACCGTTCTCGAACGTAACGGACAAATCTTCCTTGGACTGGCCAATGTCCTCGAAATGCTGGTCAACAGCTGCCTTGATATCCACGGTTTTGAGCGTTACGCCGTACGCCTCGGCCAGCTTTTCCGCGTTGCCCTTGGTGCGGGCGGTCGTGCCGAAGCACGGCATGGTGACCGCCAGAATGCCCTTGCGGTCGAGTTCGAGCATATCAAACGCGTGTACCAGAACAATCAGTGCAAGCGTGGAATCCAGTCCGCCGGACAGACCAACGACTGCGGTTTTCGCGTGCGTGTGGCGCAGACGGGTCGCCAGACCGGTCGCCTGCAGCGTCAAAATCTCTTCGCAGCGCTCGTCTCGAAGTGCCTTGTTCGCCGGAACGAACGGTGTACGCGGGAACTTGCGGTCGGCCAAGTCGTTCTCTGCCGGTTCGAGCGAGAACGGCTGCACAATATGACACTCCACCGGCTCGAACGTGTTCATTCGCTGACGCTCGTGCGCCAGACGCTGGAGGTCGATATCCGCGTAAATAATGCCCTGGGTGAACATTTTGCTCTCAGCAAGCAGCGCACCGTTCTCGGCGATGAGGTCGTGACCCGCAAAAACCAAGTCCTGCGTGGACTCGCCGAAGCCGGCATCTGCGTACAGGTACGCGCACAGCAGTCGGCCGGACTGCTGACGCACGAGGTCGCGGCGATAGCCTGCCTTGCCGATAATTTCATCGGAAGCAGACAGGTTGACGATAATGTGCGCACCCATCTGCGCCAGTGCGGTGGACGGCGGATTGGGAACCCACAGGTCCTCGCAGATCTCCACGCCGAAGGTGAACAGCGGCTGTTCGTCACAGCGGAAAATATATTCGCTACCAAAAGGAATATAGTCATACTTCTCATTCAAGGTTTTATCAGCGATGTCTCTCGCTTCTATACACCCAGCCTCGATCTTTGCGCCCGAAGTAAAATGGCGCTGCTCGTAGAACTCGGAATAGTTTGGAATATGGGTCTTGGGCACAAATGCCAACACTCGACCATGCACAATCGGTGCTGCAACATTATACAGCTTGCCATTATAACGCATCGGCAGGCCAACCACAATAACAGCCTGCAATTCGGCTGTTTCGTGGCAGACGGTGCTCAGCGCGTCCATTGCGCCTTCGAGCAGCGTTTCCTGCAGGAACAGATCGCCGCAGGTGTAGCCGGTCAGGCACAGCTCCGGGAATGTGATGAGCTTTGCGCCCTTGGCAGCGGCCTCCTTCGCCAGTTTTACGATCTCAGAGGTATTATATGCGCAGTCCGCAGCGTGCAGATCAGGCGTTGCCGCGGCAATTTTGATAAATCCATCTCGCATCGGTGATGCTCCTTCCAGTGGAATAGTCCAGATAGAGTTAGTATACCTCTTTTTGCGCGTTTACGCAAGGGAAATGCCCATAGTGTCTGGTCGAGCACCGGCAATGCTGGGTACGCGAGGCGCGTAAGCGCTACGTTATTTCCGGGCGAAGAGTTGCCGCCTGCGGGCGGCGAGAATTCGCCGTACCCACGGCTGGGGCAAGAGGGTAGACACCTACGGTTTCTACCCTCTTGACTCCCGTTTCCCTTTATTCTTAGTCTGACGCAGACCAGAGACCGGCGACCGCTTCGAAATGGTAAACGGCAGTCGGGTTACCGTTGCATGTCTTTCTCCGCCTTTTCGCAGTTCACAGACAGCGTACTGCTACACAGGCGGTTCAGTCTACGCAGGTGCGGCATGACAGTGCCGCACAACTCGTTTACGCGTTATTACAGACAGCACCTGCGAATTTCACCGATTAAATCTACCTGCAAAAGCTAACGAATGTAGGGGCGCGCATTGCGCGTCCAAACCCAACGCAAACCACTCGCCAAATACAAAAATGGAGAATGAACCCATCACATTCATTCTCCATTTTCAATTCTCCATTATTTACTGATTTACCGATCGACAACCGGAATCTCGGACTCATCCTTCTCATCGAGGTGGTTCAGATAATGCTTGGTCTCTGCCGCGATGACGCCGGAGAGCAGCAGCACGGCGATAAGGTTCGGGATGGCCATCAGGGCATTGAGCACGTCCGCGATGGTCCACACGAGGTCGAGTGCGAGCACGGGTGCGAACACAACGACCGCGATAAACAGCACCTTATACGGCAAAATCGCCTTTTTGCCGAGCAGATATTCCGCCGCACGCTCGCCGTAGTACGACCAGCCGAGGATGGTCGAGTACGCGAACGTGATAATGCTGATCATCAGGATCAGCGGACCGACATACGGGATCTGTGCGAATGCCGCGGTGGTCATCTGGCCGCCGTTCGCCATGTTTTCCACATTGACGGCCGGATTTTTCATCATCGAGGAGACAAGCACCAGACCGGTCATGAGGCAGACAACAACGGTCGTCCAGAAGGTGCCGGTCGCGGAGACGAGCGCCTGCCGCACCGGATTGCGCGTCTGGGCCGCGCTGGCTACCAGCGGTGCCGAGCCCATGCCGGACTCATTCGAGAACAGGCCGCGTGCCACACCGTACTGCAGCGCCAGACGGATGCCGCCGCCGACCAGTCCGCCGGCCACAGCGCCCGGCTTGAACGCCAGCACGAAGATGGCCTTGAGCGCCGGCAGCAGAAAATCGTAGTTGGCACACAGGATTACGATGCAGCCGCCGACGTAGAACAGCGCCATCAGCGGCACCAGCTTTTCACACACAACGGCGATGGATTCAATGCCGCCGATGATGATGATCGCGGTGATAATGCCGAAAATAATGCCGATCGCGATACGCGGCAGGCTGATCGGCAGATTGGTCTCCAACACCTCGGCGATGGCGTTGATCTGCGTGCCGCAGCCGATGCCGAACGACGCGAGCATGGCGAACAGCGCAAACAGCACCGCCATCACCTTGCCGAATTTCTTCCATTTCAGGCCGCGCTCGAGCGCGTACATCGCACCGCCCATCATGCGTCCGTCCGCGGTCTGCACACGGTACTTGACCGCAATCAGACTTTCCGCGTACTTGGTGGCGATGCCGAACACGCCGGTCAGCCAGCACCACAGCACGGCACCCGGTCCGCCGAGATAGATCGCCGTGCCGACACCGATGATGTTGCCCGTTCCGATGGTGGACGCGAGTGCGGTCGTCAGCGCCTGAAACTGGCTGACGTCACCCGGCGAATCCGGGTCCTTTGTCACCGACAGGCGGATGCCGGTGAAGGTCTTGCGCTGGATAAAGCCCGTGCGGAGCGTCATAAAAATATGCGTACCGCACAGCAGCACCAGCATGGGCAGACCCCAGATCCAGCTGTCGATCTTGTTCATTAACGCAGCAAATACTTCCATGTATCCGATTCCTTCCTATTTTGCACAAGAGAAGGCGCTTACCCGCTCTTTTGCTCGGATAAGCGTCGTAGAATTATATTATAGCGAATTTCTCGGCAATATGCAAGCGTTTCCGTGCGTATTCGACACTTTTCCGGCATTTGACGGGATATTGCGTGTTCCGCTATTGTATGCTATAATCGTATAGAATCAAAAACCGAGGTGTTCCCTATGGAATCTATCAATTATAAACGGCTGGAAAAGAGCCTGACCGACGTCATTCAGGAGGCGCAGGTCAAGATCGGCTACGACCGCCACCCGATCACGCTGTACTCCCCGACCGAATCCGTTGCGCGTCTGCTCGGCACGCCGGAGGACGACGCCGATAACACCGAGCGCGTGCTCGCTTCCCTGTCCGAGCACACGGCGGATACGCTTGGTGCGATTGAAGTTACCCGCGACGAAAAGCGTTTCTGCTTTCACATTTCCGCGGAAGGTGCACAGTATGTGCATGAAAAGCTGCCCGATCCTGCCTTTTTGCGAGCATTTCTGCAGGTCATGCGCGGTCTGATGGTCAGCTTTGACGATATTCTGGCGGTGTTCCATCAGTTCTCCGACAAGGTGCACTGTGAGAAGATCGAAGGCAACGACGAGTTCGACTACCTCGTGTACTTCGAGGACGGCACGCCGGACAGCTACCGCTACTGCATCAAGATGGACGATGACGGCGATGCCGTCTATCACCGCTTTACGCCCGAGGATTACGCGGCATTTGACTTCTAAACCTCATGCAGACATGAAAAAAGGACGCTCATTGAGCGTCCTTTTTGTTTTGCGGTTTTACTGAGCGGACTCAGTGGTAGCCGTCTGGGCCTCGTCGGTCGAGGTCTGGCTGTCCGACTGGGTGTCGGTCTGCTCATCGGTTGCAGACTGGTCGTCCGAGGTGGTCTGCTCGTCAGACTGACCGTCGGTTGCGGACTGGCTGTCGGTTGCGGACTGGTCGTCGGAGGATTCTGCGTTTAGGATAGCCTGTACGTCAGCCGGCAGGTAGTCCTTGACGTTATCGTAAGTAATCGTATCATAATCGTCAGTGGTTTCAACCGTTGCCTCATCTACCCACTGCTGCAGCAGCTCGTTCAGAGAACCTGCAGTGCCATTTTCAGCTGCAACACCTGCGATAATAGCGTCACGGTTCGTCTCAAGTGCGCTCTGATCAAGTACACAGCGCATGATGATGTGATAGCCGTACTGACTCTTTACCAGACCGGAGACTTCGCCTTCCTTCAAATTCTTTGCACCGTCATAGAATGCGTCTACCATATCGCCCTCGGTAAAGGTGTAGCCATTCGGACTCTGTTTAAGGCCAGGATCCTCGCTTTCCGCGGTCATCAAAGCATCAAAGTCCTCGCCGTTATTCAAACGATCCAGAAGATTCTGTGCTTCCTTCTTTGCTTCCTCATCGGTTCGGATAGTCTCGCCAGTGGACGGATTAACCGTCGCAATCATAATATGCTTTGCGGTAATGTAGTTATCTTCGAAATACTTCTGCATTTCGTCTGCGTTTGGTACACTTACACCATTTTCACCAAAATAATAATCATTCAAAACCTGTTCACATGTTATGATGTACTGATAATTATTAAAGTTATCTGTGTCAAAGCCAATCTGTGCAAGATACTGCTGGTAGTTATCCTTGCCGCCAAGCTGCTCACTAGCGTCCTTGTTTTCCTGAACAATATTCTTCTTCTGGGTATAGGACGGAGTCAGACCCAACTCAGCCATCTTCTGCTTGATTACATGCATGATAGTAACCTGCTGCTTTGCAGATTTCTTTGCTGTATCAGCAACAACGGACTTCATATTCTCTACCGAAATGCCATACATTGCGAATTCCCTCTCAACGTTGTACATCGCAGCAGTCATGTAGCTTGCGTACTCGTCCGCGTGGATCTCCTCACCGTTGACTGTCATAACGACCGGTGCATCGCTTTTCAGCTCCTTGTACTCAACCACAAAGGTGGATGCGCCGTATGCGGTTGCGCTCATAACGACAGCCAGCATAACGACCAGCGCAACGATGCGCTGTACTAACTTGCTCATATTATTATGCTCCCTTTTCTGTATTTTACGAACGCTACCAGTATAACACTATTTTGATGTGGGTACAAGCGAAAACACAGAAACATCACAAATTTGCTTCCCGCGGGGGACGGCGTACCCACGCCGTGGGGCAAAAGGGTAGACACCTACGGTTTCTACCCTCTTGACTCCCGTTTCCCTTTTGGATAGCACGGCGACTGTCAGAGAACTGAGACTATAAAGGAACGGCAGAGGATTCTTTCTTCCGTAGGGGCGGACCAATGTGTCCGCCCATGTCTCTACCTCTACACAGTGTCAGATACTTTGCTGCTACACAGGTGGTTTACTCTACGCAGGCGCGACATAACAGTGTCGCGCAACTCGTTTGCGCGTTATTACGGATGGCACCTGCGAATTCTGCACACGATAAATGTTATCTGCCTGTATTACCGTAGGGTG
>CAVLCS010000047.1:0-20803 GCA_963661675.1 Bulleidia sp.
CTCTGATTAACTAATTTCTACCGTGCAGGTGTCCAACTTGCACTTGCAATTTGCGATTACTAATTTTGCTACAAAGGAGCAATCTATGGGTTATATAGCGATAGTGGATTACGGCGCAGGCAATCTGATGAGCGTTCACAACACGCTCGATTACCTGGGTTATGAAAACAAAATTGCAGCCGCGCCGGACGTGATCGAGAACGCCGCAGGCGTGATTTTGCCGGGCGTCGGTGCGTTCCCGGACGCGATGGCGGCACTGGAGCACTCCGGTTTGACGGAAGCCGTGCTGAAAACTGCAAAAGAGAAGCCGTTCCTCGGCATTTGCCTTGGCATGCAGATGCTGTTCGAGGAGTCGGACGAGGTGCGTCCGTGCAAGGGCTTAGGGCTGCTGCCCGGCCGCATTGAGCGCATTGAAACCGACCTCAAGCTGCCGCAGATCGGCTGGAATGCACTGGACATTCTGCGCCCGAACGCCATGACCGAGGGGCTGGAAAACGGCAGTTATGTGTATTTCGTGCACAGCTTCATGGCGAAACCGTCGGACGAAAACGACCTTGCGGCCGTGACCGACTACGGTACGCGCGTACCCGCCATGGTGGCGAAAGACAACCTGTTTGGCTGCCAGTTTCACCCGGAAAAGAGCGGTGAAGTGGGTCTGCAGATGATCCGAAACTTTGCAAAACTGACGGAGGTGGGAAAATGAGAGTTATCCCCGCAATCGATTTAAAAGACGGTCAGTGCGTGCGCCTGCAGAAGGGCGACTACGGCACTGCACATAAAGTAGCAGAAAACGCAGTCGAGACCGCAAAGCGGTTCCTGGACGCAGGCGCGACTCTTGTCCACATGGTGGACCTTGACGCTGCAAAGGACGGCTCGCACGCGAACTACGGCGTGGTGGAGCAGGTCATTCGCGAGACCGGCGCCACCGTGGAGCTTGGCGGCGGTATCCGCTCCATGCAGGACGTGGAGACCGTGCTTGCACTCGGCGTTTCGCGCGTCATCATCGGCTCGGCGGCTGTCCGCGACCCGGAATTCGTGGCCGAAGCCGTCAAAAAGTACGGCGACAAGATCGTTGTCGGCATCGACGCCAAGAGCGAGACCGTCCGCACGGACGGCTGGCTGGGCGACAGCGGCGAGAACTACATCGCGTTCGCCGAGCGCATGGAGTCTATGGGCGTGCGCCACATCATCTTCACCGACATCGATAAGGACGGCATGCTCGCCGGCCCGAATTTCGACCAGCTGGCCGCGCTGCGCGCGTCTGTCTCCTGCGAGATCATCGCGTCCGGCGGCGTGTCTACCCTCGAGGATATCGCCGGCCTGAAAAAGCTCGGCATTGATGGCGCGATCGCGGGTAAGGCCGTGTATACGGGAACGCTTGACCTCGAGAAGGCTATCAGCGAAGCGAAGTAAGGCCCATATACAGGTAGGAGTTAGGAGGTAGGAGTGAGGAGTGCATGATGGCACAAGTCTCCGTAGGGGCGGACCAGTGTGTCCGCCCATTTCGAGAGACAGCGCTCAGGTAGGGAAGGGCGGACACATTGGTCCGCCCCTACGAGAGCGTTTTATCATCTTCCACTCCTACCTTCTCACTCCTACCTCCTACCTGAAAAGGAACGGAGTGAATAACTTGTTAGCAAAACGCATCATCCCCTGTCTGGACGTAAAGGACGGACGCGTGGTGAAGGGTGTGAACTTTGTCGGGCTGCGTGACGCGGGCGATCCGGTCGAGCTGGCGAAGTTCTACTCGCAGGAGGGCGCGGACGAGATCGTGTTCCTCGACATCACCGCCACGAGCGACAACCGCGACACCATCGCTGACGTGGTGCGCCGCACCTGTCGCGAGGTATTCGTGCCGGTCACGGTCGGCGGCGGCATTCGCACCGTGGACGATTTCCGCGATATTTTACGTGCCGGTGCAGATAAGATTTCCATCAATTCCTCGGCGGTCAAGAATCCCGATTTGGTGAATGCGGCAGCCGAGAAATACGGCAGCCAGTGCGTGGTCGTGGCGATCGACGCACGCGCCAACGCCGAAATGCCGTCCGGCTTTGAGGTCTACGTGGCCGGCGGACGCACCCCGACCGGCAAGGACGCGGTCGCGTGGGCGAAAGAGGTCTACGAGCGCGGCGCAGGCGAGATTCTGCTGACCTCGATGGACAAGGACGGCACCAAGTCCGGTTTTGACCTGCCGCTCACAAAAGCTGTCGTGGACGTGGTCGGCATTCCGGTCATCGCATCCGGCGGCTGCGGCTCGCTTGAGCATTTCTCCGAGGTGTTCGAGAAAACCGGCTGTGATGCCGCACTGGCGGCCAGCCTGTTTCATTATCGGGAACTCACGGTCGGAGAGGTGAAGGAACACCTTAGAGAGCGGGAGATTCCGGTCAGAACGTAAGCAAGTGAGGAGTTAGGAGGTAGGAGGTAGGAGTTGAAGTAACGGTTTACGGTGTGTATGGACGATTAACCGTGTGCATGTCGTTTGAATAGGACGCGCAATGCGCGCCCCTACAAAATAAAACGTGTACAACGCGATAAACCAACCTGCAAACGTGATAGACCGTAGGGGCGCGCATTGCGCGTCCTTGTAAACCGTTGGCATATGCGTAACCAGATACAAACATGGTAAAACATATTCCACTCCTACCTCCTCACTCCTATCTCCTACCTAATGTAGATGGGAGCAAACATTTTGAATTTAAGCAAATTTTTCGTAAAGGCACCCTTAATTCCCGTGGTTTGCCAGGACGAGCGCAACGGTGAAGTCCTGATGCTCGGCTACGCGAACGAGGAAGCCTTACAGCTGACGATGGACACCGGCACGGCGTGGTTCTTCTCGCGTTCGCGCCAGAAGCTGTGGAACAAGGGCGAGACCTCGGGCAATTTCATCTTTGTCAGCAAGATTTTGTCCGACTGCGACGACGACACGCTTATCTATGTCGGCACGCCCAAGGGTCCGGTCTGCCACACCGGACACCGCACCTGCTTTTTCACCACGCTGTGGGAAAAGCCGGAAGAAAAGTAAAAGGAGAGCAGTATTATGAATTCGTTTGAGCAAATGGAAGCCGTTATCGCGCAGCGCCGTGCCGAGCCGCAGGAAGGCTCGTACACCTGCTATCTGTTCGAGAAGGGCATTGACAAGATCCTGAAAAAGGTCGGCGAGGAATGCGCCGAGACCATCATTGCAGCCAAGAACGGCGACAAGGCCGAGCTGGTCGGCGAGATCAACGACGTTTTCTATCACCTGATGGTGATGATGAACGAGTGCGGCGTGACGATGGACGACGTGTGCAAGGAAATGGATATCCGTGCACAGAAGATCGGCAACCTGAAGAAATTCCACGTTTCCGACCACAATACCTGATTATTCGTGAACAGAAAGACCTGTGCGTTTTTTGCACAGGTCTTTGTTGTTTTAATGTGTAAAATATGGTATGATTGAAAAGAGGTGAGTAATTTGAGACGAAAAGACAGAGAAATCATCGGCCGCGAGAACATCGAGCCGATTTTACAGACCTGCAAGACCTGCCGTTTAGCGATGACCGGCCCGGACGGCTGGCCGTACGTCATTCCGCTGAACTTTGGCTACACCTGGACCGAGGACGGCTTGACACTCTACTTCCACGGCGGCGTAAAGGGCAAGAAGATCGACTCGCTGAGAGCCGACCCGCGGGTCTGCTTCGAGATGGACTGCGAGGAAGGCTTGACCGGCGAAGGCGATTTAGCGTGCCGGTACAGTTTCGCATTTTCGTCGATTGTGGGGTACGGCAAGGCCGAATTTGCAAAGGACAACGACCAGAAACGCGAGGGCTTTGAGGTCATCATGCAGCACCAGACCGGCCGCACCGGCTGGACATACACGGATGCCGCTTTGTCCGTCACCGAGGTATTCCGCGTCAAGGCGGACTCGTTTGAAGCCTCCCGAAAGGCACCGAGAGGGTGAGCATGAAGCACATCGGCACCAAAATTCTGGCGGGCGTGCTCGTGCTGCTGCTGGCGGGAACCGGAATGCTCATCTGGCGCAATCTGCCGGGTGATGTACTCAGCTTACATAAGCCGGAGGAGACCGCTCAGCAGGAGGAGCAGGCGTCCGAGCCGGACACCGTAGCGACCCTGTGCGTCGCGGGTGACATTGTGGCGCACATGCCGCTTGCCGCGGATGCATGGAACGGAGAAAAGTACGATTTTACCCACATTTTCGCGGACGCAAGGCCGTATTACGAGGCTGCCGATTACACGACCGCGTGTCTGGAGACGACGTTCAACGGGCCGCCGTATTCGGGTTTTCCGCAGTTTTGTGCACCGGATGAGCTGGCGGCTGACCTGAAATCGGTCGGGTTCAATCTGGTCTCCACGGCGAACAACCACAGCATGGACACCTGGTACAGCGGTCTTGTGCGCACGCTGGACGTGCTGGACGCGGCCGGACTCGAGCACGTTGGCACCTACCGGACGCAGGAAGAACGCGACAGCGTGAAAATCATCGACGTGGGCGGCATCAAGCTGGCCATGCTGGCGTACACGTTCAGCACGAACGGCCTGCCGGTGGACAGCGAGCATCCGTACTGCGTCAGCGTCTACACGAGCGACTACATGACCGACTGCAGTACGGTGGATTACGACCTCATCCAGTCGGATTTGGACAGGGCGGAGCAGTCCGGTGCGGACGCGATCGCGGTGTACATCCACTGGGGCAACGAGTACCACACCGAGCCGTCCGAGCAGCAGCGGGAAGTGGCGGACTACCTGTTCGAGCACGGTGCGACACTGGTGCTCGGCGGACACGCGCATGTGCCGCAGCCGATGGAGCTGCGAGTACTGCCGGACGGACGCACCGGCTATCTGTGCTACTGCCTCGGCAACCTGATCTCCAACCAGTTTGACCCGTACACCAACCTGACAGCAGCCGTGACGCTGACGCTCACCAAGAGCGGCGAGACCGGGGAAGTGACGGTTTCCGGTGCGGAATACGCACCCATGTTCATGCTGCACGCGGGCGACTCCAACGAGGGACGCTACCGGCTGCTGGATATTCGGAAATCCATGCAGGATTTTGAAAATGGGGATACGTCCATCGTCAACCAGAGTGTGTATAACCGGATGAAGCAGGGTCTGGACGACCTGCACCGTATCTTCGGTACGGATGAGGTGCTTTCTCTCACAGCGTAAGAAAAACAGCAGGGAATCCTGCTGTTTTTTTAACACTTTGGTAACATCTAATACTCGACATCGTGTTGACTTCAAGACACGACGCTGATAAAATAGAAACTATCCACAAGAGTTTGTCCTGCTGTGCACAAGGAGGAAATGTTCATGCCGGAAGCCAAAACCAACCGCAGAGTACGCTTTACGCGGTCTGCGCTGCGCGAAGCATTTATCGACCTGCTGCTGGAAAAGCCGATTCTTTCCATCACGGTCAAGGATATCTGCGCAAGAGCGGATATCAACCGCTCGACCTTCTATCTGCACTTCAAGGACGTGAACGACCTGCTCCGCACGACCGAGGACGAGATCATCGAGCACATGCGCTCGCACACGCCCACACCGGACAAGCGGTTTCGCGATCCGGAGGAGGTGCAGGCGTACTTCACCGAGTTCCTCGAGGGCATCAAGAGCAATCCGCGCATGATGAAGGTGATGCAGGTGCTGTGCAGCGATCAGGGTGACCCGCGGTTCGTGCGGCAGCTGCAGACCGCGACGTACGAGGCGTTCCTCAACGGCTGGGATGTCCACATGATGCCCAAGATGAGCGAAAACCAGAAACTGCTCGTGTATTCGTACATTATTTCGGGTATGGTGTCCATGTTGTCCACCTGGGCGACCAAGGCGGCTGAGGTGCCGACCGAACAGGTCGTAGAGATGCTGATGGGTCTGATGCGGTACGGCATGGAAAGCATTGCACCGTTCGACAAAACAAGTGCTTTTTCGACCAAATAAAACCAAATAAACCGCTTGACAATATACAGGATAAAATGGTATATTATAGGTGTCATAGATAACCGTGGTATCCACCCTCCTGTGGATATCACAGCCGGTCCTTCCTCCTAACGATGGGAAGGGCCGGTGTTATTTTTTTGCGGTCAAACCGCTTGACAATCCGCAGGAGAAATGATATATTGTAGCTGTTTTAGGAATAATCAGCAGTGTCTATCGCCGGATAGGCATTGCCGCCGGTACTTTCTGTCGTAGGCCTTTGAAGACAGAGAGCACCGGTTTTTTTGTTAAGGTAATACCACACAATCGGCCTGCGGCGCTTTACGGAAATTTTGTGCGCTGATGTCGTTATGTCTTTTTGCAATACACAAAGTATTGCTGCAAAGCCATGCCTAATCAGCACGCAAAATTTACTCGTAAATCGCTCTTGTCCGATTATGCGGTATTACCTTTGAAGGGAGAATAAAGTTGCAGAAACAAGGCACATTGCGTGAATTTTGGCACTATGCGATGATGAACATGCTGGGCATGATCGGCATCTCGTGCTACATCCTTGCGGACACCTATTTTGTGGCCCAGGGCACAGGCTCGCTCGGACTGGCAGCGCTCAACATCGCGATTCCGGCGTACAACCTGATGAACGGCATCGGACTGATGATCGGCGTCGGTGCGGCCACGCAGTACACGATCGCGCGTGCGCAGAACGACCAGAGGCAGGCGGACAGCGTGTTCACGCACGCGGCGGCACTCGGGCTGCTGCTCGGCCTGCTGTTTATGCTCGGCGGATTGTGCTTTGCGAAGTCGATATCCGGTCTGCTCGGTGCGGACGTGCAGACGCTCGGCATGACGACGACGTATCTGCGGATGCTGTGGTGTTTCGGTCCGTTTTTCGTGATGAACAACGTGCTGCTGGCGTTCACGCGCAACGATGGAGCACCGACGACCGCCATGTGCGGCATGATCGCAGGCAGCCTGTTCAACATCGTGTTCGATTACATTTTCATTTTTCCGTGCCATCTGGGCATGTTCGGTGCGGCTTTGGCGACTGGGTTTTCGCCGCTTGTCAGCATTCTGGTGCTGCTGACGCACCTGCGTAAGCCAAGCCGAGGATTTCACCTCGTAAGGACAGCGCTGCACGTCAGCCGGGTGCCGAGCCTGTGTGCGCCCGGTCTGTCCTCGCTCATCGGTGAAATCGCGTCCGGCGTGGTGCTGCTGCTGTTCAATCTGGTGCTGCTGCGCCTGAGCGGCAATACCGGCGTGGCGGCTTACGGTGTGGTGGCCAATCTGGCACTCGTTGGAATCGCTATCTTCACCGGACTGTGCACCGGTATGCAGCCGCTTGTCAGCCGCAGTTCGGGTCTGGGCGACAGGGCACAGCTCCGGCGACTGTTCCGATGGGGCATCTGCACGGCACTTGGGATCGCAGTCGTGCTGTATGCGTCGGTTTTCCTCGGGGCCGAGCCGTTGACGGCAGCCTTCAACAGCGAGCACGACCCGCAGCTTACCGCTTACGCGGAGAACGGCCTGCGGATTTACTTCGCAGGATTCCTGTTCGCGGGCGTGAATATGGTCACGGCAGCGTTCTTCAGCGCGTCGGATAAGACCCTGCAGGGGTTCGTCGTGTCGCTGCTGCGCGGCGTGATCGTCGTGCCGCCCGTGCTGTTTCCGCTCGCGTGGGCGCTCGGCACCAATGGCGTCTGGCTGACGTTTCCGGTGGTGGAACTTGTTACCGCGGTTGTGGCGGTTATCTGGGCGAGGAAGTTTATTATAATTGAAAATTGAGGATGGAGAATGGAGGATTGACGATACGGCACAGTCTTCCGTAGGGGCGGACCAATGTGTCCGCCCTTTCTTCCGGTATGCACCATTTCGCAAAACCACGGATACTGCGTTAATCAGAATATCGATACCCCATCGATCATAACACCGAATCCCATATACCACGGTGGTTTATTGGGGAGAGGGCGGACACATCGGTCCGCCCCTACGGAACGTGTGCCGTTGATGTTAAATGGTGCACACCGTTGAAAATTGGACGCGCAATGCGCGCCCCTACGGTCGGTAACGATTGCAGGTTGGTTTAACGCATTGTACACGTTTGATTTACGGTGGATAACGGTTGCAAATTGGTTTACCACGTTGTATACGTTTTATTTATGGTTGGCAACGATTACGAATCGGTTTATTCCGTTGCACACCGTTTTATTATTGGTGGATAACGGTTGCAAATTGGTTTACCACGTTGTACACGTTTTATTTATGGTTGGCAACGATTGCACAATCGTTTTATCACATTGTACACGTTTGATTTACGGTGGATAACGATTGCAAATTGATTTACCACGTTGTACACGGCAAATCATTGTAGGGGCGCGCATTGCGCGTCCTTGTATGCCGATTGCACCGACAAAATTCACCTGCACCAATTCCCGTAGGGGCGGACCAATGTGTCCGCCCTTTCTTCCGGTATACACCGTTTCGCAAAACCACGGATACCACGTTGATCGGAATATCGATACCCCATCGATCATAACACCGAATCCCACATACCACGGTAGTTTATTGGGGAATGGGCGGACACATTGGTCCGCCCCTACGGTGGCGTGTGCCGTTGATGTTAAAAAAAGCACCGCAGAAAACTCTGCGGTGCTATGGCGTGACTGCTGCGTAAGCCGGGTTCTGTCGTGGACGGTCATCTATCTCGAATGCACGTTGCCGTACATCTCAAGCCGCCAGTCGGGACGATCGGGCCAATCGTAGTCCCAGTCGGCGTTGCTGCGGATAGAGTTTACAGACCTCCCATGTTACCATGGGACGTGGTGAGCTCTTACCTCGCCTTTCCACCCTTACCTCGTCGAAACAAGGCGGTATATCTCTGTTGCACTATTCCTAAGGTCACCCTCGGCGGACGTTATCCGTTATCCTTGCCCTGTGCAGCCCGGACTTTCCTCATACCCGAAGGTACGCGACCGTCTGCACCAGTCACAAATAGCATTATACCGTAAAAAACCGCTCTCGTCAAACCGGACTTGCAAAATCCCGAAAAATCATGTATACTGTTCCTCGTACAAAGGCGGTGTTACGCATTTATGACAGCATTAGAACAATACCTCGGCGGCCTGTCGGATAAACGGGTCGGCGTAATCGGCGCGGGCGTGAGCAATATGCCGCTCATCCGTATGCTGCGCGCTGCAGGCGTGCGCGTTACCGTGCATGACAAAAAAGAACCCACCGAGCTTGGCGACGGCTATGCTACCCTCGCTACCCTCGGCGTAGACTTCGTTCTCGGCCCGCATTACCTCGATGCGCTCGACGAGGACGTCATCTTCCGTACCCCGGGTGTGCACCCGCGTTTCCTCGAGAAAGCGCGTGCGAACGGCTCGGAAATTACCAGTGAGATGGAGCTTTTCTTTGCGGTCTGCCCGTGTCCGATCATCGGCATCACCGGCTCGGACGGCAAGACCACCACGACCACGCTGGTCAGCGAAATCCTGAAGCACGCTGGCTATACCGTGCACCTCGGCGGCAATATCGGCACGCCGCTGCTCCCCCGGGTGGACACGATGACCGAAAACGACCTCGCAGTCGTGGAGCTGTCCTCGTTCCAGCTGATGGGCATGCAGCATTCCCCGCATATTGCGGCGATCACCAATCTGACGCCCAATCATCTGGACTACCACAAGGATTTTGATGAGTATGTGCAGGCCAAGACGGCGATTTACCGTCACCAGGGCGAAAATGACAAGCTGATCCTCAACCTCGATGACGAGGTGACGCGCTCGCTCAAGGCCTCCGGCAACCTGTTCTGCACCAGCAAAACGCAGGAGCTGGCCAACGGCGTGTTCCTCAAGGACGATATCATCTACATCGCAGACGGCGGTGTCCGCCGTGAGCTGATGCCCGCATCCGACATTCGCATTCCGGGCGCACACAACGTGTACAACATGATGATGGCGGCCGCTGTCGTGCAGGGTTACGCCTCCGACGACGATATTCGGGCCGTAGCGACCACGTTCGGCGGTGTTGAGCACCGTATCGAGTTCGTGCGGGAGAAGGACGGCGTGAAGTACTATAACGACTCCATTGCGTCCAGCCCGACGAGAACGATCGCAGGTCTCAATTCCTTCCAGCAGAAGGTCATTCTGATTGCTGGCGGCTACGACAAGCATATCCCGTATGACGTGCTCGGGCAGCCCATCTGCGATCATGTCAAGCTGCTGCTGCTCACCGGCGCTACCGCACCTAAGATTCGCGAGTGCGTCGAGAATGTCGAGGGTGAGCACCCGCCCATCGTCGAGGTCGAGAACCTCGAGACGGCTGTTAAGGAGGCCGCTGCCCGTGCGGAAAGCGGCGATGTCGTTATCATGAGCCCGGCAAGCGCGTCCTTCGACCGCTTTAAGAATTTCATGGAACGCGGTAAGCTGTTTAAGGCACTGGTGGAAGAGCTGTAAGGTTAAGTTTGTGATAAAAGGACTGATTCGTGATAATCAGTCCTTTTTCATTTATTTGGCAGGAACTCCTCACTCTCCACTCTCTTATAACTCTTGCTAACAACCATAGATTTGTGATATAATAAAATCTAATTGGACAAACACAAGGGGAGGAACCACTGTTATGATGATCGAATGTCCGCACTGTCATATGGAAACCGAACACAAGGCGGTAGACCATATCAATATCGACCGAAATCCCGAGCTGCGGGCGAAAGTACAGGATCTGTCTGTCTTCCGTGTCAAATGTCCAAACTGCGGCGAGACCGTTCTCGCCGTGCACCCGTGCCTGTACCATGATATGTCCAATCGTTTCATGGTCTGGCTGTGGACCGAGGAAGGGCAGGCGCCCAAGGCGGAATTTGATCCGCTGGCCGGCTACACCCTGCGTGTGACCGACAGCCTCAACACCTTCCGGGAGAAGATCAACATTCTCGAGCGTGGTCTGGACGACCGTACGATCGAGATCATGAAGCTGCTGCTGTTCGCGCAGCTGAACCGCGATCTGGACGTTGTTGAGCTGCTCTTCCACGAGCTGGACGAGCGTACAGGCGATTTCCGGTTTGTCGCCGTGCTTTCGGACGGTGCGGAGCAGTATGCCGCCATGCCGGGCGTAACGTATCAGCGCCTGCACGCGGACGTGGAAACCTATTTGTATACACCGGGCGGTGAGTTCTCGCGTGTTGATATGACGTGGGCGCAGCAGGCCTTGGAGTTGCTGCACGAAATGGGTTAAATTTAATTAGTAATTAGAAATTAGAAATTAGTAATTAACGATACGGTTTACCGTGTTCCTGCGTTTTTGTCGGTACATATTTTTTAATATGCGGCGGCATGAGGTCATGCCGCCCTACACGATACATTTGCAAAATGGTTTGATTGGTATACCACAATAACACGATATATTGTAGGGCGGGGTGACCCCACCCCGCCGTGTAACCCGGAACGCAAATGTAACATTCCACGGATACCGTGTAAACCGTCGCGTTAATTACTAATTACTAACTACTAATTCCTAATTAAACGTAATGGCATGAAAAAAGGATGTGCCAAATTGCACATCCTTGGTTTTTTCATTCTCAGCCGATGAAAAGCTGCACCAGCGTACCGCCGATAACGGCGGTAGCAAACGTAGCGGCGATAACCGGCAGGGCCCGATGACGGCCTTCCTTCTCCTCGAGCAGGACGATATAACCGAAGCCTGCGCCGGTGGAAAGACCGGCCACCAGAGCGCCAAAGCTGATCGTGCCGCCGACAAACAGCTCGCTGAGCAGTACGCTCATCGCACAGCTCGGGATCAGACCGAGCACCGCACACAGCAGCGGCTGGAAAATGCTGTTCGTCAGCATGAGGGACGCGACACGCTCCTCACCGATGCCGTGCACGACCATATTGAGCGCGAACAGCACGACGAACAGGAAAATGGTGGTCTTGATGGTGTGAGACAGGATATTCGCCACCGGCGAGGTCTCACAGCCGCAGTCGCCCATCTCAATTTCGAGCGGACCGTCGGTTCCGGCTTTATGCTTGCGGAACACGGTGCAGCGCAGAATGTAGCCGCCGATGACCGCGATCGCGAACTTGACGATCAGCAGCAGTGCGACCTGCGAAACGGTTGCACCGCCGGCCAGCATGATCGGCACCGCCTCATCCGAGGTTGCAAGGAACACGGCAACCAGCGTTGCCGGTGCGAGAAAGCCTGCCGAGAACAGCGCAGACGCTGCCGCGGAGAATCCGCACTGGGGAATGGAGCCGGCAAGCGCGCCGACCACCGGACCGAACTGCGCCGCCCGCGAGAGCAGCTCCGGCGTGTTGGTCAGCCGGTTTTCGATGTAGTACAGCAGTGCGTACACGACCAGCAGCAGCGGCACGGTCTTGAGCACATCAAAGAATGCTTCCGGCAGAACGTGTTGGATAATTTCTAACAAATAGGTCACCTCATAGTTGATCTGTGGGTTGATAGGGAAAACATTGTCTCAGAGACAATTATAATAAGTATAGCATAGAACACAGTCCGCAGGCAAGCGGGATTTGCCGGACAAAGTGTAAAATAGTATCAAAGGAATCGAACATTTACCATGAAATTTAACGAACTCAAGTTAGAGAAAAACATCCTTCGGGCACTGAAGGAGGCCGGCTATTCCGAGCCGACACCCATCCAGCAGCAGGCGATCCCGCCGGTGCTCGAGGGCCGCGACCTGATGGGCTGCGCCCAGACCGGCACGGGCAAGACCTGTGCGTTCTCGGTGCCGATCATCCAGCGTCTGGCAAAGAGCGAGGGCAAAAAGGGCACGATCCGTGCGCTCATCCTCACGCCGACCCGTGAGCTGGCGCTCCAGATTTACGAAAACGTGTGCCAGTATGCGCGCTACACGCCGTGCAACGCGGCTGTCATCTTCGGCGGTGTGTCGCAGGTGCCGCAGGTCGAGGCCATCGAACGCGGCGTAGATATCCTGATTGCGACGCCCGGTCGTCTGTGGGATCTGATGGGCCAGAAGATCGTAAAGCTGGACAAGACCGAGTTTTTCGTGCTCGACGAGGCCGACCGCATGCTGGATATGGGTTTCTTCCCGGATGTCAAGCGTATCGTCAAGTTCCTGCCGAAAAAGCGTCAGACTCTGCTGTTCTCGGCGACCATTCCGGCGGAAATCGCCGATCTGGCGGAGAAAATGCTGCATGAGCCGGAGCACATTTCGGTAACGCCGAGTGCCAAGCCGGTCGAGAAGATCGAGCAGCAGCTTTATTTTGTAGAAAAGCCGGAAAAGCGGGAACTTCTGCCGGATATCATCCGTCAAAGCAATGTACACCAGGTTCTGGTGTTCACCCGCACCAAGCACGGCGCAGACAAGGTCGCACGCGACCTCAACCGTGCGGGCATCAAGACCAAGTCCATTCACGGCGATAAGTCGCAGAATCAGCGTCAGCGTGCGCTCGCGGACTTCAAGGAGTGCAAGATTGCTGTTCTGGTTGCGACCGACATTGCCGCACGCGGCATTGATATCAATGAGCTGCCGCTCGTCATCAATTTCGACCTGCCGAACATTCCGGAGACCTACGTGCACCGCATCGGCCGTACCGGCAGAGCCGGACAGGAGGGCACGGCCATTTCCTTCTGCGACCGCTCCGAGCGTCCGTACCTCAAGGATATCGAAAAGCTGATCGGCAAGCGCATTCCGGTCGCCGGTGAGATCCCGCATGTGGAGAAGGAAGAGGAGAAGCGCGAGTCCGGTCAGCGCAAGACGACCAATAAGCGCAGTCGCCGCAAGCCGGTCTCCGAGAACGCCACCGCCGAGGAAGTCGCGGCAGACGTAGCCCGCGAGAAGGAAGCCAAGAAGAAGGCACGGCAGGCAAGAGCAGCCGCTAAGCACCCGACCCGCCGGGAGAAGGCCGCCGAAAAGCAGGTCGAGCAGCAGGCCAAGGCCGCAGCGCCGCGTTCCCGCAAGGGCAAAAACGACCGGAACGACTCCGGCAGACGTTCTCGCCGCAATGATCCGTATGCCCGCTACGAGCGAAACGAGCCGCGTGTAGACGCGCACACGCCGAGCCGCGCGTATGCGCTCAGCGACGAGGCAGCCGCGCGTATCCGCAAAAAGGTCGAGGCCGCACTGGCCGCTCGTGCCGCAAAGCCGGAAGGCAAGGCCGCTCCGAAGCAGGAGAAGAAGGGCAGAGGACATGGCAGCAAGTCTGCGCAGAAGCCTGCACAGCAGCAGAGCAAGACGGCACAGACCAAGACGACCAATCATAGGGGCCGCAGCGCGGACGGAACTCGCGCAAGGAACGGCTACCGTCGTCGCAGAACCCCGAATAGTAATCGCAAAGGCTAAGATAGTGATAGAGACAAACCTGAACCGTATCCCGCGGTTCCCGGACTGAGAGAGAAGGAACAACACGAATGAACGGCGCAAAACACCGCTTCGCACTGGGACTGACCTGCTTTTTTCTGATCGGTATCACGGTCGTGTACCCGTTTCTGCTGTACACACCGAACGCATTTGTCACCCGCTGGCGTGAGTGGTACATCGAAACCGCAATGGGCACCATGACGCACCAGTGGCTGGCCACCTGGTTTATTCCGGAGGACATCATCAACGAGGTCATGACCAAACGCTACCTGATGAACCAGAAGCAGGAGGGCGTAGTCAGCGACTGGGACGGTGCCTGGACGAAGGACGACACCGCCAAAACGCCCAAGGACAAGTTCTATGCCATGTTCGATGAGCTGAACGAGACCGAATTTGAGAATTTCCTGGCGGATAATCCGGATTATCTGGAGAACGGCTACGACGAGATCAACATCGACCTGATCGGCGATGCCAGCCGCACGCATTACGACACCGGCCTCAAGACCAAACAGGGCGACACGGTTCTGGCGGTCAATGCCAAGCACGGCATCCTCATCGTCGAGCAGACCGGTGAGGACACGCTCGGCATGGAGTACGCGGGCAAGCTGGCGCTCTGCAAAAAGCCCGAGAACATCTTTGTCGGCACGAGTGAGTACCTCGGCGATTACGGCTCGTTCGTATCCGATATGGTCAGCCAGTACGACGCCATTCTGGGCATCAACGCCTCCGGCTTTGCTGATTTTGACGGCAACGGCAACGGCGGCACCGTGTACGGCTTCCTCAAGAGTGAGGGAGAGAAGTACCAGGACGCGGTAGGCGACGGCTGGAAGATCGTCGGCTTTGACAACGAGGACCACCTGCAGGTCGGTGCGTTCAACGATACCTCTAACCTGCGTGACGCAGTAGAGTTCCATCCGGCGCTCATCATCAACGGCGAGAATCTGGTCAAGGGCACCGGCCTGAGTGAACAGCAGCCGCGTACCGCCATCGGTCAGGCCAAGGACGGTACGGTCATCATGCTGGTCATCGACGGCCGTCAGATGCACTCGTTCGGCGTCTCCATCGAGCGCTGCGGCGAAATCATGGAGAAGTATGGCGCGTATCAGGCGTCCATGCTCGACGGCGGCTCGTCATCCGTCATGGTCTACCAGGGCCGTGAGATCACCAGCCCGACTACGCTTTCCCAGAATCAGGAAGGTCGTTATCTGCCGGATGCATTCCTGGTGAAATAATTTATCACGATTTCGGAAAAAGCACTTGTATTTTCCGGCATTGCATGATAAAATAAATAAGCGCCTGTAAGACAGGCGCGATACGGAGAAGTATCGAAGTGGTCATAACGAGCTCGACTCGAAATCGAGTTGGCGGTAACACGCCACGTGGGTTCGAATCCCACCTTCTCCGCCAAAATAACAGCCATCCATTCGGATGGCTGTTATTTTTTGCTCCGAAGGTGGGATTCGAAAGGCGGCTCTTAGAAACGTGCCGGTGGCACGTTTCAACCGCCGTGGCTTTTCCGCAGAAAAGGAATCCCACCGCCCAAATCTCAGCGCCCGCTTGCTTCGAAGGTGGGATTCGAAAGTTGCGACTACTTAGCAGAGAAGAAAGTCTGCGGTTGATACTATATATATATATATATAAGGTGTTTGATGTATGACAAAAGTCGAAGAAGAAGTGCTTACACAAGTTATCTGTCAAGGTACAAATTTTCTTTCCCAATCCACTGGAAAAACCGGTAAATAATGTCGCATCTCCCATTGACTAACCCTTGCAATGCAATTATAATTTAACCATCGGCATAATTTGACAAGACTTGCGGCAATACCGCACAATTAAAGCCGCGGCGCTTTACGGAAATTTTGCACCCTGACTTCGTTGTGCTTTCACGGTAATACACAAAGTATTACCGCAAAACCACGCCTAGTCAGAACACAAAATTTACTCGTAAATCGCTCTTGTTCAATTATGCGGTATTGCCGTAACATGCCAAACGGATACAAAGGGGGAAACACAGTATGTTCTGCGAAAAATGCGGACATAAAGCAGAAGAAGGCGAAGTATTCTGCAGCAACTGCGGTGCAAAGCTGCCGGAATCGCCGAAAACCGAGCCGGAACCGCCGAAGGCACCGCCGGTGCAGCAGGCTCCGGCCCAGCAGCCGCCGGTCATGGAAACAGCGGCTGCCATGCCGACCGGTGACGACCGTTACCGCCAGATCATCGGCAACAACAGCGATTACTATTTACAGCAGTTTGCGGACATCCGCGCAGGCGGCAAAGGACGCATCAACTGGGCGTCGTTCTTCCTGACGCTGTACCATGCGGCGTACCGCGGCGTGTGGAAGGACTGGGTGAAGGCCATCATCATCCCGTTTGCGGTGATGGCGGTCGCGTCTCTGCTGGCCGGATTGCTGTGGGGCAGCCAGTTCCTGGTGGCACTGGTGCTGCTGGTTGTCGCGGCAGGCGCGGAAATCTGGTGGATCGTCAGCAATATCCTGTTTGCGGTCCACTTCAACCGCGTGTACTTCGATCATGTGGAAGCCAAGATCGCACAGAACGACTTCACGCCGGACTGCTCGGGCGGACACGTTGTCCTGTCCGTCATCGCCTATCTGGCTGCCATGGGCATCCTCAGCGGTGCACTGAGCGCTACCTGGGCCGGCGGACTGTTTATCGGTCTGGCGCAGCTGGCAGGTGACGATACTTCGTGGGCGGATGAGATGCCGGATACGGACGATGAACTGGAGATTGACACCGCACCGACCGTCAGCGTGGCCGACTACGCCGGTTACTGGCTGGTGGACAAGTACAACAGCACCGCCGAGAACTTTGTCGGCGTGGAACTGGTCGGCGATGAGACCGCACTCGGTCTGACCGCAAACGCATCGTGGGATAACAGCAAGTACATCACCACCATCGACAAGATCGCCCTGACGCTGAACGACACGAACACGCAGGCGAACGGCTCCTACAAGGACAATCACGGCAACAGCGGCACCGTCACCGTGGATTTCGAGGACGGCGAGGTATATCTCACCGTTACGGCCGCAGGCGGCGACCACGGCATGGCCATGACGCACGAGCACTGCTCCAAGGACCCGTACGGCGCATCGCGTGAGTACAAGGTCGCCCAGCAGGAGACCGCACAGGCGCAGACGCAGACCCAGACGCAGGTGCAGGCTCCGCCGCAGAACCAGCCGCAGCAGGCAGCACAGCCGACCGTTGTGGCCGACCCGTCGGATACGCTGTACGATTACGTTTACAGCCTGAACGAGGCCATCAACGCCGGTAATTTCTCCTATGTAGCGCCGACGCTGCTGCACGGCAGCAATGTCTACAAGGAGCAGCAGACGCTCGTCAGCAAGCTGTACAAGCAGGGCATCAAGGAGAACGTCATCTCGGTCGAGGTCAGCAGCCAGAAGATCAGCGGCAACACCGCAACGGTCGTCTCGAGCGAGTTGATCGGCGTTACCTACAACGACGGCAGCTATAAGGAGATCCCGCAGAGCTATGCGTATCATATGCAGCTGCAGTCGGACGGCTCGTGGCTCATTGACAGCATGAGCGAGCAGTAAATTCGTTGATTCAATATGATATAGGGGGTAAAACCATGAAACACTGTCCCAAGTGCGGCGCCGCAGTAAACGACACCGCTAAGTTCTGCCCGGTGTGCGGCGGCGCCTGTGCGTCCACCGAGCAGCAGAACGAAAACACGCAGGAGTTTGCGCAGCAGACTTCGCAGCAGCAGACCTATCAGCAGCCGCAGTATCAGGCACCGCAGCCGGTGTACGATCCGTACGACCACACGGCTGAGTTCGACCCGAAGGACATCTCGGAGAACAAGGTAATGGCCATGCTGTGCTACCTGACCGGCACGCTCGGCATCATCCTCGCGCTGCTCGGCAGCCACAGTTCGCCGTATGCGGCGTTCCATGTGCGTCAGGCGCTCAAGTTTACGGTAATCAGCTGCCTGTCGCTCATCGTAACCGCACTGCTGTTCTGGACCATCATCATCCCGATCCTGGTCGGCGTGCTGAACATCATCCTGTTTGTCGTTCGCATCATCTGCTTCTTCTCGATCTGCAGCGGCAAGGCGAAGGAGCCGCCGATCATCCGTTCGTTCGGCTTCCTGCGGTAATCTAATATCGTATTTTGAGGACCATCCTCTTCCATTAGGGGAGGGTGGTTCTTCTTATTATAAAGTAAAGGGGAATACCTATGTTTTGTCAAAAATGCGGCCACAAGATGGAACCGGGTGAGCGGTTCTGCACCAACTGCGGTGCCAAGCAGCCGGAACAGCCGCAGCAGACCGCACAGCAGCAGACTGCACCGCAGTCTGCACCTCGTCCGTCTGCACCGCAGCCGGAAATGTACCCGAACACCGGAAACAGCGGCAAGCGCCGTACCTCTCCGGCGGTCATCGCACTTGCGTGCGTGCTCGGCGCGGCTGTGATCGGCGGTGGCGGCTTTGCCGTCTACCATGTGACGCACAGCGCGTCTGCAGCTGCGGCTGACGAGACCGTCAGCATCGAGAATTACCTCGGCTACTGGATGATCGACCGGTACAGCGACGAGGACAGCACGTTTGCAGGCTTTCAGCTCGGCGGTACGCCGGAGTCGCTGACGTTCACCGCGAACCAGCAGTGGAACCACGGCGAACACACGGTCAGCGTCGGCCAGACCAGTCTGGTGCTGGACGGCAACAAGGCCACCGGCAGCTATACGGACAGTGCAGGCGTCACCGGTGCGGTAACCGTGGAGTTTTCCGGTGACGACGTGTACCTGACCATGATCGGCTCGGGTACCTGGAGCATCTCGGCGGACCGGTATCACTGCACACGTGATCCGTTCGGCGCGGACCGTGATTACACCGGCAAGACGAGCACGCAGACCGACACAGCTGCCCAGTCGAGCAGCAATAGTGCGTCCTCGACGTACAAGTTCTATGTGAACAGCGCAACCGCTTCGCAGGGCATGAACGACCTGAGCGGTGCATCCATCGGCAGCAGCCATCTGTGGCCGACCGACACGCTGTACATCACGGACGGCGACCTCAGCTGCCTGACCCGCATGGAAGTTGCAGCCATCCGCAATGAGATCTACGCGCGGCACGGCTATGCGTTCAGCTCCGCCGAGTGGAAGAGCTATTTCAGCACCGCGACCTGGTATTCCGCAGGCGGTTACAGCAATAATGCGCTCAATTCGACCGAAAAGAAAAACGTGGAGATCATCACCGGCTACGAAAAGTCCAAGGGCTGGAGCCAGACGCAGGCGAGCAGCAACAGCAGCAGCAGTGCACAGCCGGTTTCCTCGCCGTATAAGTTCTATGTGAACGGCTCGACTGCTTCGCAGGGCATTAACAGCCTGAGCAGCATGTCGATCGGCAATAGCTATCTGTGGCCGACGGACACGCTGACCATCACGGACAGCGACCTGAACCGTCTGACCCGCACCGAGGTTGCCGCTGTCCGCAATGAGATCTACGCGCGTCACGGCTACTCGTTCAGCTCGTCCGAGTGGAAGAATTACTTCAACACCGCATCGTGGTACTACGCGGGCGGCTTCAGTGAGGGTTCGCTCAACTCCACCGAGAAGAAGAACGTGGACGTCATCGCAAACTACGAGAAGGCAAGAGGTTGGAATCAATGAGAAGATTGACCTGTTTGCTGCTGGCGCTGCTGTGTCTGGGCGGCTGTGCCCATAAAACGCCCGCAGAGGAGCAGCAGCCGACCGAATCGGCGCAGACCGAGACCACGCAGACCACCGAACCGACCGAGCAGGAGACTCCGGCAGAGCAGGAGACCGCACAGGAACCAACTCCTGAGCCGGAACCCGAACCGGAGCCGGTATTGCCGCTGACGGGCAAGACCATCTGCGTGGACCCGGGACACGAGGTGACAAGCCTGCGCGTACAGGAGCCGATCTCGCCCAAGAGCAGCGCCACCAAGGAGGCGTTTGTCGGCGGAGCCGCCGGTGCCAACCAGACCGAGGAGCAGCTCAATCTGGCGGTGGGCCTCAAGGTGAAGGCGCTGCTTGAGGAACAGGGTGCAACGGTCGTCATGACCCGCACCACCCACGAGAGCGACATGACCAGCTACAAGCGGGCGCTGCTCGCCAACGAGACGCATTCCGACCTGTGCGTGCGCATCCACGCGGACGGCTCGGAGAGTTCGTCGGTGTACGGCATGTCCATGCTCGTGCCCTACGGCGATCAGCTGGCCACGCAGGACATCGTGGCACCGAGCCAGCGGGCAGGCGAGTGCGTGCTGAATGCGGCTCTGGCGGCCACCGGCGCGAAAAATAACGGCATCGTGCAGCGCTCGGACCTGACCGGCTTCAATTTTGTGGAAGTGCCGACGATTTTGATCGAGATGGGCTTTCTCAGCAATCCGGACGAGGACGCGCGCATGCTGACCGATGAGTATCGTACCCAGCTTGCACAGGGCATCTGCAACGGCATCGTAAATTATTTTGCGGAGACATAAATATTTTGGCTCAATCATTTTTCTTGTGGGATTGAAGTGAAGTAGGATATGCGTGGAG
>CAVLCS010000048.1:0-20790 GCA_963661675.1 Bulleidia sp.
CTCTGATTAACTAATTTCTACCGTGCAGGTGTCCAACTTGCACTTGCAATTTGCGTACTAATTCCTAATTACTAATTATCGTGCTATACTAATATAACATATAGAATGTAAGGAGCCAACTGTATTATGCACCACCGCCGACCGGCTGCGCCGCACAGCCACCGTCCCAACCACAGACAGATCAACCGCCTAATGCCGTTCACGACCGCACCGCTGTTCCACGCCCTGCAGCTGCTCGAGACCGGCGATTCTGCGCGTTTCCACATGCCCGGACACAAGGGCGAACCGGTGTTCAACACCTATGCGGATATTTTCGCCATCGACTTCACCGAGACCTACGGCACCGGCAATCTGTACACCGGCGAGGGTCCTATCCGCGATGCGGAAGTTGCTGCCGCACGGTATTTCGGCTCGGAGGACTGCTTTTTCCTGACCGGCGGTTCAACACAGGGCATTCTCGCCATGCTCGGCACGGCGGTCGGACGCGGCGGCGCTGTCCTGCTCGACCGTGAGGTACACAAGTCCGTGTGCTACGGCTGTGCGCTGCTCGGCATTACGCCGTATTTCTTCTCCGCTCCGCTGATCGAGCCGTTTGCGGTGTCCGGTGCGCTTTCGGTCAAGGACGCGGAGCAGCAGCTGATCGCCCACCCGGAAATTAAAGCCATTCTGCTGACTTCCCCGACGTATTACGGTATCCGTCGGGCGATTCCCGAATTTGCCGATCTGTGCCGTGCGCACAACAAGCTGCTGCTCGTGGACGGTGCCCACGGAGCGCACTTTCCTGCTGTCGGGCTGCCGACGCCGGTTGCCGAGGGTGCGGACATGGCGGTGCTCTCCATGCACAAAACGCTGCCCTGCATGGGACAGGGTGCAGTTTTGCTCTCCGCGGCAGGCGTGGATCGCCGTGCGCTGCGCGAGAACACCATGCTGTTCGGCACGTCCAGTCCGTCCTACCCCATTATGGCGTCCATTGACCTCGCCCGTGCCTACACCGAGGGTCCGGGTCACGCGGAATACCGCCGCTCGGCGGAAATCTGCGCCGAACTGCGTTCCTATGTGCAGCACCGGACCATGTTCACCGCACTCACCGAGGACAATTTTCCCGCGCTTGACCCGTGCCGCCTGACCGTGTGCACCGCCGGAACCGACATCTCCGGTCATCAGCTAGCCGACACGCTGTGGAGCGAATGCGGCGTGGCCTGCGAGATGGCGGACGACCGCAATGTCGTGTTCATTCTCACCGGTTCCGACCCGAGCGGTGCGATAAACCGCCTCAAACGCGGTCTGCGGCGCATTTCCAAACGCCGTGAGCTGACTTCCCTGCCTTCCCTGTCCGCACCATTCCCGCCTGCCGAGCGCGTGATGAGCGTGCGTGACGCTTGGTTCTCGCAGACCGGCCGCGTGCAGCCTGCCGCTGCCGAGGGTCTGATCTGTGCCCGTCCGGTCACGCCGTATCCGCCCGGTGTGCCGCTACTCTGGCCCGGCGAGAAAATTACAGGAGCGCACATTGCACTTATCCGGGAAAGATGGTACAATATAATAGATGAAATAACCGTTGTTGTCAGCCAATAACGCGTTTCATCTAAGCAAACGATATGTTTCCGCGCAGCAATGCGTATTAGGGGGTTACTATTATGAAAATGGTACTGGCTATCATCAATTACGATGATTCGCAGGACGTTATCTCCAGCCTGATGAAAGCAGGCTTTTCCATCACCAAGCTGGCTACCACCGGCGGTTTCCTCAAGGCAGGCAACGTCACGATCCTGATTGGTCTGGACGAGAGCAAGCTGGACGAATGCTTTGACATCATTCGCGAGCACTCCTCCTCCCGCAAGCAGATCATGCCGGCAACTGCTGAACTGGGCATGGGCTTTTTCCCGTCCACGCCGGTGCAGGTCGAGGTCGGCGGTGCGACCGTGTTCGTGCTCAATGTTGAGCGCTTTGAAAAGCTTTGATCTCGTTTGAACAGATTGAGGGCAACACTGCCCTCAAAAACAGTCTGAAGCGTGCGCTGAACGAGCGATTTCCGCAGACCGTGCTGCTCTCGGGTGACGATTCGGCAGCGCTGAAAGCACTCGCGAACGTGCTCGCGGCCGGTATTTTATGCGAAGGCACGGGTTCGCATCCGTGCGGAAGCTGTCTGCCGTGCCGCAAGGTCGAACAGGGTGTGCACCCGGATCTGATGATCGTGGACGAAGGCGAAGCCGAACTCAAGGTCGATCTGGCACGTCAAATCAAGTCGGAAAACGCCATTATCCCGAACGACGGTGCACGCCGTGTGACCGTCATTCATCATGCGCAAAATCTCAATCCGATGGCACAGAACGCGCTTCTCAAGGAACTTGAGGAGCCGCCCGCGTACGCGTTCTTCATCCTGACCGCCGAGCAGCCGGATTCCCTGCTGCAGACCGTGCGCTCGCGCTGCACCAAGTTTGCGCTCGAGCCGTCGCACGCGGCGGTGTCGGACGAGGAAGCGGCAAGCCTGCTTGCGCCGTACCTCTCGGCAATCGCCGAACGGCGTGAGGACCGCATGATGCTCGGTGCAATGGGTCTGGAAAAGACACCTCGACGTGCGCTTTTAGGCGTGCTCGGCATTCTGCAGGCCGCCATCCGGGATGCGATTTTCGTCTCCAAGGCCCTGCCGCAGCAGCCGCTGCAGCCCGCACTCCGCAAACAGACACAGGCTCTCGCCGGAGCGGTCAGCGCCGCACGTCTGCTGGCGGTTTACGATTTTATTGATGTGCTCATTGACCGCGTGTCACGCAATGCCGCGTCCGCTGCCGTTACCTGCGCACTGACAAGCGATATTTATCGCATCTGCTACGCCAAATAGGCGTTTTCACCATACAGGAGGACAACTTTTTTGACAACGATAATTGGAGTCCGTTTCAAATCGAACGGAAAAATGTACTATTTCGACCCGCAGGGTCTGGAAGTCACCCCGGGTACGGGCGTGATCGTCGAGACCGCCCGCGGCGTGGAATACGGCGACTGTGTGCAGGGCAATACCGATGTGCCCGATCAGCAGGTCGTGCAGCCGCTCAAGCGTGTCGTTCGTGTGGCAACCGAGGCCGACATGAAAACGCTCGAGCGCAACAAAAAACGTGCCGATGAGGCGTTTATCATCTGCAAGCAGAAGATCGAGGACCGCGGTCTGGAAATGAACCTTGTCACCGCGGAATGCACCTTTGACATGAACAAGCTGCTGTTTTACTTCACTGCAGACGGCCGTGTGGACTTCCGCGAGTTGGTCAAGGACCTGGCAAGCGTGTTCCGCACCCGCATCGAACTGCGCCAGATTGGCGTGCGCGATGAGGCGAAGATGATCGGCGGTCTGGGCTGCTGCGGCCGTGAGCTGTGCTGCAGTTCGTACCTCGAGGATTTCCATCCGGTTTCCATCAATATGGCGAAGGATCAGAACCTGTCGCTCAATCCGGCTAAGATCTCCGGTGTGTGCGGCCGTCTGATGTGCTGCCTCAAGTACGAGCACGAAGCCTACGCCGAACTGCAGAAGGTCACGCCGCGTCAGGGCAGCGTGGTCGATACGCCGGAAGGCCGCGGCAAGGTAGTTTCCACGCAGATGCTGCGCGGCACCTGCAAGGTGCAGCTGGACGACAGTCCCGAGCACTCGCTGACCGAGTTCCAGTGCGGCCAGTGCTGTATGGTAAAGGGTGCGTGCCGCAACCGTCAGAATGCCGCCGCCATGGCCGAGGAACGCCGTAAGCGCGAGGAACAGGACGGCGCAGCCGCTCCTGCGCCCAAGAAGGACGCGCCGAAAAAAAGCGATGCACCGCACCAGAAGCCGCAGCAGCAGCGTCCGCCGCGCAAGCCTGCCCCGCAGCAGACCGCCGCAGAGGAGCTTCCTGAGGATATCCAGAATGAGCCGCCGCAGGACGGCGAAGCTGCGCCACGCCGTCGCCGCCGCAGAGGCGGAAGACGCCGCCGTAAGCCGAATGGCGAGAATGGCGCTCCGGAACAGAATGCTGGCGAGGAATGAGGATAGAAAAAGAGCGAAACCGTAGGGTTTCGCTCTTTTTTCGCAAATGCATAGCACACTACATTTGCAAGTGGTTGGATAATCAAAAGTAAGCAACACCAACCCCGGTTTAAGCCACCGTAACGGAATAGAAATCCCTGGAGACCGCCATCTCTGGGATTTCGTTGCCATTGGACTTACTAATGTCATCGGCTGTAGTATAGCACCATTTTCAAAATAACGCAAGCGTGAAAATATGATTGCATTCGCCATCACTTGCGAACAGAAAATGCGTAATCTATTTCTTTTTCGACAAATCAATGGTATAATTGTGTTGTTGCTTTACGAACTTCTGGCAACAGAAGGAGGTGCAACCTATTGACCACGTTTACATCATTGATCTGCTCGATTCTGGCAAGTGTAGTGGCACACTACATCTGCAAATGGCTCGATGAGCGGATGTAAAGCAACAGCAGCCTCGGCTTAAGCCACCGTAAACGGAATAGAAAACCCCGGAGAGGTCCAGTCTCCGGGGTTTTCGTTACCTATTGAACTTGTCAACATCATTTTTTATAGTATAGCACCATTCTTAAAATAATGCAAGAGCAAAGAATGTCAATCGCATTTACTCCGCCAGCTGATAAATCTCCATGATCGCCTTTTCATCGAGTGCAGAATAGCTCTTGACCGGACCCTTGACCGTCCGAACGGTATTGGCCGCAATCTGCGCATAATTTTCCGGCTTGATGCCCAGCTGCGCCATATGCGTCGGCATGCCGATCTCCTCAAAGAAGCGCTTCATGGTCAGGATACCCTCACGTGCGGTTCGCTCGGGATGCTGGAAATCCATCTCGACACCGAACACGCGGTTGGCCAGCTGCGCGAAACGCGGAATATCGTTCTTCATTTCGTACAGCGCCCAGGCCGGAAACAGCACGGACAGACCTGCACCGTGTGCGATCTCGTCGCGGAATGCGGACAGCTCATGCTCGAGCTTATGCACCGGGAACAGGCGCTTGCGTCCGCAGCCGGTGTAATCGTTATGCGAAACGCTGCCCGCCCACATCAGAGACGCACGTGCTTCGTAGTCCCGCGGGTTGGCGATGGCACGTCGGCCAGCGTCGCGGACTGCGATCAGCAGACCCTCGGCAATGCGGTCGGTAATGTCGCTCTCACCGCCCTCGGGCGTAAGATAACGCTCGAGCGTGTGCATCATAATGTCCACAATGCCGCAGCCGGTCTGGAATTTGGACACGGTATAGGTGTTTTCCGGGTCAAGGAAGCTAATGCGCGGACGGTTGGTCTCGCTCGTGATACCGCGTTTTTCCTTGGTCTCCTCGTTGGTGAGTACACAGGAATTACTGCTCTCCGAGCCGGAGGCCGCCAGCGTCAGCACCGTGCCGACCGGCAGGGTGGTATCCGGCTTGGTGCCGGTGGACGCAAACTGCCACGGATCGGTCTTTGTGGCCACGCCCATGGCGATCGCCTTTGCCGAGTCGATGACCGAGCCGCCGCCGACTGCCAGCACAAAGTCGATGCCCTCACGCTCGGCCAGTGCGATGCCCTTGCGCACGAGCGACACCTTCGGGTTGGGCGAAACACCGCCGAGTTCAACAAAGGCAAGACCTGCCGCAAACAGACTCTTTTCCACACGGTCCAGCAGACCGGTCGTGCGTGCGCTCGAGCCGCCGAAGTGCACCAGAATCCGGTGTGCGCCCAGTTCCTTCAGGCGCGGACCGATCTGTTCCTCAATATCTTTACCGAATACGATCTCGGTCGTAGTGTGCAGATTAAAATTCAGCATTAGGCGTTCCTGCCCTTCCTATTAAAATGGTATGATTCTATTATATCGTTTCCCTTGCAAAAAGTCAAAATTTTCGATAAAATAGGTAGATACGAAATCCAAACGAAATGAGGAGTGAGAGCGTGTATTACAGCTATTCTGCCGCCCAGTGGCTGCTGGTTTTCTACCTGTACTGTGTGCTTGGCTGGTGCTTTGAGTCCACCGTGGTCTCGATCGGACAGCGCCGACCGGTCAACCGCGGCTTTCTGCGCGGACCCATGCTGCCGATTTACGGCTTCGGTGCAGTCATCCTGCTGCACGTTTCCCTGCCGCTGCAGGCCCACCCGGTGTGGCTGTATCTGGCGAGCATGATCGCCGCAACCGTGTTTGAATACATCGTCGGCGTGGTGATGGAGAAGATATTCAAGGTAAAATACTGGGATTACTCCAAGCAGCGGTTCCAGTTTCAAGGCTACATTTGCCTGCGCTCGTCGCTGTGCTGGGGATTTCTTGGTCTGATTCTGACGAGCGTCATTCATCCGCCGATCGAAAAACTGGTGGTCGGACTGCCGTTTGCCGGTCTGATCGTCATTGACGTGCTGTTTTCGGCGGCCTTTATCAGCGACGTCGTCGTATCCGTACGCAGCGCACTCGATCTCGCCAAGGTGCTCGAGGAACTCGACCGTCTGCGGGAACAGGGTGCCGAGCTGCGCCAGCAGCTGTCCGAGACCGCGCTTGTCGGTCTGACCAACCTGTCCTACCGCGTAGAAGAAGCGCACGGCGAATTCACCGAAAAGGTGGACGAAGCGAAGGCGCAGTTTGCCGAGCGTATGGACGGCGCCAAGGAACAGCTTGCCGAAGCGCGTGAGCAGTTCGCCGAAAGGATGGACGACGCGAAAGAGCAGCTTGCCGCTGTCCGTGAGATGACGCAGGAGGAACGCCGTGCCCAGGCACTCGCGGCCCGCGAGCAGCTGCAGGCCAAACTCGAAGAGCTGCAGCGCCGCTTTGACGAACGTGCTGCCGCACTCGGACGCACCCGCAAGAGCCTGCTGCGCGGCAACCCGACCGCCCGCTCTGAGCGCTACAATGAGGTGCTCGAACGGCTGAAAAAACGCCTTGACACGCGCACACACCGGTAAATCGCGGCTAACTCTCTGATAAAACTACACAAAATGCACAAACTAATGCAAAATGCACCGCAAGATGCGTGCTGTTTCGTCAGTTTTTCACTTGCTAAAATACCCGTTTCGGGTGTATATTAGTAGTACCCGCTGAACCTATCATTTTACTCGGTTTTCTGCTCGCTGGAAATCGAGCGTTTGGTCTGTATCGGACCGCTGTTCAGCTTGTATTTAAGACAACCTTTTTGGACAAAGAAAGGCAGATATACTATGGAAAAGAGATTCGTATATGCGGATAACGCGGCGACGACCCCGATGTCCGAAACTGCGTTCAACGCTATGAAGCCGTGGCTGACCGAGCATTACGGCAACCCGTCCTCTCTGTACCGCATCGGTCGTGCGGCAAAGGAAGCGCTCAATGACGCGCGTACCGTTGTCGGCAAGTGCCTGAACGCGGCAGAACCGGTAAACGAGAAGAACGACTATGCACCGGGTGAGATCGTATTCACCGGCGGCGGCTCGCAGGCGGACAACCTTGCCATCCGCGGCTTCATGCATGGTCCGTCCTCCAAGGGCCGCAAGCACATCATCACCTCCAAGATCGAGCATCATGCAGTGCTTTACACCTGCGAGGCCCTCGAGAAGGAAGGCTACCGCGTTACCTATCTGAACGTGGATAAGGAAGGCCGTGTAGACCTCGAGCAGCTGAAAAACGAGCTTTCCGAGGACACCGCACTGGTTTCCGTTATGGCGGCCAACAACGAGATCGGCACCATCCAGCCGATCAAGCAGATCGCTGAGCTGGCACATTCGGTTGGCGCTAAGTTCCACACCGACGCTGTTCAGACAGTCGGCCATATGCACATCGACGTGCAGGAAATGGGCATCGACATGCTGTCCCTGTCCGGCCATAAGTTCCGCGGTCCGCGCGGCACCGGCGTACTGTACGTCAAGAAGGGCATCACCCTGGAGCCGCTGGTATACGGCGGTGGTCAGGAACGCGGCCTGGTTTCCGGCACGGAGAACACCGCAGGCTTCATCGGTCTGGCAGCAGCGATGAAGGAAGCCGTTGAAGGTCTGGATGAGAAGATGGGCTACGTCAAGAAGCTGACCGACAAGCTGGTCAAGGGCATCATGGAGAACATTCCGTACTCCCACTACACCGGCGATCCGGTAAACCGTCTGCCGGGCACGGCGTCGTTCGTGTTTGAGGCCATCGAGGGCGAAGGCCTGATCCTGCGTCTGGATAACGCAGGCGTATGCGGCTCCACCGGTTCGGCTTGCTCGACCGGTTCGCTCGATCCGTCCCACGTTCTGATGGCCATCGGCCTGCCGCACGAGATCGCGCATGGCTCTCTGCGTCTGACCCTCGGCGAACAAAACACCGAGGAAGATGTAGATTATATCATCGAGACCGTTACCGACGTCGTTAAGACGCTGCGCTCGATGAGCCCGGTTTGGGAGAACGGCAAGCCGAACCTGTCGGCTGCGGCTGATCTTACCAGCCATCACTAAGAAAAATTGTGCAGCCCGTATCTGGGCGGACACATTGGTCCGCCCCTACGATGCCGGTTGCTTCGAAGGAAAATGCCCTCGTAGGGGCGCACCCGTGTGTGCGCCCATTTACCGGGAAAACCTTCATAAAACCGCTTAATCGGACAAAAAGGAGATAGATTTTATGCAGTACAGTGAAAAGGTACTCGACCACTTTACGCATCCGCGCAATGTTGGTGAGATTGAGGACGCAAACGGTGTCGGCGAGGTCGGCAACGCAAAGTGCGGCGATATCATGAAGATTTACCTCAAGGTGTCGGACGACGGCATCATCGAGGACGTTAAGTTCAAGACCTTCGGCTGCGGCGCGGCAATCGCTACCAGCTCGATGGCAACCGAGATGGTCAAGGGCAAGAGCCTGGAAGAAGCGCTCAAGCTGACCAACAAGGCCGTTGCTGAGGCTCTGGACGGTCTGCCGCCGGTAAAGATGCACTGCTCCGTGCTCGCTGAGGAAGCACTGCGCTCTGCAATTTCCGACTACTACAAGCGTCTGGGCAAGGATCCGGCTGAGATTCTCGGCGAGGACTGCAAGACCTGCTATAAGGAAGACTAAAACGCATATTCCGCGAAAAATACGCATAACATTAGGGCAGATTGAGAAATCTGCCCTTTTGGTGTCTCTACGATTGAGCGTTATATTGTAGGGCGGGATGACCTCATCCCGCCGTTTCTAACCGGTTGCGCTCATCTATAATGCGGCGGGGTGAGGTCACCCCGCCCTACGGCATACATTTATATGATCCGAGAGACATGCATTATACGTTTCATGTTATTGATTATCCGAGGAGGTGAACCTCTTGAATGAAATTACAAAAAGTATAACTTTTCTAAACGAATACAAGCAGTTAAAGCAAGCCATCGACGAGGGCAAATCTCCGGTGCTGGCAGTTGGTCTGTCGGCTATCCACAAGGCGCATTTAGCAGCGGCTTTAGGGCTGGACACCGGCCGTCCGGTGCTGGTTTTGACTGACGACGACAACAGCACAAACCGTTTTGCCGCGGATTTACGCGGCTTTTCCGAGCGTGAGGTCGTGCAGCTGCCCTCCCGCGAACTGGTGATGGCGGATGTGGTCGGCGTATCTCGTGGGTACGAGCAGCACCGTCTGGCCGCACTGGATGAACTGACGGAAGCGCATTTTGCGGTCGCGTCCGTGCAGGCAGCCGCACAGCGCACCATGCCGCCGGAGGTGCTCAAGACGGCGATCGTATCGCTGACCGCAGGTGAAACCGCTCCGCTGGATGAGCTGGCGCAGTCGCTCACGCGTGCAGGCTATGAACGCTGCGTGCAGGTCGAAGGCTCGGGTCAGTTCTCGATCCGCGGCGGCATTCTGGACGTATTTCCGCCGCAGGCGGAGCATCCGTACCGCGTGGAATTCTGGGACGACGAAATCGACTCGATTTCCACGTTTGACGTAGGCAGTCAGCGCCGTCTGGAGCAGTGCGAGTGCCTGCGCTGTCTGCCGTGCATGGAAGCGATTCCGGCACTGGCGAAAGGCGGCGCCGCCGGACTGGCCAAGGCGGTTTTCGCGCTCACTACGACCCGCCGGAAAAAGCAGCATGCGGATTTGCAGGCCAATCTGGAACGCGACGCAGAACGTCTGCGCGAGACCGGTTCCCTGCCGGCAGCGGACAAGTATATGCCGCTCATTTATCCCGAAATGGCGACCGCATTCGACTATCTGCCGGAGAACGCCATCGTGCTCATCGAGGACACGCCGCGTCTGCGTGACGCCGTCCGCGACTTCCACGCTCGTGTAGCTGACGATGTGACCGCACTGCTCGAGCGCGGTGAAATGCCGCCCGCACTCGGCGAGTATGCGCTCGATTTTGTCGGCGTATGCGGCGTAAAACGCCAGATCCTGCGTCTGGACAGCTTTCTCAACAACGTAGCCGAGCTGACGCCGCAGCATTTGGAAAACTTCATCGCCAACCAGATGAACGCCTATGGCGGCAACCTCGACATGGCGTCCGCCGATATCCGCAGCTACACTGAACAGGGACGCGCGGTAGCCGTGGTCTGTGGCAGTGCGCTGCGCTGCCAGAACATGCTGGACGCGCTGACCGATTCCGGTCTCAATGTGCGCATCAGCGACCTGCTGCCCAAGGGCGGCTGCGTCAACATCATGGAAGGCACGCTGTCCGCCGGCTTTGAGTACCCCGATCTCGGTCTGGTCGTGATGACCGAGGGTCAGGTGCTCGCCCGCCGAAAGAAAACGCAGGTCAAGAAGTCCAACCGCGATAAGGTCAAATCCTACACCGACCTGACACCGGGCGATCTCGTCGTACACGAGCACCACGGTATCGGTCGTTTTATCGGCATGGAGCGCATGAAAGTGGACGGTTCCGAGCGTGATTTCATCAAAATCGCGTTTGCGGGCACGGATTTTCTGTATGTTCCGGCGACTTCGCTCGACCTGATTTCCAAATACATCGGCGGCGGCGATAACGAACGCGTGCGGCTGAACAAGCTCGGCGGTGCAGACTGGAGCAAGGCGAAAGCACGCGCAAAGGCTGCTGCAAAGGAACTCGCCGAGGGACTTATCAAGCTGTACGCTGAACGGGCCAAGGTCAAGGGCTACGCCTTCCCGCCGGACGACGCGTGGCAGCGTGAGTTCGAAGAAGATTTCCCCTACGAGGAGACCGACGATCAGCTGCGCTGCATCGCAGAGATCAAGGACGACATGCAGTCCGACCGCCCGATGGACCGTCTGCTGTGCGGCGATGTCGGTTTCGGCAAGACCGAGGTCGCGCTGCGTGCCGTGATGAAGTGCATTCTCGCAGGCAAGCAGGCGGCAATCCTCGTGCCGACGACTGTGCTCGCGCGGCAGCATTATCTGACCGCGATGCAGCGTTTTCAGGGTCACCCGATCACGATCGAACTGCTCACGCGCTACAAGACCGGCTCGGAGCAGACTGCCCTGCTCAAAAAGCTGGAAGCAGGCTCTGTTGACCTTGTTATCGGCACGCACAAGCTGTTCAACAAGAAAATCAAGTTCAAGGACCTCGGTCTGCTCGTCGTGGACGAGGAACAGCGGTTCGGCGTTGGCCACAAGGAAACGCTCAAGGAAATGAGCAAAAACGTGGACGTGCTCACGCTGTCGGCAACGCCGATTCCGCGCACGCTTAACATGGCGCTGTCCGGTATCCGTGATATGTCGTCGATTGAGGAGCCGCCGCAGAACCGCCATCCGGTGCAGACATTCGTGCTTGAGCAGAACGACGGCGTACTGCTCGATGCGATCCGTCGGGAGCTGGGACGCGGCGGCCAGGTGTACTACCTGCACAACCGCGTGGAATCCATTGAGCGGTGTGCGAACATGTGGCAGCAGCGCCTTCCAGATGCCCGAATCGGCATTGTACACGGCAAAATGGGCCAGAGAGAGATCGCAAAGGTCATGAACGAGATGGCGGACGGTGAGATCGACATTCTGGTCTGCACCACCATCATCGAGACCGGCATCGACATTCCGAACGCGAACACGCTCATCATCGAGAACGCGGACAACATGGGTCTGGCGCAGCTGCACCAGATTCGCGGCCGTGTTGGCCGTTCGTCGCGTCACGCGTATGCGTACCTGTGCTATCGGCACGGCAAGGCGCTCAGCGAGATCGCACAGAAACGTCTCGGTGCGATTCGTGAGTTTGCGGCGTTCGGCTCGGGCTTTAAGATTGCCATGCGCGATCTGGAAATCCGCGGTGCCGGAAACGTGCTCGGTCCCGAGCAGTCCGGCCACATGATGAGCGTCGGCTATGATCTGTACCTCAAGCTGCTCGAAGAGGCCGTGCAGGAGGAAAAAGGCGAAACGCCCAAGCCGCGTGTCGATTGTGCGGCGGAACTGCTGGTTTCGGCCAATCTGCCCGCCGATTATGTCGCAGATGCGGGTCAGCGTGTGGATCTGTACCGCCGTATTGCGCTCATCCGTACGGACGAGCAGCGCAGCGATATGCTCGATGAACTGATCGACCGCTTCGGGGAGCCGCCCGCGGAAGCCATTGCGCTGCTGGATATCGCACTGCTGCGTGCCAAGGCCAGCGAACAGGGTATCGCCGAGATCAAGCAGCAGGACGGACGGCTGCTGCTCACCTTCTCCGAGACCGACTTTGCACGGCTGTCCGCACTGTGCGGCGACAGTGCATTCAAGGGCCGCCTGCTGCTCAACGCCGGTTCGACACCGTATCTGTCGCTGCGCCTGAATAAGGGCGAAATCGCCATGGAGATGGCGCAGACGCTGGTCGAAAAGTACGCCTCTACGGCAAAATAAATGCCCTGCCTTGACAAAGGCAGAGCAGTGAGCGTATAATATAGATATGGAAAGGGACGCTGCGTAGCAGTCACCCCTTTGTGCAATCATGACTTAAGTCGATGACCGCTTGGTGCCAGCCGAGCGGTCATCGCGTTTCTACGAAGAAAATGTACAGTACGATGACCGCACAAATAAAAAGCTGAATCGCTTTCTTCTTCATCCGCGCTCACCTCCTTCCTCTCGCAAACCGCGAGGGAAAGAAGGGGCTGACCGCCATCACAGCGTCCCACGGGACGATTAACCTCCCGTAAGAGTATTATAACAGATAAATGCGTATTTTGTCTATATCCACGATTACCGCCCTCACAGGCGGTTTTTCTTTGCTTTGGGGTTGCTCTGTGCCGCCGAAGGTGATAGGATAAAAGCAGCAAAATCATCGAGACCAAACGAAAGCAGGGATTTTATGCAAATTGTAGATACCGGCGTACTGACTCCGTCCTTTATGGACTTCTCGCTGCCGTCGGAATTTGCGAAAAGTGCGCTGTATTACTGCCCGCAGTTCGGACAGTTCATCTGCAACAGCGATTACAAGATTGAGCGCAGCGGCATTGACCAATACCTGCTGATCTACATCAACAGCGGTTCGCTGTGCATCCGCACGGACGGCATGACGGCTGAGGCACACGAAGGCGAAATTGCGCTGTTCGACTGCCGCAAGCCGCACTGCTACTGGTGTCCGGACAAGGTGGACTTCTACTGGTTCCACTTTAACGGTGCGGGCAGCAAGCAGTATGTCGAGTACCTGACCGAGCGATTCGGCATCGTACACGAAAAGCAGCCGATGCTGTCGCTCAAGGACCAGTTCCGAACGGTCGTACACTCGGCGCAGTACGGCATGAGCACGCAGTTCGCGTCCATGAACGAACACCAGATTTCCATTGCCGTTCACACGATTCTGGGCGATCTGGCGTCGCAGACCGTGCGAACGACTGTCACCAGTGAGCTGCTCGCACCGGCACTAGCCTACATTCACGGCCATTTCGCTGAAGATATCTCACTCGACGACCTGGCCGAGATGTGCGGCATCAGCAAATCGCACTTTATCCGCAGCTTCAAGCGCTACGTTGGCTGTACGCCGCATGAGTATCTGCTGCAGTACCGTCTGCGGCAGTCCAAGCGTCTGCTGCTGTCCAGCGACCTGACCGTGGAGCAGATCGCCGAGGACTGCGGCTTTAACAGTGCGTCGCACTTTGCGCGGGCGTTCCGGCAGGAGACGGATATTTCGCCGACGGCGTTCCGAGCGATTTCGTTCTGATTTTACATGTCAAATAGATCATCAGGCTATCGTAGGGGCGGACCAGTGTGTCCGCCCTTTTTCAATGCACCGCCGAGTGATATGCGTGGTGCATTTATGATTGTCACCAACACCGTTGCATTTCGATTTGCGTTATGATTTACAGGGCGGACACATTGGTCCGCCCCTACGGTAACGTATGCAGATGAATTTTATCCGTGCAGACCGGAAAAGAAAGGACGGCCAATGGCCGCCCCTACAACAATCAAACGTGCTGCATTGTATGCAATTCACCTGCAGCCGTCACCGAACCATATCAATCCTGTTTCCGTATAGATCATCAGGCCATCGTAGGGGCGGACCAGTGTGTCCGCCCTTTTCCAATGCACCGCCGAGTGATATGCGTGGTGCATTTATGATTGTCACCAACACCGTTGCATTTCGATTTGCGTTATGATTTACAGGGCGGACACATTGGTCCGCCCCTACGGTAACGTATGCAGATGAATTTTATCCGTGCAGACCGGAAAGAAAGGACGGCCAATGTCCGCCCCTACAATAATAAAACGTATCACATTGTATGCAATCTACCCGCAATCGTCACCGAACCATATCAATCCCACGGATTGAATGAAATGTTTCCGTGCAAACATAAAAAAGACAGACCGCCAAGCGATCTGTCTTTTTATTTTGGTTTGCTTTATCAGCCGCCCAGACCCAGAGGAGAGAACAGCACGTAAATGCCTACCAGCAGGATGAAAGTAACTGCGATTACCGGCTTGCGGTACTTCCACGGAGTCATATCAACGACCTCGAGGTCAGGCAGTACATATGCTTCCTTGCGCGGAGCAACCTTGGTGAGGATTGCCATCAGGATCAGGTCAATTACGAATGCGCCTACTTCGAAGTACAGGAAGTGGAACGGCAGAAGGTTCATCATCAGACCGTAGCATACGATATGTACGACGATGGCAACCTTCGGTGCGAAGCTCGGCATACGCGGAGCCAGGATGCCCATAACAACGATAGCCAGAACCGGAACGCCGTAGTAGCCCCACATCTGATTGAGGAAGGTGCTGATGCCGGCCGGCAGGTACAGCAGGAACGGTGCGATGACGATGGACGCCAGGCACAGTACGATGCCGAAACGCTTTGCGATGTTGATCAGCTGCGCGTCAGTGCGCTTCTTCTTGGAGATAACCGGAAGGATATCCAGGGTGAACAGGGTCATGGAGCTGTTCAGTACCGAGTTGAAGGAGGACAGGATCGCGCCGAACATTACAGCTGCGAAGAAGCCCAGTACCGGAGTCGGCAGGATGTCCTTGATCAGGGTCGGGTAAGCCATGTCGAAGTCGGTCAGTACGCCGCCGTCACGGATGAACTGGATAACGCCAGGTGCTACCAGGAAGATCGGGCAGAATACGCAGGTAAGACCGGTCAGCAGAGAGCCCTTCTGTGCTTCCTTCAGGTTCTTAGCGCCGAGTACACGCTGCATGATGGACTGGTTGGTGCACCAGTAGGAGATGTGGTTGATACCACAGCCAAGTACGATCATCGGCCACGGAATGTAAGGCGGCTGTGCATTAGCCGGCTGGATCGCATTCAGGTGCTCCGGAGAGGAGGTAGCGAACAGACGGATGCCTTCTGCAATGCTGCCATCGCC
Source organism: Bulleidia sp. (assembly GCA_963661675.1). Taxonomy (GTDB): domain Bacteria; phylum Bacillota; class Clostridia; order Oscillospirales; family Butyricicoccaceae; genus Agathobaculum. The sequence continues at coordinate 15,639 of CAVLCS010000048.1, forward strand.
CAGTGCAACGAATGCCAGAACCGGGATCAGGATGACTGCGCCGATGATGAAGATGATGCCGTTCAGGGAGTCCGATACGGCTACGGCCTTCAGGCCGCCGAAGATTGCGTAGATACCGCCGATTACGCCGAGTGCGACGCACATTACGGTGGTTGCCATGAAACGGTTGCCGCCCATCAGTGCGGTGATGCCGAAGATACGCTCCATAGCTACCGAGCCTGCGTACAGTACCAGCGGCAGCATGGTTACGATATAAGCGACAAGGAAAATGAACGATACGATGACGCGGGTTGCGCGGTCAAAGCGGCTTTCCAGGAATTCCGGGATGGTGGAAATGCCGAGCTTGAAGTACTTCGGGATGAAGAACAGTGCCATCAGCGTCAGTGCGATCGGACACATGGTCTCCCAGCCCATTGCTGTCATGCCGGCTGCATAGCCCTGGCCGTTACGGCCTACGAGCTGCTCTGCGGACAGGTTGGTCATCATCAGAGAACCAAAGATGACCAGGCCGCCCAGGCTGCGGCCGCCAAGGAAGTAACCGTCTTTGCTGGTTTCGTCCGTTCCCTTGGTTTTGAGCCAACTTACAAATGCCACTGCAATAGTGACAAGTACAAATGAACCCAGTGTAAATACCATTTTCTTAAACCCCTCTTGTTTGCTGTGTAATGCGCTGCCACGGGTGTCTGCGGCAGCTTGTCCCTCTTTCTTTCTGCATACTGCAGGGTAATCTGTATGGAAATGCTAAATTTTGTCTTTTTCACCCTATCTTCGTTCATAGCAATGCCCCCTAATCCTGCTTGGGCAGGAGCAGGGGGCACCACCATATAGAGAAATAGAATGAGAGAAAGGATCTTTGAAATTTGCGTTTTTATCCATAACGGATTGGCAGAACGTTGGAGCGTTTTCCTACCGATCCGGAGAGAGGATCTCACGCGTGAACATTATCGCACAATCTGCGTTTGTGCGGGATGCAGTTCCTTAGTGGAGCTGCGTCTTCAGGGTATCCAGGCGCTCCTGAGCGTTGTCCGGGGTAACTACGTCAGAACCGGAGTCAACGAACTCGTCAACGGTCTCGCCGTCCAGAACCTGAACCATGGTCTCAACAGCCTTGTAGCCCATCTCGTAAGCCATCTGAGCGACAGACATCGTCATCTGGCCAGCCAGAATAGCTTCACAAGCAGCGCGGTCGCCGTTGAAGCCGAGGAAGATGGTGTTCTTGTATGCGACATGGCCCTGTGCTGCACGAGCTGCTGCCATAGCCATGTCGTCGTTGTTTGCGCAAATGATTGCGATGCCTTCCGGATGGGTCTGCATGATAGCTTCCATAGCGGTGGTAGCACGGTCAGCAGTTGCGTCTGCGTACTGTACTTCGTCGCTCAGGAAAGTGCCGCCTGCTTCTTCAACGCCAGCCTTGTAGCCGTTCATACGAGCGGTGTTGGTCTGGTCGCCCTGTACGCCTGCGATCTCGATGCACTTGATATCGGTCCAGCCAGCAGCCTTGGCAGCCTCTACAGCAGCCTCGCCGCCCTTCTTAGCAGCAGCCTCGTTACCGGTGCCTACGAAGGACTTAACCTCCGGTGCTTCGAAGTTGGTGTCGATCGCAACGATCGGGAGCTTGGTGCCGCTTACGAGCTGAGCCGCCGTATCGGACTGCAGCGGAGAGATGATGACACCATCATAGCTGCCGGAGCTGAGGTCGGTCTCGATCATGTTCTGCATTTCGTCGAAAGCGGTCTCAGAGCTTGGGCCCTTAACCTCAACAGAAACCTTGTCGGAATGCTCGGAAGCGTAATCCTCTGCGCCGGACTTTACGTACTGCCAGTACTCAGCAGCCAGAGTCTTGAGGATAACACTTACCTTGTAGCTGCCGCCGGAAGCGGACGAGCCACCGTCATTACTGCTGTCATCGCTCGATGCAGAATTGCCGCCGCCGCATGCGGTCATCGACAATGCCATCGCGCCTGCCAGCAACATCGCTAACACTCTCTTCTTGTTCATAATTTCTTCTCCTCTCTTTTTTCAGACGCTGCTCTCTCAGCGCCTATTTGACACTTGCGTGCACTCTTTATCAGCAGTCCCCCTTGATTTTCTGTTGGATGAAACTCAAGAGGGACCGGATAACAAAATAATGAAAACGGGAATGGTGTAGATGCGATTGTAAAATGGGTATTGCGATTGCTATTTAATTAGCAATTAGAAACCAGCCTTGCGGAGGTTCTCACGACCGATGGAAGCCTTCTCCAGCGGTACGTCGAAGGACTTAACCGGGAACAGATCCTGCTCTACTACGCACCAGCCGTCGTAGCCGCACTCGTCGAGTGCCTTGTGCATAGCAGTGAAGTCGATGCTGCCCTTGCCCGGCTCAACCATGATGTCCTCGGTTACAGCCTTAGCGAAGGACCACTTGTTCTCGTCCATCTTAGCCTTTACAGCCAGATCGCAGTCCTTGAAGTGGATGTACGGGATGCGCTTGTGCCACTTCTTGTAGAAGGAGATCGGCTCGCCGCCGCCGTATACATGGTGGCCGGTATCGAAGCACAGATCTACATTGGTGTCGTTCAGGAAGCGCTCGATCTGCTCCTCGGTCTGAACATGGCTGTCTACGTGCGGGTGGAACAGGCCAACGAAGCCGTTAGCTGCGCAGCGATCAGCGCACTTCTGTACATTCTTGCAGTAGGTAGCCCACTCAGCGTCGGTCAGCTCCGGATTCATCTCCAGCTCGCCGGTAGCGAGGTTGGTGTACATCGGAGGCAGCAGAACGATATACTTAGCGGACGGGAAAGCCTTCAGGAGCTTGGAGATATCGTCGATATCCTTCAGCATGCCCTCTACAGCAGCGTCATCGAGGAAGTTGCCGCCCTCGGTAGCGCCTACCAGAGTCAGGCCGCGAGCGTCCATAGCGTTCTTCAGAACCTTAGGATCGTCGTTCGGCATGTAGCCCCAAGGACCGATCTCGCAGCCCTCGTAGCCAGCAACCTTCATTTCGTCCAGGCAGCGCCACCACTGGGGCTGCTTTGCATTGTTCGGATCACTTGCCGGGAACCATACGCCCCAGGAGTCCGGTGCAATACCAATCTTGATAGCCATAATTATATCCTCCCTGTCAAATTATTCAGGAAATTACGCCTTTCCGGCCCCAGCGGGATCGCTCCCGCTGAAACCGTTCCGGCACTATGATTTAATGTAAGGGGATAACTTACTTAACGTCAACCCACTCGTGAGTCTTGGAGGACTCGATAACAGCAGCTACGGTGCGGTCGATCTTGTAGCCGAACTCGAAGTCGGTTACGTAGTCAGCGCCATTGGTGATAGCGTCGAACAGAGCGTGAACCTCGAGGATCTTCATGTCGTTGTAAGCGATGGAGATACCGCCTGCCGGCTGGAATGCGGAGTAGCCCTTCATCTTCGGGTTGAGCAGTACGGTGCGGAAGCCGCGGTCGCGCTCGTTGTCAGACTGGAAGTAAACCTGAACTTCGCCCATGCGCTCCAGATCGTAACGAACAGAACCCTTGGTACCCTGGATCTCGTAGGTCAGGTAGTTCTTACGGCCGGTAGCAACACGAGAGCAAGCGATCTGGCCGATAGCGCCGTTAGCGTACTCAGCCATGAAGGTCATGATGTCTTCGTTCTCAACGTCAACCATCTCAGTGGAGCCTGCAGACTTCGGGCGCTTCGGGAATACGGTGGTAGCAACTGCGTTTACCTTGGTGATGTCGCCCATGATGAACTGGGAGATGGACAGCAGGTGAGAACCGAGGTCGCCCAGAGCACCGCAGCCAGCCAGCTTGTTGATGTGGCGCCAGGTGATCGGGAGGGACTCGTCGAGCAGCTGGTCCTGATCATAAGTGCCGGTGAAGCGCATGATCTTGCCGAGAGCGCCGGACTGAACGAGCTCACGAACGTAAGCGTTTGCCGGGTTCTGGGTGTTGTTGAAGCCAACGTAGTTTACAACGCCCTTCTTAGCAGCCAGCTCAGCCAGCTCCTTGGACTCCTCAGCGGAGATGGACAGCGGCTTCTCGCAGTATACGTTCTTGCCGTTCTCCAGAGCAGCCTTAGCTACTACGTAGTGGAAAGCGTTCGGGGTAGCGATATCAACCAGGTCTACGTTCGGGTCGGTAACTACGTCGTGCCAATCAGTGGAGATGCGCTTGAAGCCGATCTTCTTCTGAGCGGACTTTGCAGCCTCTTCGTTAGCGTCAGCTACGATCTCGAAGGATGCGGTGCCGTAGTCAGGGCCAAACAGCATCTCAGCGTCAGCCAGTGCAGAGGAATGAGCCTTGCCCATCCAACCGGAACCTACCAGACCAATACGGATTTCTTTCATGATAATTTCCTCCTTGACATTTAAATCTTAGACATACTCTTTTCACGATTAACCGGAAGTTTTTGTTTTGTTTTAACTTTCGGTGTTTTCGTTTGTTTGACTATATTATAGCCACGTTACGGTAATATCGCAATGCACAGTATAACTCTGTTCTATACAAAAATTACTCTTTTTATTTTGCCATTGTATGGGTTGCACACATAAAAGCACAGGCGTTTGAGCACCTTGCTGAATATCAATTTAGAGTAGAAAAGTATCACAAAATAAGAAAAATTTCTCAGCTGTTTTTGCCGTGAGAATGGGCCCTCGCACGCATTTTGCGAATGTGAGAAAAGGTTTTCTCCGTGAGAATCGCATGAGAAATTTTGAAGAATTTTCGGTGATTTCAAGGGTGGTTTCAGAGTTGCCTTTCGAGCAAAATCTTTTTCCCGCAGGCTGCCGTAGGGGCGGACCAATGTGTCCGCCCTTCCCCAGCAAACCTCCATGTTATACGGATTTGGGATTTCAATTATTGAGATGTTCTGCGTTTTTCAATTTGCGTTTTGATTTACAGGGCGGACACATTGGTCCGCCCCTACGATAATCGCATCAAATCATACGCACGTTATCGACAACGGTTTTGTCGGCAAACAACGGACGCGCAATACGCGCCCCTACGGTCTACCATCGTTGCAGGTTGATCTATCTCCGTGCATACGGTAACCCATTGTAGGGGCGCGCATTGCGCGTCCTAAATGTAAACGGCACTCCCCTATTTTACATCCGCCGCATATAAAAAGAGGCCCACTCTCGTGAACCTCTTCCGCAAATCGTATCAAATTGTACTTA
>CAVLCS010000049.1:0-20152 GCA_963661675.1 Bulleidia sp.
CAGGGTTATGCACTTTTTGAGGCCCTTTTTATGCACTTTCTAATTGACTAACACACTGAATGGGTAAACCACTTCATTTGATGCTACACAATTTGCTTTGCTGCCGTCCCAGTGATAAACCATATATGTGCTGTGCTTATTCGTGCCTATGTCATTTTTCTCCTTCGTATTGCAAACACAAAGCAATTCCTCATTGCCGTCGCCGTCGAAGTCAATCAGCATCGCCGTCACCAGACCGCTGACAATACTGCCGCTGACGGCACGCTTGCCGTACTTGCTCTGCAGCTGCTCGATTACCGAAACATATGCCTTTGCACGGTTTACCGCATTCTGGTCCACCTTATGCTCGCCGAGATACGCACTCGACGTCGTTCCATCCCACGCGATTGGCACGTTGAGCGCCGCAGACACTGCGCGAATCGGCAGATAAGTCGTGCCGTTGTACAGCATCGGCTCGACCGGATTGCCGTTCGCGTCACCCGGATTGATTTTCTGGTCGTCCACATAAATCGTCACACCACGGCCGACCGTGATGTTCTTCTGCGTCAGCGCCGCCGCAAACGGCATACTCATCACCAGCGCTGCACCAACCAGACCGGCGGTCAGCCGCTTGCCGATATTCTGCATCTTCATACTCTGTCTCCCCTTTGATTTTGAATGATAATTGAAGCTGTACGATACCCTGATTATACCACAGCTTCCGATGATTTACTATTCCTGTTTTTGCTTCTCCTGCTGCTTCGCCAGCGTTTTATCATGCTTGATGATATACCGAAACGTATCCCGCAGCGACAAAAACAGGCGCAGCTGCACATGATATTCGGTTGCAATCGGCTCTCTCACCAGATTGATATGCTCCAAATGCACCGGCAGCGTGTGCATGTCGATCCGCCACCGGCCGACCTCGGTCTCGAGCGTAAAATACCGTTCATCCTGCGTAAACGGCAGCACCCGCTCGGTACAGAGCTGCACAAGCGTTTCCGCGCTTTCGTCACTGCGCTCGCGGCTTGTGATGGGAATGGAGTACACCGCATCGTACTTTGCCGTCGGTTTGCACTGACGGCACGGCTTGTATCCCGCATCAATCGCACTCTGGTACCAGCGGAAGCCGCGCAGCTTCTTTGGCTTTTCCAGCCGCGGACAGCCCTGTAAATGGAATGTTTTGTACCCGATTCCGGCCCAGAAGGCTAGTCCCGGCTGAGAAAGCAGCATGGCTTTACGTTTTTCCTCTTTGCTGTGACTTCGTTTTGCCGCCACACGATCGACTTTGGCACGGCGTACCCGGTCGATCGCATCCCGTTCCACCTTGCGCAAGCCGCGTTTGGAGACCGGTTTGGGCGGTGCCGGACGCGGTTTCTTCTTTTTCTTTTTTCGCTTTACATCCGGCCGACAGTATTTGCATGGCCGCAGGTCATGCAGCTGTGTCATCCACGGCATGCGAAACCCATTATAAAGTCGTGCTGTCAGTATGTACGGACAGTCCTTGCGATGATATACCTTGGAATATTTCGCATAGGCATAATTCCACGATACATGCTCCAGATTATCGCGATTCCGTTCACGCAGTGCCTGCAAATACGCTGCGCGGCAGCATTCACAGGGGACAAGCCGCTGTTTAATTGGCTTTTTGAAGGTCACATAGCCTTGTAATTCCGTTCCTTTGGGCAATAACTCACAATTTGCGTTATGCAAACGCTTTGTATGCGAATCATACAGAAAACGATACTTTACTTTGCCTTTTTCTCCACTCCCCAGTCGTTTTCGTTTCTTCTCATCCTGCAGAACCGCCTGCGGCAGTGCAATGCCCTGCACAAACCGCTGCAGCGTCACAACATCGTTCTCCGAACAATGCTCAGGCAGCTGCACGGCAATGTCATGCTTCCGGCACAGATTGCGGATGCCGCCCTGTTCCCCGGAAAAGCCGAAAATGTACTCATCGAGCGCAAGCATTTGCACGCTCGGCATAGCGATTTTCCACTGTTTCACGCGCTTGCGGAACAGATTTTCCGCCTGACAGTGCCACCAGCAAAGCACATCGTCCGACTGAAACCACAGCGCAAACGCGGTCAGCACGACCTCGAGCGGCTGTGCGCACAGAAATTCCTCCGGCGTGTGCCCCTGAAAGCCGATTTCCGACCAGTCCCACGCCATATCCTGCGCCGGACAGACCAGTGCGGAAAATGTATCGACCGTGTTCCACCGCTCATCAACACGAATCGCGGCAATCTGCGTCGGACAGGATTTCCCCTGTTCATTCTCGACCCACTCCATATCCATCAGAATGTACATTCTCCGCACCTTCTTTCCTCTGTATTGTGCCATATTTACGGTGTTTTGCGAGAAAATTCGGTGCAAAGTTTGCTGAAATATTTCTGTCTGTAAAAAAGTGCAGCCTGCTTTCCAGGCTGCACTTTTTCTGTTACCCTCTCCCGAGAATCGCATCCAAATCCTGCTGCGGATTGGTCGTCGGGTGCAGATCGTACGTCTCCACCAGAGTTTTTACCACGGTTTCCGACAGGAATGCGGGCAATGTCGGTCCGAGGTAAATGTTCTTCACGCCGAGCGCGAGCAGCGTCAGCAGGATGCACACGGCCTTCTGCTCGTACCACGAGAGCACGAGCGTGAGCGGCAGGTCGTTGACCGTGCAGCCGAACACATCCGCGAGCGCAAGCGCGACCTTGATAGCGCTGTATGCATCGTTGCACTGGCCCATATCCAGAATGCGCGGCAGACCGCCGATTTCACCCAAGTCAAGGTCGTTGAAGCGGTATTTGCCGCAGGCAAGCGTCAGAACAAGCGTGTCCATCGGCGTGGATTTGACGAACTCGGTGTAGTAATTTCTGCCCGGATGGGCACCGTCACAGCCGCCGACAAGGAAAATATGCCGCACTTTTCCGGTCTTGATGAGTGAAATAATCTCCTCGGCGTGCGAGAGTACCGCGCCGTGTGCAAAGCCGGTCATGAGCATATGACCGCCGTTGATGCCGCTCATGCTGCGGTCGTGCTCGTACCCGCCGAGCGCAAGAGCCTGCTCGATGATGGGTGAAAAGTCCTTGCGGCCGCAGGCATCCGCTTCAATGTGACGCAGACCTTCGTAACCGACCACCGAGGTCGTGTACACGCGGTCCTGATAACTCGGGCGCTGTGGCATGAGACAGTTTGTTGTGAACAGGATCGGCGCCGGAATGTCATCGAACTCCTTCTGCTGGCCCTGCCACGCTGTGCCGAAATTACCCACAAGCTGTGGATAACTTTTCAGTTTGGGATAGCCGTGTGCGGGCAGCATCTCGCTGTGCGTGTAAATGTTGATGCCCTTGCCTGCCGTCTGCTCAAGCAGCTGCGCCAGATCACCTAAATCGTGGCCGGAAACCACGATAAACGGGCCTTTTTTGATGTCGGTCGGCACTTTGGTCGGCTGTGGTGTGCCGAAGGTTTCGGTGTTGGCCCGGTCGAGCAGCTCCATGCACCGGAAGTTGACCTGCCCGAATTCGACGATGAGCGAGAGCCATTCCTCAACCGAGTGCGGACGGTTAATTGCACACAGACCCTTGTAAAACCACGCACTCACCTCGTCATCCGTGTAGCCGAGATTCATCGCGTGGTGTGCGTACGCGGCCATGCCTTTCAGGCCGAACAGCAGCGTGGAACGCGGGGAAACCGTGTCCGTGTCGCCCTTCCACAGTTCGACGACCTCACATGGTTTTCCGTCAAATTTTTCGTGTTCTGCGCGTACTCGCTCGGTAAATTCTTCGATAGCTTGATTGTCAAAGTTGACGTTGGTTAAGGTAGTGAACAGACCGTCCATCAGCAGCCGGTCGGCAGTTTGTGTGCGCTGACCTGCCGCTATTGCCGCTTCCGCCAACCGGATGAGTTCGTACACCAGTTCATCCTGCAGTGCTGCCGTGTCCGGCTGCTTGCCGCAGACGCCCACGCTTACGCAGCACTTGTTGCCCGCCGTCTGCTGGCACTGAAAGCAAAACATTTCTAACATGAAAACACGCTCCTTTGCAGGATAGTGTTGCCGGATTTGGCCGAGGGTATGCAAAGAAAAACACCGCACATCCTGTGCGGTGTTTTCTTCTTCATTCTGTGCAGTGATTGGTAGTCTGCGTTTTTTCCCGGTGCTTATTCACCTCAAGGTAAGCGGGATTCTCCATCGCCATCACCTCATCCACCGCGATCGGCTTGAACAGCGGCCGCTTGAGGCGGTATATGCACCAGAATGCTGCATAGATGGCAAGGATGATGAAAATAATGCCGTCGATCATGAAAATCTGCTGCCGGACTGCCGCGCTGCTGTCGATATTGAGAATCATGAACAGGCTGCCTGCCATGCCGATGATCGGGATAATCGGGCCAAACGGCACACGGAAGGTTCGCGGAGCCTTGGGCAGACGCTTGCGGAAAATCAGCACATTGATGTTAGCGACCACATAGGAAACCATCCAGAACACGATGGCAACCAGAATCATAAACGACAGCGAATCGCTGGTGGAAAGCCCGGTCGCGTTGACGATAATCATAATCGCACCAATCATCAGAATGCCGACGTAGTACGCGCCGCGGCGGTTGCGGCGGAGGAAAATCTCCGGCATCATGTTCAGCTTTGCCATGCCCGCACACATGCACGAGAGGAAATTGATCGCCGAGTTGACCGTGCTGACCACGGCAAAAATGGAAACCAGAATCATCCACAGCGTGCCGACGTGTCCGAGCAGCGCTGTGCCGTACAGAATGTGCGGCGAACCGCTTGCCGCCAGCTCATCCCAGCGGACATAATGCCCCATGCCGAACACGACAAGAATCTGCATCAAGCATATAATGCCAAGGCTGAGCATCATGCCGAGCGGCACGTTGCGGCGCGGATTCTTGACGCTTTTCGCAATCGGAATGACAAATTCACTGCCGATAAACAGGAAAAACGCCATGCCAAGCAAGGAAAAATAATCCGAAGTCGAGGCGGCAAGGTTCATCTGCTGGTGTACCTGCTCGCCGGTGCCGAGACCGAAAATACCGATCAGACCCATCGCAATCAGCGACAGGATCAATCCGTATGCCACCACATTCTGTATCTTGGCGAAAATATCCACGCCGCACAGGTTGGCGGCAATCAGCACCACCAGCAGCAGAATGCAGAAAAACGAGGACGGCAGTCCCGTGTTGAACGCCGAATTGATGGCATTGCCGAACATCGCGCATTCCACCGAGCCTGCGATGGACTGACAGACGATATAGCCGCCTACCATCGTGATGATGGTGATAAACGGTCCGACACCGGCCAGCGTATACTGCGCCAGACCGCCGGTCAGATTGGGCATGAGCGCATTCAGCTCCGCGAGTGAAAGCGCTGTCAGCATATTGATGATGCAGGCGAGCACCATGGATACGATGAAGCCTGTGCCGAGCATGCCTGCACCCTGTCCGAGCGACATCAGACAGCTTGTTGCAACGATCAGACCTACTGCCGTTGCAATGACACTGGGCAGTCCCAGTTTCTTTTCCGTCATAACATATTCCTCCATAAAGCAGAGGAGGTTCCGCTTTCGGCAGAACCTCCTTGTTCCAAATCCGTTATGCGAGGGCGGGTGCATCCCACAGATTGAGCTTGGTGCCGATATTATTCGCCAGCGCGTTGCGGTAAACCATCGTGCCCCATGCAACATCCTCAGTGGGCATGCCGCCGACGGAGTAGATAACGATCTCGTCCTTTTTGCGGTGAACCGGAATCTTGCCGGTGAGTACATCACCCAGATCATCAATCTGCTCGCGCGTCATCTTGCCGTCGTGAATGAGATCCATGCAGTGCACCGCCGGAATCGGAATGGTGTTGTACGCCGGATACGGCATCTCGGACGCCCAAGCCTCGTACAGCATGATGTTGTCGGTGACGACACGGGCACGATTCAAAATGAAATCATCATCGAATCTTGCCGCTGCCGGACATGCGATAATGGCACCCGGCTTGATCCAGCTCTCGTCGATGTACGGATAGGTTGCCGGATCACCGGTCGGTGCAGAGGTTGCGATCTCTACGATATCTGCATCGCGGACGGCTTCTTCCTCGGTCGCTACGATCTCGATGTTCTTGACCTGCGGGTACTTTTTGCGGATGCGGTCGGCGAACTTCTGTGCCGACGGAGACGCCATCGAGGAACCCTTGATCTTGACCGTTTCAATGGTCGGACGAACCGCCATTGCGGCATCGAGTGCGGTCTTGCTCATAACGCCCGGACCGATAATGCCGACCGTCTTGGCGTCCTCCGGTGCAAAATACTTAAAGCCCACACCCGGAACCGCACCGGTGCGGTACGCACTCAGGATGTTCGCGGACATATAGGCAATCGGAGCACCGGTGTCCTTGTCGTTCAGCGTCAGCATCAGGATGGAACGCGGCAGACCTTTCTTTCGGTTCTCCACATTGGAGCCGTACCACTTGACGCCTGCCATATCAAACTGTCCGCCGAGGTACGCCGGCATCGCCATGAAGCGGCGGTCCGGACCGTCCTTCGGCATGTTCGGGAACTTCGGATGCTCCGGAAAACTCATCATCACGCCGTGGGAGTTGCCGTTCGCACCGCCCATGCGGTAATCTCCCAGCTTCATCAGCCGGAACATTTCCTCGATCGCGTCCACGCAGCCCTTCATGTCGGTTACACCGGCACGGATCATATCCTCTTCATTCAGGTACAGAAAATCAATATGCGATTCTTTCATGGTCTGTCATTCCTTTCAAAGAAAAAAGGTGCTGCGCCGCGTTCAGCAGCACAACACCTTTGTTGTCCAATCGGGTTTTGATGTACTTTGTTTTCCAAGATGACCTTATTATAACGCGATTTTCCACGTCCGTCATCGGACAAATGTCCAAAAAGGCTTTGTCTATTTTGCGTCCATTTTTGTAACAGACTATAAATCGGACGGAGACACGCGGAAATGGACAGGATATGGACGACCCTGTGTGCGGGAACACATTATTGACATTCTCCTGCGAACGCTTTATACTAAGTGCCAAAATCACCGCAGGGAGGCGGAACCGTATGAACGGAGATCGTTTGACATGGCTGCTGCGGGCACTCAGCCTGTCCGGCAAGGAGCTTGCAGACCGCATCGGCGTGGATCATTCCACGCTCAGCAAGTGGCGCCGCGGCGTACGAACGCTCAAATATACCTCGCCGTATGCGCAGAAAATCGCATCTCTTGCGCTCGAAAGTCCGATCGAGCAGGAAAACGGCGTGGTACGCCGCATGCTGTGCGAAGCCTATCCCGGACTGGACGGCGACGACCCAGAACGGCTGGAAAACGCCTTGCGCACCTGGCTGACCGTGCCCGATCAGCCGGATGCAGCACCGGCAGACGAGGTATTCGCCGTGCCGCTCGAGACCAGCATCGGCATCGAGAACCTGTTTGCGGCACAGCGGCGGCTGTTTGCCATGCTGCGCGACCTGCCGGACGGTCAGGAGATCATCGTCACGGATTTCGGTGCCGTGGACTGGGCGCACGTTGGCGCTTCCCGCATCGAGGACGGTGTGCGCAGCAACATGGAAGCACTCGACGGCGGACGGCATACCATGCGCATTATCGATCAGGTGACCGACACCTACCGCCCGTGGGAGCTGATGTTCCAGTGGCTGCCGATGTATCTGCAGCCCGGCGTGAGTGCATGGGCGTATTACAGTCCGGCGGCGTCTCCGCTGCGGCAGAATATGATTTTGATCCGCGGACACGCGGCGCTTGTTATGTCCAGCACGGCGGCAGCACCCGATCTGGTCGTCAGCTCGCTGTACCGTGCCCCCGAGTATGTGCGCCTGTTCGGCTCAGCAGTCGAGAGCATCCGCAGCGACAGCCGTCCGATGATGCAGGTGACCGAAACGTCCCAGCTGATCTCCTATCTGCACCTGGTGGAAAGCCGCATGAAAAGCGGCTGCCTGCTGTATATGATCAACCGTCTGCCCACCTTCCGCACCATGCCGCCGGAACTGCTGGAAGAAGTCCTGCGGAGCAATGCAGTCAGTGAGGAGCACTATTCGCTGTGCATGGAAGCCGGGCGGCAGGCTTCCGCGACACGCGGACGCTGTGAGAGCCGTCAGCTGTACGACTTGGATGCCATCCGTGCGGCACTGACGCAGGATTATATTGTAGATGCTGACCTCACTGCCGTTGTCGGCCGTGAAATACGTGTCACACGCGACCAGTTCCGCCGCCAGCTGGCTTTCCTGCGGGAGTCCATCGAGATGGAGCACTACACGCTTGCGCTCTACCCGTTCTCCGAACTCGAGATCGACACGCTGCCGCCATGCAGCCTGCTCGTGCAGTATCACAGTCTGGCGGCCGCATGGGACGCCGAGCAGTACGACCGCCGTCTGTATTCCGAATCGCCCGATATCGTAGACGGCTTTTACCAGTATGCCGATATGGTTTGGGAACATGTGCCGCTGTTTGTCCGCACGGCGCAGGACGGTAGACATAAAATAGACAGCCTTCTGGCGGAATAGGCGTATCCTGTCCGAACCCGCTTCAAGAATGGACGCAAAATGGACAATGGATTTTAGGAAAACCGTACATTGACGCACCGCGTCCCTCGGTGTATGCTAATACACATAGACGATGAGGTCTTGCCGAACAGCTCGGCAGGGCCTCATTTTTGTTTTCCAAGCGCAAAAAATCAGAGGGCAGCAGTGCCCAAGCAAACGTGTTTTTAGGAGTGAGTATCGTGCGTATTCAGGAACACCCGATTCTGGGCACATATGATAAAGGTCCGCTTGTGGAGTTTACGCTCGACGGCAAAACAATGACCGGTTACGAGGGCGAACCCATCGCGGCAGCATTACGGGCGGCAGGCATTCTGCAGCACCGCCACACCCGCAAGACCGGCGAGGCACGCGGCGTGTTCTGCGCCATCGGGCGCTGCACCGACTGCGTTATGGTGGTAGACGGCGTGCCGAACATCCGCACCTGCATCACACCGCTGAAAGCCGGTATGAACGTGCAGACACAGTACGGCGTAGGACCAAAGGAGGAAGCGTGATGAAACGATATGAACTGATCGTGATCGGCGCCGGTCCTGCCGGACTTTCGGCAGCGATCGAGGGTGCCAAGGCAGGCATGAACGTCATTGTATTCGACGAGAACGCTCGTCCGGGCGGACAGCTGTTCAAGCAGATCCATAAATTTTTCGGCTCCAAGGAGCACAAGGCGAAAATCCGCGGTTTCCGCATCGGCCAGATGCTGCTCAAGGAGGCGGAAGAAGTCGGCGTTACCGTTCAGCTGAACGCCACCGTGCTCGGCATCTTCCCGGAAAAGCGCGTTACCGTGCGCTACGCCGACCATATCGAGCAGTATTCGGGCGACAACATCATCGTGGCCACCGGTGCTGCCGAAAACATGGTGCTGTTTGACGGCTGGACCAAGCCGGGCGTCATCGGTGCGGGTGCCGCGCAGACCATGATGAATCTGCACGGCGTACAGCCGGGTCAGAAGATTCTGATGGTTGGCTCGGGCAATGTCGGTCTGGTTGTTTCCTATCAGCTGCTGCAGGCAGGCTGTGAGGTCGTGGCCCTCATTGATGCCGCTCCGCGTGTCGGCGGCTACGGCGTACATGCGGCCAAGGTCGCACGCTACGGCGTTCCCTTCCTCATGCGGCACACCATCGTCCGTGCGGAAGGCAAGGATCAGGTGGAAGGTGCGGTTATTGCCGAGGTGGACGAGCACTTCAAGCCGATTCCGGGCACGGAAAAGCACCTGGATATCGACACCATCTGCCTTGCGGTCGGTCTGTCCCCGATGAGTCAGGTACTGCGCATGTCCGGCTGTGAGATCAGCGACACACCGGGCGGTCTGGTGCCCAAGACCGACGCCTACGGCGAGACCACCATTCCGGGTCTGTTCGCGGCAGGCGACGTAGCCGGTATTGAAGAAGCGTCCTCCGCAATGATCGGCGGCCGCATTGCCGGACTGGCGGCGGCACACCGTGCGGGCTATCTCTCGGACGAGGACTTCACTACGCAGGCCGAGACCGCTCGTGCTTCTCTGACCCAGCTTCGTCAGGGCATGTTCGCCAAGGAAAACCGCGGCCGCACCGACTTGACCGAGACCGAGGAAGGCTATGCCCTCTCCAAAAACCTGCTGGCTAAGGGTTATGTTGAAGAAAAGGAGCTGGAGGCATTCCCGTCTGCTGCAACTAAATGCTCCGGTATTCACCCGGTCATCGAATGCACGCAGAACATTCCGTGCAACCCGTGTCAGGACGCTTGCAAGTTCGGCTGCATCATGGTCGGCCGTCAGATCACCAACATTCCGCAGGTCGATCGGGCGAAAAAGTGCACCGGCTGCGGCATGTGCGTAGCGTCCTGCTCCGGTCAGGCGATCTTCCTCGTCAACGACGATTTTGAGGAGACCCGCTCGACCGTTACCCTTGCTTACGAATTCCTGCCCTATCCGGAAAAAGGCCAGATCGGCACGGCACTGAACCGTGCAGGACAGCCGGTGTGCGAAGCCGAGGTCATCTCTCTGCGCAAGAGCCCGGCGACCGACGGCACGGCCCTGCTGACCATTGCCGTTCCCAAGGAATTTTCGATGAAAGCACGCGCTTTCACCTTTGACGGAGGTGCGAACTGATGGATAAACTGATGAACCGTTCCGCAGACATCGGCGAATTTGTGCCGATGCCGGATGATGATATGATCGTCTGCCGCTGTGAGGAAATTACAAAAGGTGAAATTCGCCGTGCGGTACACGACGGTTTCCGCTCGCTGACCGAAATTAAGCGCGTCCTGCGCAACGGCATGGGTCTGTGCCAGGGCCAGACCTGCTCGCGGCTGGTGCGCTCGATCGTGGCGCGTGAACTGGGCGTCAAGCCGGGTGAACTGCCCATGACGACCGCAAGAGCACCCGCTCGTCCGGTCGAGATGAGCGTTTACGCAAAGGAGGTCAAGTGAAATGACGGTTACAGATAAGGCACAGGTCGTCATTGTCGGCAGCGGTGTGATCGGCAATGCGGCGGCTTATTATATGGCAAAACGCGGTGCATCTGTCATCGTGCTCGAAGGCAGTGAGATCATCGGCAACGGCGGCTCGTCCCGCAACGGCGGTGGTGTCCGTCAGTCGGCCCGTGACCCGCGTGAACTGCCGCTCGCAATGTATGCGGTAGAGCACCTGTGGGAAGGCCTCGGCGATGAGCTGGGCATGGATGTGGAATACTTCAAAAAGGGCAACCTGCGTCTCGGCAAGGGCGATGCACACCGCAAGATTTTGCAGGGTCTGTGCGACCGCTGCACGGCTCAAGGTCTGGATGTGCGTATGCTCGACGGCGATGAAGTGCGGGAAATTAACCCGTATCTCTCCGAAGAAGTCACCTGCGCTTCGTGGTGTCCGACCGACGGCCATGCCAATCCGCTGCGCACTACCCTTGCGTATTACCGTGCTGCTCGTCAGCTTGGCGCACGCTTTTACACCAAGGAGCAAGCGGTTGAACTCGTAATGGAGAAAGGCAAGCTGCGCTATGTGCGTACCGCCTGCGGCGATATGTTCGAGGGCGAAACCATTCTGGTAGCGGCAGGCTACGCGAGCCGCAAGCTGCTGCATACGGTCGGCATTGATATCCCGATGAACCGCGTGCTGCTCGAAGCCATCGTCACCGAGGCCGAGCCGCCCATGTTCGAGCAGATGCTCGGCACCGCACCGGCGGACTTTTACGGCCACCAGACGCCGCACGGCTCGTTCGTGTTCGGCGGCCACACCGGCATGGAGCCGTTCTTCGGCGAGTACGCCGGTCAGAACACAAACTTCTCGCAGGCGGTTTCCGCGCCGACTGCTGCACGCGCGATTTTGAACTTCTTCCCGCGCTTGCAGAACACCAAACTGGTTCGCACCTGGGCCGGTGAGATGGACGAATGCGCGGATAAGGTTCCGGTCATCGACCGGTGTGACGCGGTGGATGGTCTGGCGATCGCCTGCGGCTTTACCGGACATGGTTTCGGTATTGCACCGATCGTTGGTATTTTGCTGAGTGAGATCGCGCTCGATGGTAAGGCATCTACCCTGTCCACCGAGGCGTTTCGGTGGGATCGGTTTGGGTAAGTGCCAAACACAGGCTTTCATTGCGTGACATATATAAACAGAACGAAAAGGAAGAGGGATAGCACAGGCTATCCCTCTTCCTTTTCTTGTATGACGCTCTTATGTTATCGTTTTCACCGTCATAATTTACAAAAATACACTTCAAATTTTATAGAAACCGCCCTGTCAAACACAATCATTACACCATGTTGATTTTCGTCTGCTGACGTTAACGAATTTCTGATAAAACTTTGACCGAGCAGTGATAGAACCGCCATCCGCCCTTCCATTACAATAGAACTTGTTCAAAATAATCCAATGACAGAACACAAAGGAGCATTCTATGGAATGGAAACGTAAGCTGTCCGGCCTGCTGGCCGGCGCAATGCTGCTGGGCACGCTGCCCACGACGGCACTGGCGTGGAACGCGCCGGAGTCAAACCCGTGGAGCGCAGACTCGCGAGACGGCGTAGCTGCCCGTTTTTTCGTCGGCAGCGACACCCACATCGGACGAAATGAAGATGCCTCGAAAAAGCTGACAAACGCACTGGACGCATTCAACACAGTCGATTCGGACGCGAACGGCGTTCTTCTGGTCGGCGACGTGACGAACAACGGTGCAGTCAGCGAATACGATTCGCTGATGGGTATTATCAACAACAGTGCACTCGGTCAAAACGGCAAAGTACAGCTCTCCATGGGCAACCATGAGTATAACCAGGGCGATATGGCACGTTTTGAGGAGAAAACCGGTCAAACAGCCAACGAAGTACTGTATTACGGCACAGACGACACCAGCAGCACGAATATCAGCGATATTACCGCTCTGGCCGCCACCGTTATCAAGCTGAGCGCAAAGAACTACGCCGGCGATTACACCGATCAGTACGATATGGTGAAAACCGCACTGGAGGCCTCGACCGGCAAAAACGCCAATGCTCCCATCATTGTGATGGGCCACCACGGCATTCCGAATACGGCATATGTAACCAATGAGTGGAACGGCACCTACGGCGAAATGCTGAATCTGTTCAAGAAATATCCTCAGGTGATTCACATTTCCGGCCACTCGCACGCAACGCTCGAGGACGCGCGTTCCATCTGGCAGGACGACGGCTACACCGCCATTCAAGATGGCACGATCGGTGCGTATTTTGAGAATGAATCCGGAAAAATCGACCCGGATACCGGCAAAAACGCAACTGTTCCTCCGGATTCCAATGTTGCGTCTCAGGCGCTGCGTATTGATGTGCTGAACGACGGCACGGTCAAGATCTACCGCATGAACCTGACCACCGGCGAGTACATGTATGAGGATGAGCCGTGGACCTTTGCGGTAAACAGCACCGAGCGTCCCTACACGAGCGCACGGCAGAGCGAAACGGCGCCGTCTTTTGTCGAAAACGCTGCCGTTACGGCGGACTCCGTCGCAAACAGCACGGCTCTGACCGTTCATTTCCCGGCAGCAACAGCAGGTTCGGGCAAAAATGCGGACATGATCCACGAGTACAAAATCACGCTGACACCGCAGAATGACAGCGATACCATCACACGCCGTGTCTTTGCAGATTACTACGAGAAAAGTCCGAAACCCGAATGGTCGGTCAAAATCAACGACCTTGCCGCAAACACCGCGTATGACATTTCCGTGCAGGCGGTAACTTCCTTCGGCAAGGCCAGCAAGGCGATTACCACCGAGGATTCCGTCACCACCGGTGAAGGCTACAAGGCACCCTATCCGGCACAGGCGATTCTGGATGTGGATTTCTCCCGCAACGATGGCGGCAAGGATGCCAAGGGCCACACACAGAAAACCTTCGGTGAGCCGCGGTTCGTGCAGGATGAGACACTCGGCCGCACGGTTGCTTCGTTTGACGGCGATAACGACGGTCTGCGTTATGCTATGACTGCAGAAGATTACGCCAAGCTGGAGAAAAACTTCACCGTTGAGCTGTATTACAAGCCCAAGGATACTGTAAACAACAACCCGCTCGGCAATACGCAGACTTCTGGTTTCTGCTTTGAGCAGAAAAGCGGCACCAACACCCTGCAGTTCTGGGCACATATCGGCGGCAGCTACAAAAAACCGGAAACTTCGGTAGTCAAGAACAGCTGGAACCATGTTGTCGGCACTTATGACGGCAAAAATGTCAAAATCTATCTGAACGGCGAACTGAAGGACACGGTTGCGGCAACCGGCACGCTGAGCGTACCGCCGATGTATCTGTTCCTCGGCGGCGACACCAGTAGCAGCGGAAATCTGGAATATCAGGCAAACTGCGAAATCGCTCTGGCGCGTGTCTACACCGGCACCATGACGGCTGACGATGTCAAAACCGCCTATCAGACCGCGTCTAAAACCGGCGAAACACCCTCTCAGCCGACGGTAACCGTACCCACGGCTGACATGCTGGACGTAGATTTCTCCGACGGAACCGCCAAGGATAACTCTGAGACCAACAACACTGCCAAGACAATCGGTTCTCCGGTCATCCAGGACGATACTAACTTCGGCAAGAAGATTGCCGCGTTCAACGGCAGCTACGACGCGTACATGTATCCGTTCGACACCATAAAGTACAGCAAGATGACGAACGCTGTTACCATTGAGAGCGTATTCTGCTACAACGAGGTTCCGGCCAGCGGAGAGCATGATATCTTCTCCAACCAACAGAGCGGCGGCATCGGTCTGGGTCTGTATAAGGGCAAGCTGCAGTTCTTCTGCAACGTCGATAAGACTAATGGCACTCATAGCTATGTAGAGCCCAACACTACGATCGAAGCCGGCAAGTGGTACCACGCTGTCGGCACGTTTGACGGCAGTAAGGTACGCCTTTACCTGAACGGTAAACTGGTTTCCGAGAAGGATGCCGGAGGCTCCACCGTACACTGGACGGACACCAGCAGTGCCCGCAACTTTGTGATCGGCGGCGACAGCAGCTCCTCGAATAAAGCCGAATTTTTCTCCAACGGCAGCGTTTCTCTGGCACGCCTGTACAGCACGGCCATGACCGCCGAGCAGGTGGCCAAGGCTTACGCCGAACTCGATCCGGTTATGCTGGAATTTGACGGCTCCCTTGGTTCTCTGGCGCTCAACACGGAATGCACCGTACCGACCGCAACCGCAAGCAACGGCTCCACCGTTATCATTACCGTAACCGATCCGGACGGCAAAACCGTCACCCTGACGAATGGCAAGTTTACCCCGAACAAGGAAGGCCGCTACACCTTCACCTACGCGACCGCAGACGGCAAAAAGACACAGAGCATTGTCCGTGAGGCTATCGACACCGTTAATCTGCCGGTAACGCTCGGTCTGGTGGCTGCCGATCAGGCCGCCGCAGGCGGACAGTTCAATGTCAGCGTACACCTCAACCGCGACAGCAAACTCGCAGTCGGCAAGACGGAATTCGACCTCGCGTATGATGCAAATGCCGTCACCTATGTCGGCGCTGAGAACACGAAGAGCGGCCTGACCATCACCGACAACGGCAGCGGCAGCCTGCACATGGCTTACACCGGCGATGTTTCCACCGAAGCCTTCGGCAATTACAGCGCAACCCGTCTTGTCAAGCTGACGTTTGCCGCCAAAGACACTGACGAGAACAAAAACGCCGTATTCTCCTTCGCAAACGTCAATATCGACGCTTCCACCACCAAGAAGAACGCGGCATCTAAGTCCATCACCATCTACGGCAAGAGCAGCCTTGACCTGAACGGCGACGGCGTGATCGGTGTCGGTGACATTGCACTGGCGCAGAACGACAACCAGAAAAAGCTGATCGCGGCTCAGGCGGCTATCCGTCCGTACAAGCACGTTGTGATGATCACGATGGACGGCGGCGGCATCTGCTTCCGTCCGGACCAGATGTACTACGCGGCAGACGGCAAAACCACGCTGACCAATGATGCGTCCATCATGGCAAAACGCACCAACGACTACGCAATGCAGCTGTTCAACCAGTACTGCGCGACCAGCTACTCCGCAAAGAGTGAAACACCGACCATTTCGGCTCAGAACTACACGTCCCTGCTGCATGGCAAGGAGTATGCAACCGCACAGAGCGAATACCAGATCGACAACGACAAGACCGGCGTGTACTACTACCCGGATTTCGGCAAGGACACTGCCACCTATCCTTCGGTCTTTAAGGCTCTGGGCACGTCCTTCCCGAACCGCGCCAACGCTGCTTTTGCCGAGTGGACGCAGATCGTAAACGGCGTCATCGAGCCGGATGCAGCGGTCTACACCCACGGTTCGACCCACAAGGGCGGTGATATGCAGGATGTGGCCGATTATATCCGCACGGACGCATTCAAGAGCACGGCCATGGTTTACATGCAGTCGGATGAGATGGACGGAGCCGGTCATGGTCACGGCTACTACACCGACTACTATTACAACACGCTGAAAAAGTTCGATGATTACTTCAAATCCATCATGGATGCGCTTGAAGCGACCGGCACAAAGGACGAAACGCTCGTGCTGTTCACCGCAGACCACGGCGGCACAGTCGGTGGCAGCCATGGCGGCCGAAGCGATCAGGAGTACGACGTACAGATCGCACTCGGCGGTCAGACCATCGACAGCGGCAAGCGGCTGACCGGCGGCACTAACCACGATCCGTCTGTCATTGCACTGACGGCACTCGGCGCTGATGTTCCGGCTTCGATGGACGGCAATGCCGACCTGCTGACACAGGCTTCGCTCTCGCAGACCGAGCTTACCAAGAAAAACCGCTCGATCGAAAAGGTCACCGCAACCGCAGGCACCAACGTCAATGCGGTAGAGCTGACGCTCTCCAATATGCAGAATGACCGCACGATCAACGCACTTGACGCCGTAATCGACCTGAACGGCCGCAATGTCCAGAGCGTACAGACCGAAGGCACGGTTCTCCGTCGGGAAACCCGTGACGGCAAGCTGTATCTGACGATTTCCTACACCAAGACGCCGGAAACGCTCGTCCGCGTAAACCTGGACGGTGTGGCCAAGGGCGTTCAGGTGACCGAGTACATGCTCGGTGCAAGCAACGGCAAGGAGATTTACGGCGACCTTGCAAACACCGAGGGCACCCTCACCGTGAAGGACAACAGCAGTTCCTCCTCTTCCGGTTCGCACTCCGGCAGCCATTCCTCCGGCTCGAACAATGCGTCGAACGGCTCGAATAACAATCCGTCCGACAGCAAGCCGACTTTCAGCGATGTCAAGGACAGCGACTACTTCGCTCCGGCAGTCCGCTGGGCCGTAGAAAAGGGCATCACGAGCGGCCTCAGCGACCGACTGTTCGGTTCGACGGCCTCCTGCACCCGTGCCCAGATCGTCACCTTCCTGTGGCGTGCAGCCGGTTCGCCTAAGGCGCAGTCCGCAGGCAAATTCACCGATGTGGCTTCCGGCGCATACTACGCGGACGCGGTAGCATGGGCTGTAGAAAACGGCATCACCTCGGGTGTCGGCGGCGGCCACTTCGCACCGGACGCAGAATGCACCCGCGGTCAGATGGCAGCGCTGCTCTACCGCTATCAGCACTCGCCCGCAGTAAACGGCAATAACCCGTTCTCGGATGTGAAGGATTCGGATTACTTCGCCAATGCGGTTCTCTGGGCGTACAACACCGGTGTCACCGCAGGCACGAGTGCTTCGACGTTCGCTCCGAACCAGACCTGCACCCGCAGCCAGATGATTACGTTCCTGTATCGTCTGCTGAACAAATAATGGCTTTACGGCCACTGTGAAAGCAACAGAAACATTTATCTAATTCTTCCCCAATCCCCGGCATACAGACCGCAGCTGCAGTCTGTATGCCGGTTTTTATTTCCCTACGTCTCTTCCCCTGTTACCTTCAAATACGAGTACAATTCTGCTAGAACGATCTGATTACCGATTTCTTTTGTCAGCTCCCGCATAAAATACAGCATTTTTGCACGCTGTTTTCCGATCAAAAACGGTAAATCCGAAAAGAAATTGCAATCCATCTTCACACGGGGCAGTTCCAGAATTTCCTCAGCAGTCATAAACAATGCGACGCCCTCCTTTATCGAACACAAATCGGTGGTATTGTCGTTTTTTCTATGAATACGACCGGTTTCTGTCGAACTTGGGGGATACGGTAAAATTTTCTGCAAAAAATACCGCCCTCACATGAAGGCGGTATTGCTGTCTTTATGGTTCGGATTGGGACTGTTCCGAGGTGCCGTCCGGCTGTTCGTTTTGCGCTTGCTGTATCATCCGGTAAATCTCAGCCGAGGACACGCCCTGCAGCTGCTGTGCGTTTTCCTCCAGTGTGCCGCCGAACTGCTCGGTGTAGGCGCGGATAGCCGCCAGCCGCTGTCCGGAAAGCTGGTGATTGGGCGCCGGTTTGGGTGTCTGCGTCGGCTTTGCCGTCTGCGTGGACTCGCTGCTCTGTGGGCCGCTCTGGCTCTGCGCCGGTGTTTCGGTCTGCGCCGAAGGCTTCTCCGTGGTCTGGGTACTCGGTGCAGTCGTTGTTTCCGACTTCTCGGTGGTCGGTGCCGATGCGGAAGGCGCGGTATTCGCCGTGCTCTGCGTCGGCTTCTGCGGTGTGGTCTGCTCCTGCGCAGAATCCGCACTGCGTGCATCCTTGATTTTCTGGTAGATCTCGTCACTGGTCAGACCTTGCAGCTGCTTGAGATTTCCGTCGAGCGTACCGCCGAACTGCTCGGTATACGCCCGCACGGCACGCAGCCGCTTGGCGGAAATATGGTGCTCGATGGCGCTTTCGTTCTCGCTTTCGTCAATCTGATATACGGAAACTTCCAGATTTTCCTCCGCGATACTCTCTGTGGCATCCTCAACGGCGGTTTCCAGCTTGGCATTGTCGGTGCGCACGCTGACCTCGATATCCGTGTTGTCCTCGTTCAGATAATTCTGCTCACGGCAGGCGGACACGATGGCGTTGATGCAGTTTTCTGCATTGCCCTTGGGAATGGACACATCGGCAAGCAGCGTTTCCGCATCCTCGTTCAGCGGCACGACGTTGATGACCCGCTCGAAGCAGTTCAGGTCGAGCCGCACGCTCGGATTGATATCCAGATAGATATAGCTTGCCGGTGTGAAATACAGGTGGTGTCCCACGCCCGCCAGACAGACGACCGCCAGACACGCCGCAAGGGAAAGGCTGCGGCGGACCGCAGAGCCGGAAAGCGTTACCGTCTGCCCGACCGTGTAATTCCGGTTGGGTATCTCCGCAAATGTGCCGTTCTTCTTGAGCACAACACAGCGGTTTTCCTTGATCTCCATCACAACGCCCTGCATGTTACCGCGCCTCCTTTCCGATATTGAAATATTCCCGCATGATATGGTACTCGCCGGCCCAGATGAGCATACCGGCGATGATATAGGTGCGGTTGCGCTCGAGTATCTTACTGCCGGTGCCCAGTTCCGCTGTGATCTGACTGGCCGGAAGGCACTTCTTCCGCTTCACTTCCGCTGTGCGCTCGGGCTGTTCGATCAGCCAGCGGATAACCTCCATGCACGCCCGCTTGGTGCGTCCGAACTTTGGCGAGGACTTCGGCAGATCGAAAAACGAAATGCGGAATTCCGCCAGCTCCTGCCGCAGTGCATCAATCTCGAGTGCGGTGTCCGAAACCATCGGCTTGGGGTCAGCGACCTCGAACGGCACCACATCGCCGTGGTCGTTCTGTCCATCCAGTGCGCTGAACGGCACACTGCCGCTGTTCCTGCTCTCACGTCGCAGTAAATCGGTCACGCGGTTGCGTATCGCAGTGGCCGCCAGTGCGTGGAACGCACCCTTCTCGGGACGATAGGCCGTCACGGCATCATTGAACGCGATGAGTGCCTCGGAGTACGCATCGTCGTGCTCGTCCACGAAACGCCCTGCTGCCTTGGACGCACACCGGCGGATAAATTCGTCGTTTTGTGCAAGAAACGCTTCGCGCGTCTGTGTATTCTGCTGTGCTCGCGTAAGCTGCTCGATTTCGTCCATATCGTCCCTCCTTCTTCTTATATGCACGAATAAACGTACCAGAACCGGATGGTTTTGTCAAGCAAACCGGATAATACCGCAAAAATTTTGGCTCAATCATTTTTCTTGTGGGATTGAAGTGAAGTAGGATATGCGTG
>CAVLCS010000050.1:0-19487 GCA_963661675.1 Bulleidia sp.
CCATAGTGATTGCCCTCCCTTGGCAGATGTTGTGTGCAAACTTCATTCTACCATGTTTGGAAAATCACTATGGATTTTTTAGGTGTCCAACTTCATTATGCAATCAACCAGCCAAAATTTCTCAAAAAAGCGCGACAAAATCCACAAAGTTTCTCAGTTATTTTCTCTGTGGTAATTTATCCCGCTGAAAATGGAGCCACTATATCTTGTGTCCCGCCTGTTCCCTGCCACAAGGCAAAAAAGAACCTCGAACAGAGTTCGAGGTTCTTTGGTTTCGATCAGAAAATCAGATCTTATGCCTTGCCGTTGCAGCCCAGAACATTGATCAGCTTGTGGGTAACCATGTCCTTGACAGCCTGACGAGCCGGCTTCAGGTACTGACGCGGGTCGAAGTGATCCGGATGCTCAGCGAAGTGCTCGCGGATAGAAGCGGTGATAGCCAGACGAATATCGGAGTCGATATTGATCTTGCAGACGGACAGCTGTGCAGCGTGACGCAGCTCTTCCTCCGGAATGCCGATAGCATCCGGCATCTTGCCACCGAATTTGTTGATCTTGTCAACAAATTCACGCGGTACGGAAGAGGAACCGTGCAGTACGATCGGGAAGCCCGGCAGACGCTTGGAAACTTCCTCGAGTACGTCGAAACGCAGCGGAGGCGGAACCAGAACGCCGTCAGCATTGCGGGTGCACTGCTCCGGAGTGAACTTGTAAGCGCCGTGAGAGGTGCCGATTGCAATAGCCAGGGAGTCACAGCCGGTGCGGGTTACGAACTCCTCAACCTCTTCCGGATGGGTGTAGGAGGAATCCTCAGCGGAAACCTTAACGTCATCCTCTACGCCAGCCAGGGTGCCAAGCTCAGCCTCGACAACAACGCCGTGTGCGTGTGCGTACTCTACGACCTTCTTGGTCTCCTCAACGTTCTCGTCGAACGGACGGGAGGAGCAGTCGATCATAACGGAGGAGAAACCGCCGTCGATGCAGGACTTGCAGGTCTCGAAGTCCGGGCCGTGGTCCAGATGCAGAGCGATCGGAATGTCCGGGCACTCCTTAACAGCAGCCTCTACCATCTTAACGAGGTAGGTGTGGTTTGCGTAAGCGCGTGCGCCCTTGGATACCTGCAGGACTACCGGAGCGTGCTGCTCCTGGCAAGCCTCGGTGATACCCTGAACGATCTCCATGTTGTTCACGTTGAAAGCGCCAACAGCGTAGCCGCCGTCGTAAGCCTTCTTGAACATCTCAGTAGTAGTAACTAAAGGCATGGGAATACTTCCTTTCTGATAAAAACTGAATCTTAAAAATTCTGTTTTTATTTTATCAGTTAAGCATGCTAAAATCAAGTCCATATCAAAAAAATCCTGTCATTTTTTCGCTGTATTCCTGCGGCAGCTTTGCCAAAATTGCCAAACCTGCTGAAAACGCAGGATTTTCATTGATTTTTTTCATATTATATGGTACTCTCTATGAGTAAGAAAATGCAGTGGCATATCTCTGCGTTTTAATTTGCTTAGGAGGTTTTATCAATGAGTGAACTGAAAGGCGCTTGCGTCATCGGTCAGTCGGGCGGCCCGACTTCCGTAATCAACTCTTCTGTTCTGGGTGCGCTGGAGGCAGCACTGGACAATCCGTCCATCACCCGCGTATTCGGCATGGCACACGGCATCAAGGGCCTGCTGAACGACGACCTGTATGATATCGACAAGGAAGACCGCGATGAGCTGGCTCTCCTGCGCTACACCCCGTCCTCTGCACTGGGTTCCTGCCGCTACAAGCTGGCTGATCCGGACGTAGACGACACCGATTACAAGCGCATCCTTGAGATCTTCAAGAAGTACGACATCCGTTACTTCTTCTACAACGGCGGCAACG
The DNA here is from genome assembly GCA_963661675.1 of Bulleidia sp. Taxonomy (GTDB): domain Bacteria; phylum Bacillota; class Clostridia; order Oscillospirales; family Butyricicoccaceae; genus Agathobaculum. The sequence goes on from CAVLCS010000050.1 coordinate 1,870, forward strand.
ACTCCATGGATACCTGCAACAAGGTTTCCAAGTATATGATGAAGTCCGGCTACGAGTGCCGTGTAATGGGCATTCCGAAGACCATCGACAACGACCTGTTCGGCACCGACCACTGCCCGGGCTTTGCTTCCGCTGCTAAGTATATCGCTACTTCCTGCATGGAGATCTACCAGGACGCTCGCGTATACGACACCGGCATGGTCTGCATCGTAGAGATCATGGGCCGTCACGCTGGCTGGCTGGCTGGCGCTGCTGGTCTGGCTACCGCTATGGGCGCAGGTCCGGATCTGGTTTACCTGCCGGAGACCGACTTCGACATGAAGAAGTTCCTGGCTGACGTAAAGCGCATCTATGACGAGAAGGGCAACTGCCTGGTAGCTGTTTCCGAGGGTATCCACTACGCTGACGGCTCCTTCGTATCCGAGGCTAAGACCTCTGCTACCGACGGTTTCGGTCACGCTCAGCTGGGCGGTCTGGCTTCCATGCTGGCTGACACCGTTAAGAACGAGCTTGGCTGCAAGGTTCGCGGCATCGAGCTGAGCCTGCTCCAGCGCTGCGCTGCACACTGCGCTTCCAAGACCGACGTTGACGAGTCCTATATGTCCGGTAAGGCTGCTGTTGAGAACGCAGTTGCCGGCAAGACCGACTTCATGCCGGGCTTCAAGTGCACCCGTGACGAGAACGGCTACAAGTGCGAGATCGAGCTGCTCCCGCTGAGCGAGGTTGCTAACACCGAGAAGAAGGTTCCGCGTGAGTGGATCAACGCAGAAGGCAACGGCGTAACCCAGGAGTTCGTTGACTACGCTCTGCCGCTCATCAACGGCGAGAACGTTGGCCCGAAGCAGTCCGGTCTGCCGCGTTTCGCTAACCTGAAGAAGATCAAGGCTGAGGCTTAATCTTTTCGGTTTAACTGAACACAAACGTACCCTGCGGTGCGTAATCAAAACGGGTGGAGCCGCAAGGCTCTGCCCGTTTGCCTTTAAGAGGAACCATTGTATGAATCTTTTTAAATCCAAGAAAAATCTGCTGCTGCTCGCAGCTTCGGTCATCGTCTGGGCGGGCACCTGCCTGCTCGCCATGCACTGGAACACCGTGTACGACGGTGCCGTCGGCGGCTTCCCTACCTATCTGTGGGTGTTTGCGCCGGTCGCGATGATCTTCAACGTATTCATGAGCAGCCGTCCGAGCAATCCCGCTCAGCCCGGCGATAAGGACCACAGCCGCTGGGCACAGGCGCTGCTCGTCTTTTTAGTGGCGCTGATGCTGTTCATCGTCCTGTATGCCGGCATGAATCCGGTGTATGAGATCAGCTTCTGGTGGATCGCGGCGCTGATCGTGCTGTCCTTCCTCGGTCTGCTGATCGGCAAGTGCCTGCATCATCCGCTGCAGGAGGCTTCGCTGCGGCAGGCTGCCTATACCATCTTCCTGCTGTACCTGTCCTACGCCATCGCGCAGATCGGCATGATCGCCGTGCTGCATCCGGTGTCCGTGGATGAGATCATCCGCACCGGCGAAGCCGCAGGCGGCCAGAGCGGCGAATATGTCGGCCGACTGGACAGCGCCACCGCGGAACATCCGCTCGGCGTGTATCTTTTCACCAGTGTGGATAAGTCGCAGTGGTGCTACTACGATGTGCTCACCGGTGCACCGGCGGACGATTATCACAGCGAATACGAGCCCGCTCAGTAAATTGAGGTGTTCCCATGTTTGAAATCATCAAAGATCCCACCTTTGCCGAGCGCAATATTCCGCTTGGCATTCTCGAAGTCACCTTCCCCGACCGTTCCGAATGGAATGAGAAGGCGTTTTATGACCTCGTGCACGCCGAACTGGATGAACTCCGTGCAAAGTACACTGATTACGACCGCAAGGCCGTGTTCGGCGAAAATCCGTACTTCCGTTTCTTCAAGAAGTTCAAGAAGACCTATCCGGTCATGCAGCAGTTCGAATCCGTGATGTTCAAGGGCCGTCCCTTCCCCGAGGAGGACCCGGTGATGGGTGTTCCCTTCCTGCTGGAGCTGAAAACCTTTGTGCTCTCCGGCACGCACGACCTCGACCGCATGGACGGTCCGCTGACCCTGTTCACGCCGTCGGAGAAACTGCCGTTCCCCGGTATGCGCAGCGAGGAAGCGCACACTTACCCGAACGATATTTGCGGCCGTGATAACTCGGGTATCATTTTCAGCATGATTGCCGGTGCGGATAACCGTACCTGTATCCACCCGGACAGCCGCCATGTGTTCTATCCTGTGTTTGGCACGCCGGATGTTGATCGGGAGACCATTGAGAATGCACTCCAGAGGCTCGAGTTCTTCGTAAAAATTCTGGCGCCGAATGCAGTCGTAGAAAGCGCAATTTTGTAACATTATTATCATTTTGTTTTCGCGTTTCATCGCAACAACTAATGTAATTGTAGGGCGGGGTGACCTCACCCCGCCGAATATAACAGAATGCAGATGGTTTACACGGCGGGATGAGGTCATCCCGCCCTACACCTACAGGAAAGCGATAAACAAATGATAACGAAAAAAGCTCTCTGAACCAAGTTCAGAGAGCTTTTTCTTATACAATCTTACTTTTTCAGCGTTTTCGCAAAGCTATCCTTGAGGGTAACAATGCGGTTGAATCGGCCGCTCTCGCGGTCCTTGCAGTAGTAACCCATGCGGACAAACTGGAAACGGTCGCCTTCCTTGGCGTCAGCCAGAGACGGCTCCAGCTTACAGCCGGTCAGCTTCTTGAGCGAATCCGGATTGAGGTAATCCAGATAATCCGTGCCCTCCGGTACGTCGTTGACGTTCTCGAGGGTGAACAGGTTGTCGTACAGGTACAGGTCAGCATCGATGGCGTGCTCGGCGGATACCCAGTGAATGGTGCCCTTGACCTTGCGGCCGTCTACCGGCATGCCGTTGCGGGTCTCGAGGTCAGCCGTGCAGCGGATCTCGACGATCTCGCCGTTGTCATCCTTGACGATCTCGTTGCACTTGACGATATATGCGCCCATCAGACGAACCTCGCCGTCCGGCTTGAGGCGCTGGAACTTCGGAGGCGGAACCTCAGCGAAGTCGCTCTTCTCGATATACAGCTCGCGGGTGAACGGAACCTTGCGGCTGCCTGCTTCCTCGTTGCGCGGATTGTTCGGCACCTCGAACTCCTCGCACTGGCCTTCCGGATAGTTGGTGATGACCAGCTTGACCGGCTCGGTGACTGCCATGCGGCGCAGAGCGGTTTCGTTCAGCTCCTCACGGATGCAGTGCTCGAGCAGCTTGATATCAACCAGCGAGTTGGCCTTTGCAATGCCCGCACGCTGTACAAAATCGAGGATGGCGCTCGGCGTGTAGCCGCGGCGGCGCAGCGCACACAGGGTAGGCATACGCGGATCATCCCAGCCCTCAACGTGCTTTTCAAACACCAGCTGGCGCAGGTAGCGCTTGGACATGACCGTGTGAGTCACGTTCAGTCGGGCAAACTCACGCTGCTTGGGATGGTGCGGCACCGGACAGTTGTCAACCACCCACTCGTACAGCGGACGGTGGTTCTCGAACTCGATCGAGCACATGGAGTGCGTAATGCCCTCGAGTGCGTCCTGCAGCGGATGTGCGAAGTCGTACAGCGGGTAGATGCACCACTTGTCGCCCTGGCGGTGATGATGCGCACGCACGATGCGGTAGATCGCCGGATCGCGCAGGTTCATGTTCGGGCTTGCCATGTCGATCTTGGCACGCAGCGTCTTGGAGCCGTCGGCGAACTTGCCGTCGCGCATGTCCTGGAACAGCTGCAGGTTTTCCTCGACCGAACGGTCGCGGTACGGACTCGGCTTGCCCGGCTCGGTCAGAGAGCCGCGGTATGCACGCATTTCGTCCTGCGTCAGATCGTCAACATACGCCTTGCCGTCCTTGATGAGCTGTACAGCGCACTCGTAGCAGGTCTCGAAGTAGTCCGAGCCGTAGTACACACCGCCGCTCGGCTCCTCGCCGGTCAGCCACTTGATGTCCTCCCAGATGGAGTCTACATACTCGGTGTCCTCCTTGACCGGGTTGGTGTCGTCATAGCGCAGATTGAACAGGCCGTTGTATTTTTTCGCAATAGACCAGTTGATGAAGATCGCCTTGGCCGAGCCGATGTGCAGATAGCCGTTCGGCTCCGGCGGAAAGCGGGTGTGGATGCGCTCGGAAAGACCGTTCGCAATGTCCTCATCAATAATTTCGGTCAGAAAGTTATTAACATTTTCCATCATAGTGTTTCTATTCCCCTCAAGTAATTCGTTTCATCAATACCGTAGGGCGGGGTGCCCTCACCCCGCCGAATATAACGATGTGCAGATGGTTTACACGGCGGGGTGAGGGCACCCCGCCCTACGAGAAACGTAACCTTAGTAATTACAGATTATCAGCGCACTTAGAAAGGCGTTCCAGAACCTTATCCTTACCCAGGATACCCATAACGGTCTGGAGATCGGGTGCGTTCTGGCGGCCGGCCACTGCCACGCGGACAACCATGGACACATCGCCGACTGCGCCCTTATAGGCAGACGGGTCAGCCTTGTAGGCCTTGGTATCGGCTGCGTAGCCGTGTGTGGCGGCGATCTGCTTCATCTTGTCGAAGAAGCCGTCCGGCGTATCATTCTCGTCGAACATGCCCGCAAAGTCAGACAGGATTGCCTTGGCATCCTCGGCGGAAACGCGCTCCGGCATGGTGTAATCCGGCTGGAACAGCTCGTCGAACATGAAGTCCATGTAGCCCTTGGCATCCGACCACAGTGCGAGGTCCTTGCGCGGCTTCTTGCCGCCGCGGCCGATAGCGAGGTACGCCTTGGAGAACGCCGGATCGCGGGTCAGCAGTGCGTTGAACGCCTTGTCGTTGACAGCAGACCACTCGGCAACGTAATCGTAAACCTGCTCTGCCGTCATGCGGGAGATGACGTTCTTGGAAACGTCACGCAGCTTTTCAATGTCAAACAGAGCACCCGAGCCACTCATCTTCTTGGTGGTGAACTGGAAATCGTTCATCGGCAGGTCCGGATTTGCACGGCGCCACTCCTCAAAGTTGGAGTTGAGCAGCGTCATCAGGTACTCGAGCACTGCCGGCACCGGATAGCCTTCCTGGGCGTAGAACGTCAGCGCCAGCTCCGGATCCTTGCGCTTGGACAGCTTGCGCTTGCCGCCGGTCTCCGGGTCGATCTTCATCAGCTGGGCGGTGTGGGCGTACTTGGGCGCCTTCCAGCCCATCGCACGGAACAGCTGCAGGTGTACCGGCAGAGTCGCCAGCCACTCCTCACCGCGGACTACGACGGTTGTGCCCATCAGGTGGTCATCGACAACGTGTGCAAAGTGGTAGGTCGGGATGCCGTCGGACTTGAGGATAACCACGTCCTGATCGTTCTCGGTGACTTCCATCTTGCCCTTTACGAGGTCCTCGTGGCGAATCTTGTGCTCAATGCTGCCCTCGGAGCGGAAACGGACAACGTACGGCGTGCCCTTGGCCAGCTCGGCCTCGATGTCCTCCATCGGACGGTCGCGCCAAACGGCGTACTTGCCGTAGTAGCCGAAGTTTTCCTTGTTCTTCTCCTGCTGTTCGTGTGCCGCAGAGAGTTCTTCCTCGGTGCAGAAACACGGATAAGCCATGCCGCGCTGCACGAGGGATTTTACGAAGGTCTGGTAGATCTCGGCACGCTGGCTCTGGCGGTACGGACCGTAGATGCCGGTCTCGCCGTCGGTGGTCGCGCCCTCGTCGAACGGCAGACCGAAGGACTTGAACGCATCAATGATCATCTGTACGCCGCCCTCGACCTCACGCTTGCGGTCGGTGTCCTCAATACGCAGATAGAACACGCCGCCGGACTGGTGCGCCAGACGCTCGTCTACCAGAGCGCCGTACAGGTTGCCGAGGTGCATAAAGCCGGTCGGGCTTGGGCCCATACGGGTTACCTTTGCGCCTTCGGGCAGCTCACGCTTGGGATAGCGCGCTTCCATTTCCTCAGGCGTGGTATTGATATGCGGAAACAGCAGTTCCGCCAAACGGTTGTAATCCATTTATTTCTCACTCCAACTCGTTAGACTGCGTGGAGACGCGGTTTGTGCGCTCCACGAGTACTTTTTCCATAGATACTATTTATTTTAGCACACACAATATATGAACGCAAGCAACTTATTGACGTAAAAATATATTTAATGTAAAATGCCGTTCCGTCTTTGATATGTTAATAGCAATATAGCGTTAGATTGTTTACCGTAGGGCGAGATGCCCCCATTCCGTCGTTTACCTGAAATGCACCAATTTACCGCAACGGCACCAACCATCGTAGGAGCGCACCACACCCACCGCAGTGGGCGTCCAGCGAGCAACCGTCCGCAGGACGGCTCTTAGCGAGTCGGAATGTGTGCGCCCTTCCCCAATCAACCGCCGGATCATCCGGGTATCATCGTTATGGCTGCAATGTTTTCCGTTGTTTTGCAATTTGCGTTCCGATTGACAGGGTGGACACATTGGTCCGCCCCTACGGCAACGTGTTTCTCCGATGATTATTGGTGCATACCTTAAATGCGGACGCGCAATGCGCGCCCCTACAATCGCCGGCATGTGCAGATTGATTTTATCAATGCTACCGGTAAGCCATCATCTCCTCTCCACTCTCAACTCTTCACTCTCCACTCTTTTAGACGATTCTCCATCTGCAAAAAGAAAACGGCACAGCTTCCGCCATGCCGTTTCCCTATCGCTAAATTTTACGGATTCTCCGCCGGAGCGGTGGTGCCATTCGGTGTATTCGGCTGCTGCGCCGCGTTATTGTTATCGCCGGTCATGGCGTCGCCCACGTCGTCAACACCGTCGCGGATGGCGTTGCCGGCATCGTCCACCACGTCTCCGACGGCATTGCCTGCGTCGTCCACGCCGTCACGGACATCATCGCCGACGGTATTATCGGTATTATTCCGCTCATCGACCGTGTTATTGTCCGTGGTGTTGGTGCCGTTTCCGTTATTTGCGCCGTTGTCCTTGTTGCCGTTGCCGCAGCCGCAGACGAACAGCATCGTCAGCGCCGCCAGCAGAGCGATCAGCTTTTTCATAGCAGTTCCTCCTAACTTGTTTTGGTTAGTATGGAGCTGCTTTCGCGAATTTATGCATCAAGGCAACATCGCACAATTAAAGTTGCGGCGCTTTGCGAAAATTTTGTGTCCTGACTTTGTTACGATTTCACGGTAATACATCAAGTATTACCGTAAAACCGCGCCTTGTCAGTACGCAAAATTTACTCGCAAATCGCTCTTGTTCAATTATGCGGTGTTGCCTTAAAATCAATTTTTTTGAGATGATGTAATACTACGGTGCATGTCAGACCTGTCACCAGTCCGAGCGGCACGCTCATCACGAGCAGGAACGGCAGATACGCGATCACGGCCCAGTTTTTCAGCCAGATCACAGCCGCAACCATCTGCCCGATGTTATGTGCCGCGGCACCGCCCACGCTCACGCCGAACAGCGAGCAGAATCTTCCCTCTATTTTGAGCAGGATTCCCATCACGGCAAGCGACAGCAGACCGCCGAACAGCGAGAACAGGAACGCCGACACGCTGCCCATCAGCAGCGAGGAAATCGCCACGCGCGTTACCACGATGGCGAATGCGTCCCGTGCGCTCAGCCGCGTGAGCGCAAACAGCGTTACCACGTTGGCGAGTCCCAGTTTGACGCCGGGCATGGGCACGATGGCGTCCAGCGGGAACATGCGCTCGACCAGCGAGAGCACGACAGCCACAGCCGCCAGCATGCCGCAGAGCGTCAATCGTTTTGCATTTTTCATGTGCTGCACCCCTTACGATACCACAGCGTCGATGCCGCTGTCATTCACGCCGACCAGCTTGAGCACCACACGGTGCGGCAGACAGACCGCCGCCTGTCCGGCATGGGTGAGCGTGCCTGTGCGGACACACACCTGATCCCGACAATCCGCGTCCGCCATTTTAGCGGTTTTGCCCGAAAGGACGATGGTGTTGCCGTCCAGTTCGATCGTGCGGTCGGTCGAATCGGTCAGCTGCACCCGCTCGATCAGTTCGTCGTTCTGCCAAATCTCGGCGTACAGCTTGTCACCCGAATTGTGGAACGCCAGCACAGCCGCCAGCGCACCCGCCATCACCAGAACCACGCCGATAATGACGAAATCACCGAATTTCAGCTTATTCCGCATAGGTATATCCCTTTTTCTCGCCGAGGAACGTGAAGGTGTAGTCCCCCACCTTGGACGTGGTGTAAACCTGCTTGTCCGCCGTGATGAACACGGCTGCAATCTCGTTTTGCTCGCAGAAAGCCATGCCCTTGTCCAGACCCATAACGAACAGTGCGGTCGTCAGTGCGTCCGCCTTGGTCGAGCACGAGTCAATGACAGTTACGCCGCGCAAGCCGCTGTCCGCCGGATAGCCTGTCGCCGGATCAAAAATGTGGTGGTAGCGTTTGCCGTCCTGCTCAAAAAAGCGTTCGTAATCGCCCGAGGTGACAACCGAACCGTCGGTCAGCGCCACCGCTGCGATCGAGTCCGTGTTGTCGTCCGGATCGGCAATGCCGATGTTCCAGTTGGCCGCATCCGTGCCGATATCGGCGGTTTTGCCGCCGTACATCTCGATATTGCCGCTCAGCCGCGCCAGAATGTGCCAAAAGTCCGAAGTATCGCTCTCGGCCATGGCGTGCACGACATCGCCCGCGTAGCCCTTGCCGATGCCGCCCAGATCAACCTGTGCGCCGTTCAGCAGCTGCACCTGATTATTGCCGAGCAGCTTGACGTTCCGGTAGCCGACATGCGTCAGCGCTTCATCAATCTCGCTCTGTGCGGGCACGCACTCGTTTTCCGTGCCGATGCCCCAGAGGTCGGTCAGCGGTGCCATCGTCGGGTCGAACGCGCCGTTCGTCAGCTCGGCGTACTTGAGCGCCTGCTCAAGTGCGGTGTAGGTGTCGTCGCTCACCTCGGTCGGCTGACCGTTTGCGTGGTTCAGCTTGTACAGGTCGCCCGCCTGCTGTGTGCGGGAAAGTGCCGCATCCAGCTGGTTGACGCGCTGCTCGATCTGGACCGCCATGTCCTCTGCCGCGCTTTCGCTCTTTTCGCTCGATACATCGACCGACATGTAGGTGTCCATCGCGAAAAAGTCCTCGGTGGTCGTGTAAAGCTGTGCACTGCTGCCGCTCGAACCGCAGCCGGACAGCGTAAGCAGCAGCATCGCCGCTGCAAGATAGCGTTTCATAGCATTGCTCCTCACATGATAGAATACGAAATCACTGTACATTATACCGCACGTTCCCGCAGCGTGCAAGTAGCATAGAAAACAAAAAAACAGCACCGAACCGTAAAGTTCGATGCTGTTCGTGTATGTCACCTTTGCGACAGGACTCTTAGAGACCCAGTTCCTTCTGGAGAGCCTCGATCATTTCCTTGTACTCCTCGTCCTTCAGGATAACCGGCTCCGGATTGGTGATAGCAAAGCTGCCGCCGAACTCAAAGCCGCCCTCGTACTTCGGTACGATGTGGAAATGCAGGTGCGGATTGCTGTCGCCGAACGAACCAAGGTTGATCTTGGTGCAGCCCCACAGCTTCTTGATCGCACCGGAAGCAGCAGCCAGATCTGCACAGTAATCGTTGCGCTCCTGCTCATCGCATTCGCACAGCTCCTTCTTATGGCTCTTGAGCGCCAGTGCGCAGCGGCCCTTGTGTGCCTGATCCTTGAACAGGTACAGGGTGCCTGCCTTCATGTCGCCAACCTTGAACATGATTGCTTCGCGGCCCTCATGGTGCTCATCACAGTAAAAACAGCCCATTGTTATGATCTCCTTCATGTATAAATTCTCCGGCAGGTCACACCCTGCCATATACATTTATATTATACAACGGTCGGACTGGGATTTCCAGCCTTATTTGCACACAGCGTACAAATTCGTATCCCACGCCGGAACATACGGATGGTGCCGCAGATACAGGCGGTAACTCGGCTGCAGCTCATGGATGAGCAGCGGCAGCTGGAAGAAATCCTCACTGCGGTGATAGGCGGCAATGTTCAGCTTGGGCGCATACTGCCGAATGGTTTTCTCGGCACCGGCGATAGCTTCGCGTTCTGCGCCTTCCACATCCATTTTGAGGTAGGTGCACGGACGGCCGGACAGCACGCTGTCGAGGGAGCGCATCCAGGTCTCCTTGCCCTGCTTGGCCACACGGGATTGGCGGCCTGCCTGATCGGTAAAGCACTGCACGGTGTCCTCGTTCCACGCACCTGCCTGCACGAGCGTTACATCGCCCGAGATGTTGGCACCTGCCCACTCGTTCAGCTTGCGGAAGCTGCGTCGATCGGGTTCGAGGGCCGTAACGGACGCAAACTTGTCGTCCGTGTAGTGCAGCAGCTCGCGGATGGTGTCGCCGTTGTACGCACCGAGGTCGGAGAAGTGCTCCTCTCCAGTCGGACGCAGAAGGTTGTGGAACACTTCGTCCTTGTCGGATTCGCTGTGGCGCAGGTATTCCATTTTGCCGGACAGCTTAAAGCGCACGGTGTCGAGGAACACCTCACGCGACAGGTCGTCCGCCAGAAGGTCGTATGCACGCTGCATTTCGTCCTGGTGCTCGCGCACGAAGTCCTCGTCGAACAGCGGTCCCTCGACGACCGGCACGTCCGGTGCCACCACGTCGTATTTGTCCTCGAGCGCGTACATCAGCTGCAGCACCTCAGGCCGCTGGCTTGCGAACGCAATGACAATTACAATATCCTCGCCAAGCTCGGCTACCGTGTCCGACAGCTTGCGCACGCAGAAGCCGTGGAACATGTTGCCGCGGGCAAATTCGTCGCTCGCGAACACCGCGGATGCACGAATGCCCAAACGGTCGAACTGCGCCAGTATCTTGTCGGCACCGTCGCCCATGCCGTATAGCGCGATCGGGCGTGTTTCTTCCTGCAATCGGCGCCAGACCGACCGCTCTAATGATAAAAAGTCCATAATTTCTCCTGTATTTTCTCTTATATCTTAAAATTACAATATCATCGGCGAGTATTACAACCATACCGTAGGGCGGGATGCCCTACGGTATATCCATATCAATCTTCATAGATACAAGCACGGTGCATATTGTTAGAAACGGACGCGCAATGCGCGCCCCTACAATGGGTTACATTGTGCCACATGATAAGCCAACCTGCAACTGACAGCGATTGTAGGGGCGGCCATTGGCCGTCCGAATTCTCGCCAAATTACAGCGATGAGCCTGACATACATACGCCGAACCTGTTTTCTCCCTACTATTATACGAAAACCGCTTGCGAATTGCAAAGCCAAAATTTTGCTTGATTGCGGTTGCGGTTTTCACTGCGTTCATATATAATTATAATTAGTGAAACTAAGTGAGAGCGAGGTGTGCCACCATGTCCAAGCCGAACGGTATTGTGGCGATGAATCCGGAGAAATACCGCGAGATCGACGGCGTTGTGTTCGATGAAGCCAGTTATGCGCGGCACTGTCAGCCGCAGCCCGAGCAAACGCCTGCTCCCGAGCCTGTGGAAACCGAGCAGCCGCAGTCTGCCGCGCCCGCGCCTGTGTTCGCGGTGGACCCGTACCCAGAGGGCTGGTATCCCGCCGATGACGAGCGTCCGCCGGTGCCGATCATGGGCGGCGCTGTTCCCTCGACCGCCGGTGACGAAACCGCTGTCTCCGAGACCAGCGAGACCACGGTAACGCAGACCGTTTGTGTGCCGTGCGGCTCGGGTTCCGGCTCGTATATGACCTCGTACACCACCTCGTACCGCACCAGCTACACCGGCTCGGGATCGGGTTCGTTCCGGTTCGGTTCCGGCTCATGCCTGGTCGGCGGCTACGGATTGGAGCTGATTTGATGCAGGCGTTCCACTCCAACTGGACGCGGCCGTTTTTCGTCCGCAATCCCCAGCAAAAATACCGGATCGAGCCGTTTGAGCTGCTCACGACCGCACTTTCTGCACTCGAGTGGCGCAAGGAGAACGGTTCGATCCGCATGATCTGCGACACACCCGCCGAGCGATATTATGCGTCGCTCGGGCTTTGTTTTTTGTGGGATGACGGCGTGTATCCCATTCTGGATGCGGTTCCGCAGGATATCAACGCCGAAGCCTTCTGGGCGGCCGGAAAGCTGTATGCGCTCTCGGCAATGCCGTCTCCGTGCGTGATGCTCGACACGGATTTCATCTGCTGGAAATCCATCCGCAATCTGCTCGAAGGACTGGACACCGCAGCCATCCACCGCGAGGACATCATGCCGTCCATCTATCCAGATAAAACGGCGTTTTCCCGAACGAAAAACTTCCCGCTTGACGTGTTCGACTGGACGGTACAGCCGTTCAATACTGCGCTTGCCTACTTCGGCGATGACGATTTCCGGCGGTACTATACCGACACCGCCATCCGGTTCATGCGCTGCTCGCCGGACGCGGATGACATGCTCACCTACATGGTGTTCGCCGAGCAGCGGCTGCTCGCCATGTGCGCCGAGAAAAAGCACGCACGCACGGCTGCCCTCAGCGACCTGCCTGCGCTGTTCGACGGTGCGCAGAACGGATATTTTACCCATATCTGGGGTTTCAAGCAGCAAATGCGGGAGAATCCCGGTCTCTATGAGGATTTTTGCCGTAAGTGCGCTGCAAGGCTGCAAAAGGATTTTCCGGAAGAAGCGAAATTTATTGCGAAAATAGAAGAGTTATCTCCGTTTTTCGCATAAAAAAAGACAGCCTGTTGGCTGTCTTTTTCTTTTACCTTATGCACCAATTAACAACAATGGCACACGTTCCGTAGGGGCGCACCAATGTGTGCGCCCTTTTGAGAGATTGGCGTTCCGGTTTACAGGGCGGACACATTGGTCCGCCCCTACGATGACATATTTCAATAATTGAGACCGTGCAGCGAAGAATGCAACCGCATTTATTCTCCATCCTCCATTCTCAATTCTCCATTCAGAATTTACCGCTTCTCCCATGCCCGCCACTGCTGGTATGGCTGATACTGCCGGAAAAGCTGCTGCCGCCGTGTCCGCCGCCGGTCGGTCGGTTATTATTATCATTCCGTGGAATCTGCCGCCGCTTCTGCGAGGTATAGCGGTAAATATCGCGGCTGAGCGTCAGCTTGAGGCCGCCGTTTGCCACATACTGGTTGGCCGTGGTCTGTGTCCGCACGGATTTCATCTGCGCACGGAATATCATGCACACGATGAACGCGATCACACACGAAACGATCAGCGCCATGCCGAAGGCACCGCCGAGCGAGAACGAATCGTCCGCCGTGTCGGTCTGCGTGTCCGACTGCGTGCTGTCCGGGATCTCAACCTCATTGTGCACCGGCACACCAGCTTCGCCGCCCTCGGCCACATGCTGCAGATACCACTCACAGCCGGAAACAAAGTCCGAAAAGCCGCCGTACCAGTCGTCATTGCTGAAATTATCCAGGAAATACGGCTCCAAGTCCTGCAGAACGGCATCGCTGAAAATCTCCTCAGCCTTAGCGCCGTGCACATACGTTCCGAAATCGCGGTCGTCCATGCTGAGCAGCAAAGCCACGCCGTCACCGTCCTCGCTTGCACCAAGGTCAAGCTCGTTGTAGAGCTGCTCCGCCGCGTCGTAGGCGCTGTTGCCGTACGGTGTGTAGTCGTCGATCGTGATGATGCCGACGCCGCAGCCGTACTTCTCCGCGATGGCCTTTGTCTTGGTTTCGAGCATGTCGTTCTCGGTCTGCGACAGCAGTTCCTCGTAGTCGAACACGCGCGGCTTGTCCGCCGACGGGTCGATGGAATCCGTGCCGCCAAGCTGTGTAGTCTGATCGTTCGAGTCGGTCTGCTCGGTTTCTGTCTGGGTGGTCGAGATGTCGCTCTCGTCCGTCATATCGTCCTCGACCGCAAAGGCCGGAAACAGCAGCAAAAGCACCGCTAAGAGTGCGGCCAGACGCATTTTTCTCTTACTTTTCATCATCTATGCCGCCTCCTTACAGAAAATACAGCAGAGCCGTCAGCACCGCAGTCATGGGCGCGGCAATGGCGGCAAACAGCCCCCAGAACCGCTTTCTGTCCACCGGCAGGTCGCCGACCATGCGGCCGGTCTGGCCGTTCATCGCAAACATGAAATTTTTGCCGTTCCAGCGGGTGTTCAGCATCCAGACCGGCATCAGCGCGTAATGCACATCCGTGCGCTTGAGGTGAATGTCCTCGCCGGTCGGCGTGACCGAGGTGTACGGACGGCCGTTGCGCACAGTTCCCTGCAGCGCGTCCGACAGCGACTGCCGACAGCGCTTGTCCGCACGGACGCGGCTTTCCTCGATCGAAACATCGAACTTATCCGCGAAAAATCCGGGCAGATAAGCGGTCGAGAACGGCTTGAGGCTGCTGTAATCGAACGGCTCGATGGAATCCATGTAGTCATCCGGCATCTTGCGCGACGCATCCACCGGAACGCGGCTGAACGGCAGCGTACCCGCACGCTGCACCTCGTAAAAGCTGGTTTCGGTGATCTCGGTGTCGCCGTGACGGAACACGCGCGTGGTCGTCGCCATGTAATTCGCACTGCCCTCGGCTTCGCCGTCGAACAGCCAGAACGGCACATAAATGCCGCGCAGCTCTTCGATGTGGTTGTCGTCGCGGAACAATTTCGGCAGCAGCAGCTTGCCCTTGTAGTGCTGCTTGAGCGCCGTCACCGCGTCCTCCTTGCTCAGCTTGAACGGCAGTATGTAGTCCGGCTTGAGGATGCCGCTGAACTGTCCCGGAATGACGGTCGGGTTGCCGCAGTACGGGCACGAGGTCGCCGCCGTAGTCTCCTCACAGATCAGCTGTGCACCGCACGACGGACAGCTGTATACGCGCATCTTGTCCGCGTCCGTGCCCCAGTCCGCACTTCCGGCGGATTCCCATTCACCGGTGTCGCTTCCGGTCTCCTGCTGAGACGCGGCCTGCTGTTCCTTTTCGGCGTACAGCTTTTCGATCTCCGCCGGGTCGAACGACGAGCCGCAGTAGTCGCATTGCAGCCGTCCCGTGGCACCGTCAAAATGCAGCGGTCCCGTGCAGGACGGACATTGGTAGTTTGTTGCTTTGTCTGACATTTCTTCACCGCCTGTTATATCTATCTCCATAACGCTTTTGTAGGGGCGGACCAGTGTGTCCGCCCTTCCCCAACTCTGCACCAATTTTATTGGTTTAGATTGACCCGACACGTTCCGGTGCCAGTATTGTTTGCACAGCGTTCGGATTTACAAGGGCGGACACATTGGTCCGCCCCTACGGAAACGAGTGCCGCAGAATTTTGATTAAAGTACCGGTTTCGGCTTACCGCATTCCGAGCAAAACTTTCCCTGATTAACAGCGCCGCACGAGCACGTCCAGGTCGTATTCTCCGGTCGAGGTTTACCGCACTCGGAACAGAATTTTCCGGTATTGACCGTACCGCAGACGCATTTCCAGCTGCTCTGCTCAGGCTTGGGTCGGCCGCAGCCCATGCAGAATTTGCCGGTATTGCCGGTCTGTCCGCACGCGCACGTCCACTCGCCTGCCGCGGGAGCCTGCTGTGCCTGCTGTTGGCCCATGGCGTACAGGTTCTGCACGTTGGCGCCGCCGGTCTGTCCGGCCATATTCATGCCCATGAACGCCATCGCCGGACCGGCATTCGCGTTCGCTGCCGCAGATTTCATCGCCTCGGCCTGCGCGTGCACGAGCGTGCCTGCGGCACGGGTCGGGTCGCGGTAAGCGGCTTCACGCTGCATCTCCTTGATGGTCTTTTCGTCCTCTTCGTCCGCCTTGACCGAGTTGACGCCGAACGACACGATCTCAATGCCGCGCAGCTCACGCCACTTGGACGAAAGCTGTTCGTTGAGCGCATCCGCGATCTCCATCGTATGCGCAGGCAGCGCCGAATAGCGCACACCGGCCGCACCGATCCGCGCAAAGGCAGGCTGGAGTGCGGTCAGCAGCTCACTTTTGAGCTGACTGTCCAGATTTTCCCGACGGTACTCCTCGGCCATGTTGCCGCACACGTTGGTGTAGAACAGCATGGGATTGACGATCTTGTAGCTGTACTCGCCGAAGCACCGCAGACCGATATCCATGTCGATGCCCGCCCGCTCATCGAGCACGCGGAACGGCACCGGAGACGCGGTACCATACTTGTTGCCGGTCAGCTCCTTGGTGTTGAAGTAGTACACGCGCTGCGTGCGCGGCGCTTCTCCGCCGAACGTGAAACGCTTGGCCATATTGGCGAACATCTTGGCAACGCTCTCGCCGAACGAACCGGCAAAGATGGTCGGCTCGGTGGACGAATCGTAAACGAACTCGCCCGGCTCGAACGCGGCCTCGACGACCTTGCCCTGATCGACGATCATCATCGCCTGTCCGTCCGCCACCGCGATGACCGAGCCGCTCGTGATGATATCCTCATCGCCCTTGGTGTTGCTCGACCGCTTGGTGACCTTTTTGCGGCCCTTGACCGCAAGCACGTCCGCGTTTATCGCGTCACAGTAAAAATATTCCTTCCACTGGTCGGCCAGCACACCGCCGCCTGCACCTGCTGCTGCTTTGATAAGTCCCATTTGACATTCTCCTCATTTTAATAGAGTGCCGTTCTTTGTAATTAGGAATGAGTAGTTAGTAATTAGTAATTGTGAGCGCTGCCGCGCCAGTGAAAATCTTCTTAGCCGGTGATGGCAATTCCTAATTTCTAATTACTAATTATTCACTAAGGTATGCTTTTAGTTTACGGTTTTTCGACATAAAGTGCAAGCCTATTCACACACATTTCAAGTTTTTGTCGAAATACGGTTATGCCGTGCGATTTCTTGCCGTTTTCCGTGGACTTTCGGCGTGCAGTATGATAAAATAAAGTATCTGTGTACCGCGTGTTTCGGATGCGGTACTGTCTGGAGGAGTAAAACAATGGAAGCGAACAAGGAAAATCAGCAGAGCGTTGAACAGGCGTTCAATCAGGCTCTGGAAGCATATAAGGCAGGCAATTATGCCGAGGCGGCCGGTCAGTGGCTGGCTCTCGCGGAGGACGGCTGTGCTCCGGCACAGCGTGCGCTCGGCTCGCTGTACGAGCACGGTCAGGGCGTAGAAAAGAACGCCAAGAACGCCTTCGAGTGGACCAAAAAAGCTGCAGAACAGAACGATCCGGTTGCGATGTTCAATCTGGCTTGCTACCACGACAAGGGTGCAGGCACGGTGAAGAATCAGGAGACCGCGCTTGTCTGGTACCGCAAGGCGGCCGAGTACGGTCATCCGGGTGCGGCGGCACTGCTCGCCAGCCTGATCGAGACCGGCGATCGCGGCCTGGAGAAGGACATGGACGAGGCTGTCCGCTGGTACCAGATCGCAGCAAACCGCGGCAACGTGCTGGCCATGGGCCGTCTGGCGTGGCTGTACAGCACCGGCACCGGCGTTCCGCAGGATGCGACATTCGCCTTCCAGTATTTTCTCAAGGCTGCCCAGGGCGGCAACGTGGCGTGCATGATGAACACCGCCATCCTGTACGCACGCGGCGAAGGCACGCCGCATGATGCGCACGAGGCCCTCTACTGGGCCGAGCAGGCTAAGAAGCACGGCGTTCCGCAGGCGGAACAGCTCATCAATGCCATCAAAAAGAACGGCTAAGACCGAAAACCGGCGT
>CAVLCS010000051.1:0-15900 GCA_963661675.1 Bulleidia sp.
ACTTCGTATCCAAAATCCTCTGCACGAGATACAGATACTCCTTCGCATACTTCTGATAAATCGGCTGGCAGGCGGTCTGGAATCGCTGTTTCTCGGCCTCGGACAGACGGGTAATGACCGTACCGTTCTCGACCGCGGTCTGCATGGCCTCAGCCTCACGCTGCTGCCAGAGTTCCCGTTCATACAGTGCGGACTCCTTTGCGCAGTCCTGAATGATCTGCACATATTCCTCCGGCAGAGCATCAATGGTTTTCTGCGAGATGATCTGCATTTCCGGAATACGGACATGCTCATCGAGCAGAAAATACTTTGCAACCTGGTAATGTCGTGTCGCCACATAGGAGGGCCAGTTGTTCTCCGCGCCGTCCACCGTGCCGGCGGACAGATTGGAATACACCATGCTGTACGGCAGGGCCTTGGGTGAAGCACCAAGTTCGCGGATCATGTCCTCCATATAGGCAGCCTCCTGCACGCGGATGGTCAGACCGGCAAGGTCGTCCAGTGTGCGGATAGGCTTGGTGGTGTAAAAGCTGCGTGCGCCCGCGTCGTACCATGACAGACCGACCAGTCCGCTCTCGCCAATCGGGCCGAGGAAGGAATCACCGATCGGCCCGTCAAGCACATTCCACAGGTGTTCGGTGTCGCGGTAGAGATAGGGGAGCGTCAGCACGGCAAACTGTCCGGACTGCTCGATCAGCTGTGCCGTAGACACACGCGCCATATCGATGCCGCCGAACTGAATCTGCCGAATGACATCGCCTTCCTCGCCGAGCGCCTCATCGGGATAGACATACACCTTGACATCGCCGTGCGTGCGCTCATAGACCAGATCGGCGAAGTATTTGCCGCCCTGGGTGGTCGGATAGTCGTCCGGCTGGTTGTCGGCGTAGCGCAGGATATACGTCGGTCCGCGGGTGATGGCGGTAAACTGTGTGGTGCAGAACACGGTCAGTCCAAGCACGGCAGCGGTCAGCCACAGGCAGGAAAGCAGGCGTTTCAAGTGGCGCTCGCCTCCTCTTTGTGACGGGTGCGGTACTCGGTCGGTGTCATTTCAACCGCCCGGCGGAACAGGCTGGTGAAATAGGCCGCATCGCGGAAACCAGCCGTGAATGCGATCTCCTTCACGTTCATATCGGTGGTGACAAGCAGTTCCTTGGCCTTTTCCAGACGGAGTTCGCCCAGATAGGAGATGAACGTCTGCCCGAACAGTTTTTTAAACAGCTTGCTGAAATACGTCGGTGCGTGTCCCATATCCGCTGCGACCGCCTCAAGCGTGAGATTTTCTGCAAAATGCTGCTGCAGGTACCGGGAAATGATGATTTTCGGGTCGGCATTTTCCGCCCGCACCATCGCAGAGGTGCTGGAGGCGAGCAGCTTCTGCCGCACATGCGGGAGCAGACCGGTCAGCGCGTCCGTGCTCTCGCACGCGAGAACCGTGTCGCGCAGCTCCTGCATGACGGACGGCGGGCACGGCTGAACAACATGGGTCAGCGCGTCGAACAGTTTCTGCCGGATATGCTCGGGCTTGAACTGCTGCAGCTCCATAAAGGCCAGATAAGCCTGCACGGCGGCGCAGAACGCCTCGGAATCGGTGAACCGGTCGGCCAGATACGCCGCAAGCGAGGACGGCTGTTCTCCGTCCATCGGCAGGAACGGCACTTCCTCTGAGCAGGAATGCAGCGCCGCAAACGGCAGGAAACACCGGTAAGCCGCATCGCTCAGCTGCTCGAACGGCTGACCGGCGGCACAGAACAGCTTGAGGTGCATCAGATTTTCGGCCTTGCGGCAGAACTGCGTCAGCCGTTCGGTAAAGCCGCTGCTCATCTGGTAGGCAGACGGTGCGGCGAACAGCACGAGAATGGTGTTCTGCTGCGCGTAAAAGAACATCTTAATGCCGGAACCCCAGTTATGGCCGCGCAGCATACCGCAGATACGCGAAAGCGAGGTGCCCTCCGGGCAGCGAATAGCGGCGAACACGCCCGCCTGGAAATTCAGTCCGCGGCGGCGGAACTGCTGCAGGATACTCTGCTCGCTCTGCTGCTCACTGATGACGTTGAGCAGCACTTGGTTGTCCACCCACTGCGACAGTTTCTCTATCTGCGACTGGAAATGCTGATTCAGCTGCTGTTCGTTCTCGTAGAGCGTCAGCTGACCGAGCGCTTTCTGCAGCGCAGCCGCGAGTGCGGTCTGGGTGAACGGCTTGAGCAGATAATCCACCGCACCGATGTTCAGCGCCTCCTTCATGTAGGAGAATTCGCTGTATGCGGTGAGAAATAAAATCTGGCAGTTTGACCATTCTGCACGCAGACTGCGGGCAGCCTCGATGCCGTCCATCACCGGCATTTTGATATCCAGGAACGCAAGCTGCACGCCATTGTTCTTTTTTGCCAGTTCGACCGCCTGTTTTCCGTTCTCCGCAAGAAGAAAATCCGCGGTCGGGAGCAGTTCGGTCAGGCTGCTGTGTACGGCATTGCGCGTTACGGCCTCGTCCTCTGCGATCAAAACCTGATAATTCATGGCTGTGTGCCCCTTTCTTCAAAAAGTGTCTGCGGCTGCGGCGTTACGGCCGGATAGATGAGTTTCATGCAGGTGCCCAGTCCGGGACGGCTGAAAATCCGGAAATCTCCGGTCGGATACAGCATTTTCACGCGGGCGGCAACATTGAGCACGCCGATGCCGGAATTGCTCTTTTTCGGCTGATAGGTGCCGTCACGGAGTGCGCGGAGCACCTCGGGCGGCATGCCGACACCGTTATCCGTCACCGTGATGCGCACGAACGCGTCTTGCATGCAGATCTTCACGCGCACCAGTCCGCCGCCGTTCTTCGGGCGAATGCCGTGGCGCACGGCGTTTTCGACCAGCGGCTGCAGCACGAACGAGGGAATTTCCACGCTTTCCGGGTCGATGCGGCAGTCCACCCAGAAACCGAACAAGTCGGGGAAACGCGCCTCCTGTATGTTCATGTAGCTGTACAGCACATCAAGCTCGGTGCTGAGCGGCACACGGTCGTGCGTGTTGTACAGCGTGTACCGCAGCAGATCGGAAAGCTGCCGCACGAGCATCTCGGTCTGACCGGCCTGCTCCTGCTGGGCGGTCTGTGTGACCAGATTGAGCGTGTTGAACAGGAAATGCGGGTTGATCTGGTTTTTCAGCGCGCTGAACCGTGCGGAGGACAGCTGCCGCTCGGTCTCGGTGCGCTTGAGGTGCTCGTCGAACAGGTGGCGGGTGATCTCCTCTTTTTCCTGCTGGGTGACGAGCAGCTGACGGCAGTCGGCCTTCATGCGGTTGAAATTACGCGTCAAAATGCCGATTTCGTCGTTTGTCTGTGCGGGCACATCGGGAATATCCATGTGGTTGGCGGCAAGCGACTGTGCGGCGCTGGCCAGCACGGTAATCGGCTGGGCGATGCTCTGTGTGACAAATCCGGCCAGATACAGCATCATAAAGCCGGAGAAAAACAGCAGCGCGATAATAATGACCAGACTGAACCAGATGACATGCAGCTGCGCCTGATATTCGTCCTGGCTGTCGGACAGCGTCTGCTGAATCAGCTGTTTGAGATAGGTATCCACATACCCGCCAATCTCGTGGCACTCGTTGCACAGCCGGTGGAACGCCTGCGTGGAGGTTTCCACAGAGGCGGCCGTCAGCAGTCTGCCGATGCTGTCCGCATAGGTGCCGTAGGTGCGGCTGATGGCGGTCGCGAGCATACGCTGTTCGTCGGTCGCGGTGGGCAGGGTGTCGAGCAGCGTTACTGCACGCTGTCCGGCGGCCACGGCACGGCGCAGTTCGTCTGCGCTCTCCGCAGAGGGGAACTCCTGATAGCTGACGAGCAGCTCGTTGGTGTAGGCCGCTTGATTGAGAATGGTGCTCTGCGTGTAATTGACGCCGAATGTGGTCTGATACTGCTGGGCGCAGTAATACAGCGAGATCACGCAGCTGAAAAACGCCAGCAGCAGCGTGCCGAAAGAAAATGCGCAGATACGGCGCACCTTGATCCGCAGGGGCAGGTCGCTGCCCGCAAAAGCGGACCCGGGAAATAGCGAGATACGTTTCATGACTGTTTCCGCCTTCTGTTGATATAGCTCTATTATATAAATTTTTTGTTAATATTGCAAGCCGAAGGAAACAATCTGCAATCCTGTTTTGCAGATGAAATGCAGATAACCGGTCAAAATATCTGAATAACCCTTCAAAAATCGCGGAAATTTGTATATTCGAGAACGCTTGTGCAATGCAAAGAATTATGGTAACATGTCAGTATCAAATAATCGAACGAAAGCAGGAGGGATACCATGCAGGTTGGATACAGTGTGCAGGATCAGGTTTATATGACCCTGCGGACGCAGATACTGAACTTAAATCTTGCGCCCGGAACGACAATGAGCACGCAGGAGCTGGCGGTGCAGCTGAAAGTGAGCCGCACACCGGTCAGAGAGGCGCTCATTCGCCTTCAGCGCGACGGACTGGTGCTCAGCCTGCCGCAGAGAGAGACGACAGTGACCCGCATTGACATGCGCCGTGCCGCGCAGGAGCGGTTCATGCGCAAGAGTCTGGAAACGGCGGTGCTCGAGCCGTTCCTGGAGCAGACCGGCTTTGACCAGCTCAAGGAGCTGAACGAGCTGATCCAGAAACAGCTTGCGGCGGCCTCCGAGGAGAACTACGAGGAACTGCTCGAATATGACGATGCGTTCCATCGGCTGTTCTTCGTGCAGGCAGGCGAGCCGCTTGCGTGGGATATCCTCGAGCAGATGAACACACATTATAAGCGCGTGCGCCTGCTCAGCCTGCGGACGGCAGGCACGGCCCAGCAGACCGTCATGCAGCATGTGGAGCTGCTCCGCGCACTGGAAAACGGCCAGCTGGCCGAAGCGCAGGAGATTTTGGGCAGCCATCTGCAGAAGCTGGACGAGGAAGAGACCGAACTGCGGGAAAGCTATCCGGATTACTTCGCCAGTGAAACGGCAGAGGAGAATACGCTGCTGACCCTCGGGCGATGACAAGAAAATAACAGGTGAAAGACCGCTCCTTTCGTGGCAGCACGGAAGGAGCGGTCTTTTGCTGCCCTGCAAAGGCAAGAATATAATATAAAAATTTTACTGCATCAAAAATGCAAAAGCAAAAAAACAATAGGATTCCGCGAAAACGGCTTGTAATTCGTGCACAAACCATAAAATAAAAGTTGTTGCTATCGCAGAAAGTGGGAAAAACACATTGACACTGACATGTTAGAGTGATAGTATAACGCCAACAGGAACGAACACAGAACGTTCGGCAAAGAGTAAGGCAAAATTTAAGGAGGAAAAAATATGAATAAGTTCACGATGAAGCGTATGGCGGCTATCGCTCTGGCAGCAAGCATGACACTGGGTCTGGCAGCGTGCGGCGGCGGAAATTCCGGCGGCGGCTCGGACAGCGCAGGCGGTTCCGGTGATACCTACTCCCTTAAGATCGGCACCGTGCTCACCGACACCGACCCGATCGTAACCGGTCTGAACAAGTTCGCTGAGGATATGAAGGAAGCGACCGATGGTGCAGTTAACATCGAGGTTGCACCGTCCAGCCAGCTGGGCGACACCGCAGACGTGCTCGAGCAGGCCATGAACGGCTCCAACGTCGGCGTCATCATCGACACCGGCATGCTGGCCGATTATGTACCGGATATGGCGATCTACACCGGCCCGTACGTATTTGATTCGGTTGAGAACGCACGCAAGTTCATCGACACCGACATCTTCAAGGGCTGGGACGAGGAACTCACGAATCACGGCCTGCGCGACCTCGGCTGCAACTGGTATCAGGGTGCGCGTAACTTCTGGACGCAGACCAAGGTAGAAAAGCCGGAGGACCTCAAGGGCATGCGTGTCCGCACGATGGGTTCTCAGGTCGCACAGGAATCCATGAAGGCACTGGGCGCAACGCCGACCAGCCTGGCCTGGAGCGAAGCATACAGCGGCCTGCAGGGCAAGGTCATCGACAGCGTTGAGGCACAGACCACCGCAGTTTACAACTCCTCTCTGCAGGAAGTTACCAAGTACTGCGCAGAGACCGAGCACTTCCTGCTGTACACCGGCCTGGTCATCAGCGAGGACTGGTATCAGAACCTGCCGGACGAGTACAAGGACATTCTGGTCGAGAAGGCTCGTGAGGCTGGCGACTATGCAACCGATCTGACCCTCCAGACTGAGAAGGAAAACAACGAAGAAATCAAGAAGGCCGGCGTAGAGTTCGTTGAAGTAGACAAGGACCTCTTCAAGGAAGCTACCGCCAAGGTATATGAGACCATGGGCTGGACCGATCTGAAGAAGCAGATCGATGAGGCTCTGGGCCAGTAAGCAAGACTATAACCCCTCTTTTTTCTATCTTATTCTCTCCACACCGGAACAGGGCCTGCTGTTTGAAGCGCAGGCCCTCCACCGGACAGCAAGAAAAGGAGTAACCGCACTATGAAAAAATTAAATCAGGCGATTGCCCGCGCAGAGCAGGTAATCGGTTCGATCATGCTGGTTGCGGTCGTACTGCTCGTATTCATCTCGGCTGTTGTCCGTCTGACCCCGAATGTCAACATGATCTGGAGCGTTGACGCTTCTCAGCTCATGTTCATCTGGATCAGTATGATCGGTGCAGATCTTGCGCTGAAAAAGCACAGCCATATGGGCGTAGACCTGCTGGTAAAGCGTTTCCCCGAAAAGATGCAGAAGGTGCTGGCACTGGGTTCGTACATCCTGTGCCTGGGCTTCTCGGTATTCGTAACCTACTGGGGCGTTATCCTGTGCATGAAGAATGCACTGCGCTCCTATCAGACACTCAAGATCAGCTATTCGTTCGCAACGGCGGCTGTTCCGGTGCTGTCGATTCTGATGATCCTGACGCTCATCGAGCAGATCATCGACCTGATCCGTCACTGGAAGGAACCCATCGTCGTTGACGACACCATCGAAGGAATGGAGGAGGTGTAAGCTATGGGAATGGTTGCAATTTTGTTCCTCGTACTGCTGTTTTTAGGCGTGCCGCTGGCTTATACCATCGGCGTAGCCAGTCTGGCGTTCTTCGTTGTCACCCCGGATATCTCGTGGATCACGCCGGTGCAGAAGATGGTCGCAAGCACGCAGAGTTTCCCGCTGCTGGCGGTTCCGTTCTTCGTGCTGGCCGGCAACTTGATGAATGAGACCGGCCTGACCAAGCGCCTGATCAAGTTCGCAACGGTCGCAGTCGGCCACCTGTCCGGCGGTCTGGCACTGGTATCCTGTGTACTGTCCACTCTGATGGGCGGCGTATCCGGTTCCGCATGCGCAGACGCCGCGATGGAGACCCGTATCCTCGGCCCGTCCATGCTCAAGCGCGGCTATTCCAAGGGCTATGCGTGTGCGGTCAACGCGATGAGCTCGCTCATCACCGCTACGATCCCGCCCGGAGTCGGTCTGATCCTGTACGGCGTTACCGGCAACGTATCCATCGGCAAACTGTTCCTCGCCGGTATCATTCCGGGCGCACTGATGTGCATCATTCTGATGGCGTCCTCTTGGGGCATTGCCAAGCACCGCAACTATCCGGTAGAGAATCCGCGTCCGCCTAAGCCGGGCGAACTGTGGAAGGCTTTCGTAGACAGCATTTGGGCACTGATGTTCCCGATCATCCTGATCGTCGGCATCCGCGGCGGTATCTTCACCGCATCTGAGGCTGGTGCGTTCGCTTGCGTATACGCATTCCTCGTTGGCAAGTTCGTTTACAAGGAAATGACCTTCAAGGGTCTGATCGAAGTCACCAAGACCACCCTCGCAGACAACGGCGTTATCCTGTTCATCATCATGACAAGCGCCATCATGGGCTACGGCATCGTTTATGACAAGGTTCCGCAGACCATGGCAACCCTCATCACCGGTATGAGCAGCAACCTGTACATCATCACCCTGATCATCTGCATCTTCGTATTCGTCAGCGGCATGTTCATGGAAGGCACGGTCAACACCCTGCTGCTCACCCCGATCTTCCTGCCGATCGTACAGAGCATGGGCATGGATCCGGTCCACTTCGGCATCGTATTCATGACCACCGTAACCCTCGGCGGCATGACCCCGCCGGTAGGCACTGCAATGTATTCCGCCTGCGCGATACTGAAATGTCCGGTAGAGGAATACACAAAGGAAAGTCTGCCATTCTTCGCGGTCATCTTTGCGGAGATCGCGCTGCTGATCTTCGTACCGCAGATCTTCATGTGGCTGCCGAATCTGGTATTCGGCGCATAAACCGAAGGAGAGTACCCCAATGAAAATGATCTTACGCTGGTTCCCGCACGGGGACGACAGTGTGACGCTGGAGCAGATCCGCCAGATCCCGGGCGTATCCGGTGTTGCGACCTGCCTGCCGAAGATCCCGGTAGGTGAGGTATGGCCGGTCGAGGCCATCCGTGAGGTGCGCGACGAGGTAAACGCCGCCGGTCTGGAAATGGAAGTCATCGAAAGCGTCAATATCCATGAGGACATCAAGAAGGGTCTGCCGACCCGTGACAAGTACATCGAAAACTACATTGAGACCATCAAAAACCTGCATGAGAACGGCGTAAAGTGCCTGTGCTACAACTTCATGCCGGTAATGGACTGGATCCGCAGCGACCTTGCGTTCCCGCTGCCGGACGGCTCCAATGCGATGGCGTACCGTCACGAACAGGTACTTAAAATGAACCCAGCCTCCATCGCCAAAGAGATGGAGACCCGTTCCCGCGGCTACTCCATGCCGGGCTGGGAGCCGGAGCGCTTAGGCGCAATGGCAGCCGATATCGAGTTCTATCAGAACATGTCGCAGGAAGAATACTGGGCGAACATGAAGTATTTCCTGGATGCCGTCGTTCCCTATGCGGAGAAATACGACGTCACCATGGCCATCCATCCGGACGATCCACCTTGGCCGCTGTTCGGTTTGCCCAAGGTCATCACCAATGCGGAGAACATCCGCAAGTTCCTCTCGCTCAACGAGAGCCGCTACAACGGTCTGACCCTGTGCACCGGCAGTCTGGGCAGTGATGTGGAGAACGATATTCCGGCCATTATGAAGGAGTTCGGTGACAGAGGACGCATCCACTTCGCCCACATCCGCAATATCAAGCATTACGACCCGAAGAATTTTGATGAATCCGCCCACCTGAGCAGCTGCGGCGATCTGGATATGTTCGAAGTCGTTCGTGCACTGCATGACACCGGCTTCGAGGGCTATATCCGACCGGATCACGGCCGCATGATCTGGGGCGAGCAGGCACGGCCCGGCTACGGTCTGTATGACCGTGCGATCGGTGCAAACTATCTGCTCGGTCTGTGGGAAGCGATCGACAAAATGGACAAGTAACGGCAGTTTTCCCCCTTGCTGCTGTAAGTCCGAAGGCGCCGTTTCTTCGGAGACGGCGCCTTTCCTTATGAAAGCCATGGAAGGACAGAGCTTATGAAAACGTTTATGGGAGCGGATTTCCTGCTGCACAGCCAGACCGCGCAGACGCTGTTTGACAAGTACGCGGCAGATATGCCGATCTTTGATTATCACAACCACCTTTCCGCAAAGGAAATCTACGAGCGCCAGCGCTACGAGAATATCACGCAGGTCTGGCTCGGCGGTGACCATTATAAGTGGCGTGCCATGCGCATCATGGGCGTGCCGGAGGAGTACATCACCGGTGACGCGCCCGACCGCGAGAAATTCCAGAAGTGGGCGGAGACCGTGGAGCATATCCCGGGAAATCCGCTGTACCACTGGACGCACCTCGAGCTGCAGCGCTACTTCGGCGTGGACGAGCCGCTGACCGGCGAGTCCGCCGAGCGCATCTGGAACGCCTGCAACGAAAAGCTCGCACAGCCGGGCTATGACGCCCTCGGCCTGCTCGAGCAGCGCAAGGTTGTTGCCTTGTGTACGACCGACGAGCCGTTCGACTCGCTGGAATGGCTCCTGAAGATTAAGGACGATCCGGAGATCTCTCTGCAGGTCCTGCCGACGTTCCGTCCCGACCGGCTGATGAATGCTGCCGCGCCCGACTTCGGACAGGCCGTTCAACTGCTGGAAACGCAGTACAACAGAAAAATCCAGTCGCTTGACGATCTGAAGGACGGTCTGCGCGCCGCACTCAACCATTTCCAGAATGCAGGCTGTCTGCTCGCCGACCACGGCTATCTGACGTTCGCTTACCAGCGCGGCGGCGATGCCGACAAGGTGTTCCGCAAGGCGCTGAGCGGCAAAAAGCTGACCGATGAAGAGGCGCTGTGTTTCTGCTCGGAGATGCAGTTCTGGCTCGGCAAGCAGTACGCAAAACGCGGCATGGCGATGCAGATGCACCTCGGCGCACAGCGCAACAACAACACTGCACTGCGAGAGAAACTCGGCATCAACATCGGCTGCGACAGCGTAGGCGCACCGACGAACGCGGCACAGCTTTCCGCGTGTCTGGACGACCTCGCAAAGAAGGACGCCCTGCCGAATACGGTTCTGTACTGTCTCAATCCGTGCGACAACGCGATGATGAGCACAATGGCGGTCAACTTCGCATCCGCACCGGTCAAGGGTAAAGTGCAGTTCGGTGCGGCGTGGTGGTTCGAGGATCATGTGCGCGGCATTCGCAACCAGATGGACGAACTGCTCGAAACCGGTCTGATCTCGACCTTTGTCGGCATGCTGACCGACTCGCGTTCGTTCACCAGCTTTACCCGTCACGAGTATTTCCGCCGTATCCTGTGCGACAAGCTGGGCGCACTCATCGAGGACGGCGAGTATCCGAACGATCTGGAAACCATGGGCCGCATGGTGCAGGATATCTGCTTCAACAACGCGGCCGCGTACTTTGGTCTGAACAGAAAGGACGCATAACAAATGAAGATGAATTTAGAGAATGTGCAGCGTTTAACGCGGCAGGCCGAATGGAACCTGCTGAATGTGCGTCTGCCGGGGTTTGATATTGCCGCCATGCGCGAAAAGACCGCACAAGCGCCCATCTGGGTACACTTCGGCGCGGGCAACATTTTCCGCGGCTTTGTGGCACGTCTGCAGCAGAAGCTGCTCAACGAAGGCGAAGCCGACCGCGGCGTTATCGCGGTGGATACCTTCGACTACGACATTATCGACAAGATTTACAAGCCGTATGACGAGCTGACCATGATGGTCGGTCTCAAGCCGGACGGCACGACCGAGCGCGAAATCGTGGCCGCCGTTGCGGACAGCATCAAGGCGGACAGCACGGACGCTGCCGAAATGGAGAAACTGCGCCGTATCTTTACCGCACCGTCACTGCAGATGGCCAGCTTTACCATCACCGAAAAGGGATACACCCTGCGCGGCATGGACGGTAATCTGCTGCCGGTCGTTGTCGAGGACATGAAGAACGGTCCGGCGAACGCCAAGCATGCCATGAGTATGGTAACGGCGCTCATGCTCGAGCGCTACAAGGCAGGCAAGTACCCCATCGCGCTGACCAGCATGGACAACTGCTCGCACAACGGCGAAAAGCTGCGTTCGAGCATCATGGAAATTGTCAGCGCATGGGCGGAGAACGGCTTTGTCGATGACGGTTTCGTTGCCTACATGAACGACGAGAACACGGTCTCCTTCCCGTGGAGCATGATCGACAAGATCACGCCGCGTCCGGCCAAGGTGGTCGAAGATGCACTCGCTGCCGACGGCATCGAAGATATGGCGCCTATCGTCACCAGCCGCGGCACGTTTATCGCGCCGTTCGTCAACGCGGAGATCCCGCAGTACCTCGTTGTCGAGGATAATTTCCCGAACGGCCGTCCGGCGCTCGAAAAGGCGGGCGTATACATGACTGACCGCGACACGGTCAACCGCACCGAGCGCATGAAGGTCACCACCTGTCTGAATCCGCTGCACACCGCACTTGCAGTCTACGGCTGCATGCTCGGCTACACCAGTATTGCCAAGGAAATGCAGGACACCGAGCTGAAAGCGCTCGTGGAGCATATCGGCTATGACGAGGGTATGCCGGTCGTGACCGACCCGGGCATCATCCGTCCGACCGACTTCATCCACGAGGTGCTGGGTCAGCGCTTCCCGAATCCGTTCATTCCGGATACGCCGCAGCGCATTGCGACCGACACCAGTCTGAAAATGCCTATTCGCTTCGGTGAGACCATCAAGAGCTACATCGCATCCGACAAGCTGGATGTTACCGCGCTGACCTATATCCCGCTGGCTATCGCGGGCTGGCTGCGCTACCTGCTCGGCATCGACGATGCGGGCAAGTCGATGGAGGTTTCCAGTGATCCGCTGCTCGATACCCTGCAAAAGCAGCTGGAGGGCATCCAGTTCGGCGAGCCGTCCAGCGTGGGCGATAAACTGCGTCCCATTCTTGCCAACCAGGAGATTTTTGCGTCCGATCTGGTGCAGGCCGGTCTGGCGGACAAGATCGAGGGCATGTTCTGCGAGCTGCTGGCCGGCCCGGGTGCAGTCCGCGCAACCCTGAAAAAATACTTAGCTTAATCAGCCACGTTCAAGTCTTCAATCAAGGAGTTGGCGGCCGGAGAACCGTTCTCCGGCTGACCCACTCCCAAGCAGGACTGTCTATATAAGGAGAATTTCCATGAATACGCTCAACCAGAAGATTTCCGAGATCGGCGTTGTGCCGGTCATCAAACTCAACCACCCGGAACGCGATGCCGCACCGCTGGCGAAGGCGCTCTGCGAGGGCGGCGTACCCGTTGCTGAGGTCACCTTCCGCGCGGCAGGCGCACCGGCGGCCATCAAGGCCATGAAGGACACCTGTCCGGATATGATCGTCGGCGCAGGCACGGTCACCACTACCGCACAGATCGACGAGGCCATCGCGGCAGGCGCAGAGTTCATCGTAACCCCGGGTTTCGACGCAGAGCTTGTCGCTTACGCACAGAAAAAGAACATCGCAATCTATCCGGGCTGCACCACGCCGTCCGACTACCATCAGGCGCTCAAGTTCGGTCTTGAGGTGCTCAAGTTTTTCCCGGCGGAGCAGTCCGGCGGTCTGGCGAAGATCAAGTCCATGAGTGCACCGTTCCCGATGTTCAAGGTCATGCCGACCGGCGGTGTCAACCTCAAGAACCTCAAGGATTACCTGTCCAGCCCGATCATTGCGGCCTGCGGCGGCTCCTACATGGTTACGGCCGACCTTATCGACAACCAGAAGTGGGACGAGATCATCGACCTTTGCAAGAAGTCCCGCGAGATCGTAAAAGAAGCAAGAAATAAGTAAGGAGGTAAACGCGCAAAGGGTGGAGAGAATGTAGGCCTTACCCTGCAAAAGTCTCGTTTTACGTTCTCTGCACTCTCAGCGCTGTACTTTCCGCTTTGTCAGAAACTTTTATCTTACAAGGAGCTTTATCATGAAAGTTGTAACTTTCGGCGAGCTGATGATCCGTCTTCAGCCGTACAATTATGAACGCTTTGTTCAAGCCGACCACCTCGAGTTTTCGTTTGGCGGCGGTGAGGCGAACGTAGCCGTTTCTCTCGCAAACTACGGCATGAATGCCGCTTACGTCACCAAGCTGCCCGCACATGCCATCGGCCAGGCGGCTGTGAATTCTCTGCGCCGCTACGGCGTTGACACCAGCATGATCGTCCGCGGCGGCGACCGTGTCGGCATTTATTTCAACGAAAAGGGTGCGTCGCAGCGCGGCTCGGTCTGCATTTACGACCGTGCACACTCTGCAATCCAGGAGGCGACCACCGCAGATTTCGACTGGGATGCCATCTTCGAGGGCGTGGACTGGTTCCATTTTACCGGCATTACGCCGGCACTGGGCGTAAATGTGGTTGACATCTGCCGTGAGGCCTGCCAGGCAGCTAAGGCACACGGTGTCAAGATTTCCTGCGACCTGAACTACCGCGGCAAGCTGTGGACCCGTGAGCAGGCCCGCGAGGCCATGACTGACCTGTGCCAGTACGTTGACGTTTGCATCTCCAACGAGGAGGACGCGAAGGACGTATTCGGCATCGAGGCTGAGGCGACCGACATCTACGCCGGTGAAATTAACCGCGAGGGCTACAAGTCGGTAGCCAAGCAGCTGGCCGACAAGTTCGGCTTTGAGAAGGTTGCCATCACCCTGCGTGAGAGCCATTCCGCATCGGATAATGGCTGGTCTGCAATGCTGTACGACGTCAAGAGCGGCGAATACTGCTTCTCCAAGAAGTACGAACTCCGCATCATCGACCGCGTAGGCGGCGGCGATTCGTTCGGCGGCGGCCTGATCTACGCTCTGCTGAACGGCAAGTCCACGCAGGACGCGATCGAGTTTGCAGTAGCGGCCTCTGCGCTCAAGCACACCATCGAGGGCGACTACAACATGGTTACGGTCGCTGAGGTCGAGAAGCTGGCCGGCGGCGATGGTTCCGGCCGCATTCAGCGCTGATTTTTCCATTCTGATTTTATCTCATTGCATATAGGAAAACTCCCTAACACGATCCCCGAAGGTTATTCCATGGCCTTCGGGGATTGTGTTTTTTTGCCTTGCAATGCAGAGAAGATTCCTATGATAATTCTGCTGTGGCAAGAAATTAAAATTAAGAAAACGTAAAAATATTCGGTATTCTCGATGAAAATGAACAATACAAACTGCATGAATGTTAGAAAATTATTTAACGGGTTGACACTGACATGTTAGGGTGTTACTATCAAGCCATAGAAAGAAAACAAAAGCAGGTGTGCATATGGAGTACATTTTTTTACCCGAGGCATCTCGGCAGACGGGCGTTCCCGTTCTTCTGCTGCGGCGCCTGTGCGAAGAGCAGAAAGTAGACGGCGCCGTTCGTTTCGGCAGCATCTGGGTCGTTCCGGATACGATCAGCGTATCCGTGCTGGATCAGGCAAAGGCGCTGTGCGGAACGCACTAATACAGGCAATCGGCGGGGCATACCCGCATAACAGAGCGCAAAAGGAAAAGGAGTAAGTGAATGAACAGAAAGATAGTATCTCTGGCGTTAGCCGGCAGCATGGTGCTCGGTTCGATGAGCAGCGCATTTGCGGCCGATCTTTCGGATTTCAAGGATATCCCGAAGGACTGGTCGAAAAACGCCATCGAGGCGGCCATTCAGAACGGACTGCTGAACGGTTCGAACGGCCAGATCAACGCCTCCGGCACGCTGACCCGTGCCCAGATGGCAGCCATCGTTTCGCGCGTGTTCGGTGCAACCGAGCAGGCGAACCTGTCCCGGTTTGTGGATATCACCCCGAACGACTGGTACTACGCCGATATGGCAAAGGCCGTTGCGATGGGCGTTTTTCAGGGCTCGGGCGACCGGCTGAACCCGGAAGCACCGATCACCCGTCAGGAGGCATTCGCGGTCCTGTCCAGAGCGTTTCTGCTGAACGGCGGTGCGGCAGGCAGTCTTTCCAAGTTCAGCGATGATGAGCTGGTTGCGGCATGGGCGCGTGAAACAGTTGCGGCCATGGTCAGCGAAGGCTACGTCAACGGCTCGAACGGCAAGCTCAACCCGACCGGCACCATCACCCGTGCCGAGTTCGCACAGATCATGTACAACATGGTTAAGCACTACGACAGCATCGACAAGACGGTCGAGGGCAACGTAGTCCTCCGCAGCGACAAGCAGATTGCAGAAGGAACCGTTATCAAGGGCGATCTCATCATCGGTGACGGCGTGACGCTCTCCGAGATCAAGCTGGACGGCGTGACCGTCGAAGGCCGCATCGTGGTTCGCGGCGGCAAGACGGTTTCCCTGTCGAACGGCGCAAAGGCAGCAGGCATTGTTGCCGCAAAGGATAACGCGGCGGTCAAGGTGGACAGCGGCGCTTCGGTTTCCGAGATTACCGTCAAGGCGGATAATGTCAGCATTTCCGGTACGGGCACGGTCGAAAAGGTAACGGCCGAAAAGGACTCGACCGGCACCAAGGTCACCACCCCGAACACCAAGATTACGGCAGAA
>CAVLCS010000051.1:16056-19073 GCA_963661675.1 Bulleidia sp.
TCCTCCGGCGGCGAGACCGTATCGACTGCGGATTCCATCTACAACGGCAAGGTCGTAGCGCCCATCGTGATGGATGCGGCGTACACCAATTCGGATGCAGACAAGTTTGCATCCCGCACCTACAGCCAGATCAAGCGCGCTGTCGGTGATCTGCGGCAGGACATCGCAATGGTAACCGGCGCGATCGACTACAAGGAAATCCAGCAGATTTTCGTCGATGACGAGGAAAAGCAGGCCGAGCGTCTCGCGGCGGCAGAGCAGAACAAGGTGCCGCAGATGGTGACGGACACCGCGAACGTCAAGGCGGATTACGCGGTTATCGTCGGCTCCATCAACGACAGCCCGATGATTCAGAAGCTCATCGCGGACGGCAAGTTCGATGAGGCCAAGCAAATCAAGGGCAAGTGGGAAGCCTACGCCATCAAGGAGATCGACAACCCGATGGACGGCGTGAAGAAGGCGCTCGTTATCGCGGGCAGCGACGCACGCGGCACGATCTACGGTATCTACTCCATCTCCGAGGAGATCGGCGTTTCGCCGTATTATTGGTATTCGGACGTTGCCGTTGATGTCAAGGACAAGATTGACGTGGACTACACCAAGGCAGTCGTAAACGACGGTCCGGCGGTCAAGTACCGCGGTATCTTCATCAACGATGAGGAGCACGCAATGGACTGGGCGCGCGTGAAGTTCCCGACGGACAGCTCCATCATGAAGGGCGGCACGCCGGATGAGAACTACTACCGTCATGTGTTTGAAATGCTGCTCCGTCTGAAGAGCAACTTCATCTGGCCGGCGATGCACGAGGGCACGACCTCGTTCAACATGAAGGTCGATGAAAACGGTGTTCCGGTCAATGCCAAGACGGCAAACGATTACGGCATCGTGTTCGGAACCACGCACTGCGACATCCTGCTGCGCACCAACACCGGCGAGTGGAGCCCGTGGATCAACAAGCACTATCAGGAGTACAAGGATCAGTGCACGCCGCCGTCCGGCAAGAGCAAGGACGATGTGTGCAAGTCCTACGATTTCACCACGAACAAGGCGGCTCTGGTGGCTTACTGGCGTGAGCGTCTGGAGACCAACAAGGATTTCGAGTCCATTCTCACGGTCGGCATCCGCGGCGTGCATGACGGCGCGTTCGGCTTCTCCAACGGCGCAAAGTACAATAACAGCAAGGTCGAAATGATGGAGGATGTCATCAAGACCCAGCGTGCGCTGATCGAAGAGGTATATGGCGTTCCGGCAAATCAGGTGCCGCAGGTGCTCATTCCGTACAAGGAAATGAACGACGTTTATAACGCCGGTCTGGACAAGTTCCTCCAGCAGCCGGAGTACGAAGACATCACCCTGATGTGGGCGGAGGATAACCAGAACTATCTGCGTCAGTCGCCGTCTGCGGCAGAAGCAGCGCGTAAGGGCGGCGCAGGCGTTTACTATCACGCTTCCTACTGGGGCGCTCCGCGCAGCTATCTGTGGACCAACGAGATCCAGCTCTCCACGATGAGTGAGGAAATGCACCGTGCAGTCGAGACCGGCGCAGACGATCAGTGGATCCTCAACGTCGGTGATATCAAGCCGGGCGACCAGTCCATGGAGTTCTTCATGAAGCTCGCGTGGGACCCGGATGCGTATAACGACAAGACCATCAAGTCGCTGTACCTGACCGAGCAGGCCAAGCGCGATTATGCGCTGAACGATGCCGATGCGGCCAAGGTCGCAGATGCGATGGACCGTTATTACCAGCTGGTCGGCACGAAAAAGCCGTATCACTTCAACACCGGCGATCCTGCAGAACGTCAGTTCAGCGTAACGGCCAACGGCGACGAAGGTCTGCTGTTCCTCGAGCGCTGCAACGCAGTCGTAGACGATCTGGAGAGCATTTACAACAAGCTGGACAAGAAGTATAAGACCGCGTTCTATCAGCAGGTATATTACAACGCCATGGCGATGCGCGATGCCGCTGAGGAGCATATCTACTATCAGAAGAACCAGCTTGCCGCGGCACAGGGCCGTGTAGGCAGTGCAGCGGTATATGCTGAACTGGGCAAGGCTGCCGGCACCCGCATTGACAACGGCGTAAAGGAGTTCAACAGCCAGAACAACAACAAGTGGACCAACATGATGAAGCTGAGCCACCCGGGCGGCAATTACAACCGCATCAGCAATAGTGCATATGCGGAAGCTGAGATCGGAAACGGCATCGGCGCGGCATGCGAGAACGAGACCACAGCGGGCAAGGGTACCATGTACTTCAGCAGCGCCGCCGCAGATACGGAGCATTACTTTGATGTATTCAGCAAGGATGTGCAGGCGTTTGACTGGGTTGCAGAGCCGAGTGCAGACTGGATCACTCTGTCGGCAGACAGCGGCAATGTCAGCACGGAGCAGCGTGTGACCGTATCCGTTGACTGGAGCAAACTGACCGAGAACGCCAGCGGCACGATCAAGATCTATCAGGCGGAAAACGGTCAGAAGACCGGCGATCCGGTCGCTTCCTTCACGGTAAACGCAGAAAAGTCCACCGCAGATGCCAAGGATGGCTTTGTTGAGGCAAACGGTTATGTAGCCGTTGAAGCAGAGCATTATTCTCAGAAGACCGACGGTGCATCCAATGCATGGTCTGTCGTCAAGTCCAGCGCACAGCACGGCGACACGATGAAGACCACGGATACCGCCGCACATACCGAGAACTGGAACAATACCGCGAAACTGACCTATCATGTTTACTTCGAGAAGGCCGGCACTTATAAGGGCGTGCTCAAGCGTCTGCCGACCCTGAACGAAGGCAGTGAGAACGGCGTGGCCCGTTCCATGAATCTGGCGATCGGTGTTGGCGATGCTGCACCGACCATCCTCAAGGGCAACCGCACGACCGGCGGCTCGTGGAGCAGCAACGTGCTCCGCATGTACGAGAAGCTGGACTTCAGCGTGAACGTACAGCAGGGCTGGAATGATATCACCATCTATGCCGTTGACCCGTCCGTCGTGATCGACCGCTTTGAGATCGAGAC